>DATFBI010000256.1:0-3642 GCA_035253925.1 Propionibacteriaceae bacterium
CGACTGAGGGCGTTCTCGCTGGATAACGTGACACCTGATAAGGATCCGACGACACGATAACTTTCGCCCTACGGTCAGCGACGACCAGGAGCTTCGCACTCCGGCACAGCGTCTAAACCGAGACATCTCCTAAACAGCAGGCTGCCGGTTCGAGTCCTGCCAGGGCACCGACTACCATCGTCGCAGGTCACACGATCAGGACGACCCTCTTGCGAGAGAGGGCACCCTCATTCCAGCGTTGCACAGCGCTCGACGACCCGAATAATGCCTCGTGGCTCAAGCATCGCTGCCAGGGCCTCACTACACTAACGCAGCTTCAGTACAGCTGGCACGATCAGAGATCGTGGCTGAGGAAACGATCTTGGAAAGCCATGGTCCAATAGGCCCCAGGTAGGCGGTGCGAGTCCGGGAACTCGATGCTTGCGAAGTGTCGCCCGGGAGCGCTCGGCAGGACGGACTATGCTGCCCTATGTCATAGAGGCGGCGATGCAACTCCCGGACTAGTCGTCCTACTGCTCGAAGGTCGTTATGGCAGTCTGAAAGTTGATCACGGCTAACCTGACTCCGCGGTTGGGACTGAGGGAGACTCTAGATCGGACGCTCCGGCATTTGTGCGTCCACGTGAGCCGGATCTCTGGGTGGTCGCGAGGGCCTGAATGTCTTCTGATTCTTGATCGTCGTGTTGCACGAGAACGTCACTCAAGGTAGCTTCAATCCAGCCGAGAAGCACTGTGATGAGGCTTCGGGTGGCCACATACCCGATGAGAAATCCGACTGCTGGAAAGTAGGCTAGGATACCTGCCGCTACCACCGTGGCGCCGGGCTGGTTTCCGAAGACTACCGCCAGATCCTCGGTCAATTGCCCAAGCTTAGCAAGGATCTCGTCAAGTTGGATGAGAGTTACTCCCACGATTATTTTCGTAAGCCAGTCAGAGATTTGTTCAAAGTTTGTGTTAACCACAAAGGGTCGACGGCCTTGTGGTATCCGACTATCTTTATCGATCTCTCTAGCGCGCGGAATGGCGAACAGGAAGCCCAAGAAGCCGCCGACTACCATTGCGCCGACGGCGGCCATGACTGATGACCAAAAGGCTTGCGCCGAGTTCTGACGTATTGCGCTACAGTAATAGGCAAGAATCAGTATTCCGGCCAAGGGCAGGAGAACCGAGAGCCCCGACAACCAGACCTGTAAGGCAACCATTTGAAACTTGAGCTGACGAATACGGAAGGCATGAAACCGGCTTTCGAGTTCTTCTCCGTGTCCGTCAATGGCCATGGCCTCCCCCTACGGACGTTCCCTCCCTCGTTGAGTTGCTCCACATCACTCAAGTCTCAACGAACCTGGCCAGGAGTATACCTACACAAAGACTGCTTATCGACCTACGGATGAAGCACGTCAGACGTTCAGCCAGATCAAGACAGGAGCCGTCACCCCGATAACTTCGATCCTCGTTCACTGTGGACAAGCAAGTCCGAGTTCCAGCACAGCGTCTGCGCTGAGCCATCTCCTAAACAGAGTGCAGGTTCGAGTCCTGCCAGGGGCACCAGAGACCCGTCGTCGCAGGTCAGACGCCTAGAACGCCTCGGGGCAGGAGTCGTCACCGCCGCCCAAGGAGTTGCACAGCGGTCGACGACCCGAATAATGCCTCGTGGCTCGACAATCGCCTGCCGTCTCCAATTACGCTCACGCCAGCTTCACCCAAGCGGAACTCAGTAGCGTCACAGATATGGCCGGGTTATCGCGCTTCCCCCTGCGTTGCAGGCAACCAAGTCAGGCTGAGATGGCCGCCGAAGACGGCGCCGTCCGAAGGCCGGCCCAAAGGCGCGGACGCGCCGATGCCTCAATCGCGCGAAGCGGACTGTGCGGCCTGGCCGCTCCACTCCCCCGAGGGGAGAACTGAGCTAGCCAGACGTGCTCAAGGAGCGAGGCCATGGGTAGGCCACAGGACGCTGCTACGAGACTGGCCCCCGGGCGGCGACTCCGGCTACCCTCCAGCCGCCGCTGGTCCGCTCGACCCGGTAGATCACTGAGTTGGCGGCAATCCAGGAGACATGGCCAGTCACGCTCACCTGGACCTGGCCGCCGACCCCGTCCACCGTCCCAGGGTGATCAGGATGCCCCGGTTGCGGACCTCACCGCAGCTTCCCGGGACAATGACCGCGTCGCCCGAGCGCATGAAGCTCAGCGGCCCCGCATCGGCCAGGGACCGGGTGAATGCCCGGCGGACGGCCCTCGGGATCGGCCCGCCCGATGCGCCCTGGTCTAGGTGTTGGCGCCGGCCAGGGGTGGTCGACCACGAAGATGTGTGGGAACCGGAAGCCGCCGTGCCCGGTGTCGCCGCCCCCACTGTCATCATCAGGAAGTGTCTGGATCCAGGCGAAGTCGGCCGTCGGAGCGCTCTGCGAGCGCTTGTCCGAGCGCCGCTCGGGTGACGAAGCCGAAAGCCGACTGGGAGGCCTTGACCAGCTCCTGGCTCGGGTCGGAGGCGACGACCCGCTGGCTGACACAGCCGCCCTGGAACACGTCGGTGCGGATGACTGAGATCGGCGCGGCGTTGGTGTCGATCCAGATGTAGCGTCTGGTCCCGGCCAGCTCGGAGGTGACCTCGGTGGCGTCGGCCAGGTCGCAGGAAGGGCGCAACTCCACTGTCACCCCCGCCGCCCGGTATGGCCGGTCGGTGTCGAACACGATGCTGGCGAACCCGCTTGCCGCCTTGACGTCGCTCAGGGCCCAGCCAGGCGGGGCGGCCTCAAGGCAGGGCACCAGGGTGGCCGATGGCACCGCCTGGGCCATCAGCCAAAGCGCCTCGTGGTCGCCACAGCCAATGTCGCTGGTATACAGCGAGGCGTTGGCCATCTCGGTCCGTGCGCCCCAGCTCACCACCATCGGAAAAACGAGCGCCAGGACCAGCAATGCCAGCAGGGCGACGATGATCCGCTTGAGGCTCCAGCGCTGGATCGAGATGGGACGCGGCCGTGTGGGCAACAAGTCCAGAAACTCAGCCTTCAGGTCCGAAGGCCGCTCCTTGAGCATGTGGCGAAGCTGAGAGGGCATGGCTGGCCCTCGGACGGCCGCGAATGCCTCACCGATCTCCTCGTCGGTGAAGAACTGCCTGGCCCGGTGGTAGACGCGGGCGGCGTCGGTTCGCAGGCCGAGGAAGAGCATCATGTTCGCCAGATCGATCGCCTGCCGCCACGGGGTCGGATGCACCTCGGTCAAGAACACGTCGATGAGACGGACATTGCGGTCCTGGACCAGCAGATTGGCGGGCTTGATATCTCGGTGCGCCAGATCGGCATCCCAGAGCCTGCGAATGATACTGAGACATTGATCGATCAAACCGTCGTCGATGGCGACCTCACCGATCTCTCGGCTTCCCTGCAGGAACTCAGTCACCAGCAGATACTCGCGCTCAGGGGTCAATTCCACCGTTCCGTACGATTCCGGTACGGGAAGACCCGCTCGCCGCATCAAGCCCAGGGCATAGTCCTCGCGCTCCGCCAGCCGCCGGACGCTGTTGAAGGCCTTCTCATCTTCCAGCCTCCCATATCGCAGCTCCCGGCCGAGCTTGTACCAGCGGTCGGCCCGTAGGTGGCTGAGGGCATACAGCTTGCCAAACAAGGTGGTGCCGGGGTCGCCAG
>DATFBI010000257.1:0-7933 GCA_035253925.1 Propionibacteriaceae bacterium
GGCTACTGACGCGTAACACTTCCATTGCGATCACTCACGCAGTCGGCGAATCTGCTTTAGCGTGTCAGGCATGACAGGTGCGGTGCCACCTGGGGGTCGGCCCCCAGGAACGCACGGCGGAGGAACACACTACTCGGGGAACACGCAGGACTCCCGCGATCTCTGGCCGCGGGATTTTGGGCGTGACGGTGTCTCCGGGCTGGTCACTCTGGACCGTGCAATGCGAGGGCGGGATGTCTCCCGCCCGGACCTTGACGATGAGCGGGTCGCGGCAGAGGTCATCGACGAACTGCTCGCCCGAGTCGATGGACGCCGAAGAGCTTAGTTGCTTCGCTCGCTTCGCTCGCCAGCAAGTTCACTGAGCCGGCCCGAAGCAGGTGGTCATCAACGACAGCACTAAATCGATTCAATAACGCCGTTTCCGACCACTTCTCTTACTAACAGCACCCGTCCAGCGGGCTGCAGAGACTCAGGAAGCGCCCGCAGCCGAGCGCGTTTTCTCGTAGTCGGCGAGGAGTCCAATGCGACGGGCGTGGCGGGGATCACCGCTGAAAGGTGTGGCGAGAAAGAGCCGAACCATCTCAAGTGCCTCTTCCTCGGTGTGCATCCGGGCCCCTATGCCAATGACATTTGCGTCGTTGTGTTGTCGGCCCAATCTGGCCGTATCCAAGTCGTACGCGAGCGCCGCGCGAGCGCCGATCACCTTGTTCGCCGCGATCTGCTCCCCGTTACCTGATCCGCCTATCACGATGCCTAACGATCCGGGATCGGCAACTGCAGCCTCGGCAGTCGGAATACAGAAGACCGGATAATCGTCCTCGGCATCATAGCTGTGCGGCCCATGATCAACAATCTCGTGCCCGTCCTCGGTCAGAGCAGCAATCAAGTATTTCTTCAGCTCGAATCCAGCGTGGTCACTGCCGATGTGTACGCGCATGGGAGCACTATCCCAGATCACCGCGGCTGACGTGCAGTGTCCTCGGCCGGCGTGCCGCCTCTCCTAGTTGCTGAATCCCAGTGGCCAAGCCGCCAACGATGTCACCCCCAGCGAACGATGTCTGCATGGCAGCGGCCGCCAAACGGCATTCAAGATCATCAAGTACTCGGCGCGCTGCGACGCCGGTAACGATCTCCAGCTTGTGGAACTCCGGATCGCACATCACCAGGACGCCATGGTCAGGATCTGGCAGTGCCCGATGCAGCCGTTCGGCGTACCCGCGCGAATCCTCCTCGGAGACGCCAACGAACAATGAGAAGGTCAGGCCGGAAGCCGCTTCGGCGTTGCGTACCGCACGCTCCAGCCACTCGCGCTGGCTAGGGGTGAACGAGTCACCAGCGGGCACCCGCGCCACCCACGTGTTCACCCGTGTCGCCACCCTCGGCTTTCTCCTCAGCTGCCGACGTGTCGGCCGTCGCCTGAACCCGGGCTTCGGCGTCCTGGCTATCGCTGACCGGTTCCACTTGCTCGGACTCCTGGGCACCAACCCACAGCGGATCGCTGGCTTCAGCGAGGTCACCTCGCCGAGCGCTCGCCTTGGCGCGAACCAGGATGGTCGCGCTCACGATCACGGCGATCAAGAGCGGAATTCCCACGTACAAGGTCAGGGCTTGCAGGACTGTGGGGTCTTGTACCCGTGGCCACCCCTCGAGCGTTTCCAGAGGCACTAGCATGCTCAGGAGTTCGTTCACGGCCCTACGTTATCGCCCTAACGTGGTTCCGCGGGGTCGGCGAGCCGCACGAATTGAGCGCGAGGGCGTCCGAGGCGCACTCGACGAGGAGGATTGTTGTCAGGTACCGGCGCGCCACAAGCCCAACGCGATGAACCGGGCTCCGGCACTGCGATCGGTTCCGACGCGTCTCGGGTGGTAATGGATGCGGAGCAGATTGCCCGGGCCTGTGCTCGCATCGCTCACCAGATACTCGAGGCCAACCGGGGTGCCCACGGTCTGGTCCTGCTGGGAATTCCTACTCGTGGCGTGCCGCTGGCCCATCGACTCGCCACGGTGATGGATCACGTGGAAGGCGTTCGCGTCCCAGTAGGCGCGCTGGACGTGACCATGTACCGCGACGACCTGCGCCGGCAACCAACCCGCGCAGTTGGCCATACTGACTTACCGGTCGAAGTGGAGGACAGCATCGTGGTGCTGGTCGATGATGTGCTCTACTCCGGGCGTACCGTGCGAGCAGCACTGGATGCTCTTGGTGATCTTGGACGGCCGCGTGCCGTTCGGCTCGCAGTGCTGGTGGACCGCGGCCATCGGGAGCTGCCAATTCGAGCTGATCACATAGGCAGCTACATACCGACCAGATCGGGCGAGCACGTCAGCGTACGGCTGGCTGAGCTCGACGGGATAGATCAGGTCAGTATCGAGCCGGCAAGTGGTCACGGTCAGGTGGGGCCATGATGCGCCATTTGTTATCCGCAGCTGACCTTGATCAAAATCAGATCACCGAGATCTTGGATCTTGCCGAAGAGATGTCGTTGGTGCAGGGTCGCCCCGTCAAGAAGTTGCCGGCGCTGCGGGGCCGTACGGTGGTAAACCTCTTCTTCGAGGACTCCACCCGGACTCGATCATCATTCGAGATCGCCGGCAAATGGCTGTCAGCGGATGTGATCAACATCAGTGCCAAAGGCTCTTCGGTATCCAAGGGTGAGTCACTGCGTGACACGGTGCTCACCGTTGCTGCCATGGGCGTGGATGCGTTGGTGATAAGGCACCACGCATCGGGAGCGCCGTGGCAGGCTTCGCGCTGGATCGATGCTCATGTGCTCAACGCCGGTGACGGTACTCATGAGCACCCCACTCAAGCGCTATTGGATGCCTTTACGATCCGGCGGCATTTCCGGCGTACAGTCCCCGACCAGTTGAGCTTCCACGGAAAGACGGTGGCCATCGTCGGAGACATCACCCACTCCCGCGTGGCCCGGAGCAACGTGCTGTTGCTCAATACGCTGGGCGCGCAGGTGATCTTGGTCGCGCCACCGACGCTGCTGCCTTCCGGAATCGATAGCTGGCCGGTGCTGGTCTGCACCGACTTTGATCAAGTAATCCCTCATGCGGACATCATCATGATGTTGCGAGTGCAGCGGGAACGGATGTCCGGCGGCTACTTTCCGACGCCGCGCGAGTACACCATCGGTTACGGCCTGACCCGTCCCAGACTCCAGGCCATGAAGCCAGGTGCGGCTATCTGCCATCCCGGGCCGATGAACCGTGGGCTGGAGATCTCAGCGGACGCTGCCGATGCGGCCAACTCATTGATCTTGGACCAGGTGGCAGCCGGGGTATCGGTACGGATGAGCGTGCTGTACGAGCTGCTGGGAGGCGCCGAGTGAGTGACCTGCTGATCCGCGGCGCCGATCTTGTGGGCCGCGGGCGGTCTGACCTGTTGATCCACAATCGCCACTTCGCGGAGCCGTCCGAGGCCGACGGTAATGCAGACCGGTTTGATGCCGATGGGTTGATCGCGCTCCCCGGTTTGGTCGACCTGCATACCCATCTGCGAGAGCCAGGACGGGAGGACGCCGAGACGGTGGAATCCGGCACCCTGGCTGCAGCCCGCGGCGGCTTCACCGCGGTGCTGGCGATGGCGAACACAGATCCAGTCACCGACACGGCTGAGGCGGCCGAACATATAGCGGCGCTCGGTGCTCGGGATGGTCACGCCCAGGTCGTGCCAGTAGGCGCGGTGACCAAGGGCCTAAATGGCGTTGAGCTGGCCGAACTCGGGCTAATGGCCCGCTCCAGCGGCGGGGTCCGGGTGTTCTCCGACGATGGCCATTGTGTCTGGGATGCACGGCTGATGCGACGAGCCCTGGAGTACGTCCGGGCCTTTGACGGGGTTATTGCGCAGCATGCCCAGGATCCGCAACTTGCCGGGACGGCCGCGTGCTGCCATGAGGGAGAAATCTCCGGAAAGCTGGGACTGACCGGCTGGCCTGCCGCAGCAGAGGCCGGGATGGTCGCACGAGATGTCCAGATAGCTGAGCTGACGCGGTCCCGGCTGCACATTTGTCATGTGTCGTGTGCCGAAACGGTCGACGTGATCCGGTGGGCCAAGCAGCGCGGTATCAATGTGACGGCTGAAGTTGCACCCCATCACCTGGCGCTCACCACCAGCGAAGTGCTCAGCTACGACCCGACGTACAAGGTGAACCCACCACTACGACCGCATGAGCACGTTGAGGTACTCCGGGAAGCATTGGCGGATGGAACCATCGACGCGGTGGCCACCGACCACGCGCCACATGCGCGGCACGATAAGGAGCATGCCTTCGCTGAGGCAGCATTCGGCATGCTCGGATTAGAAACTGCGCTAGCCGTAGTAATCGAGATCATGATCAACTCCGGTCTGCTGACCTGGCCTGAGCTAGCCAAGCGGATGTCGATCGTGCCCGCACAGATTGCACGGCTTTCCGATCAAGGCCGTCCGCTGACCCCCGGTGAGCCGGCCAATATGATCTTGATTGATCCCGCCGCTCGTGCGGTTCAGAACCGCGATGACTCCGCCTCGCTGTCACGCAACAATCCTTGGCACGGTCGCGAACTGCCGGATCCAGTCGTTGCTACCGTCTGGGAAGGACGAATCACTTATCGAAAGTCGACGTAGCACTCGGATCGCGCGCGCCGCTGTCTGGACGAACGAGCGAATGGCCAGCATCCGGGGAGAGCACAGACTTCGCACTCATGCTGGCCGTGAGCGAGCGAGGAAGACAGCGGCTTCCGACGCGCGATCCGCCCCGCGAGATTCGCGCCGCCGATCTGCAGGAGGAGCCGACGAAATGCGTCGAGAACAGAGTTGATCCCCAGACACGATCGTTTCGTCGGATCCGACGAAGACGGCGGCTCCCCGGCGAATATCGCAGCGAGCGAAGTGAGCCATTAGACACAGCGAGCGCCAGCGAGCGGAGCAATCAAACACGGTCGCGTTACATACCAGACGGAACGGTAACTCTCGGTTTCGAGGGCCGACTAGCGATGGCTACCCCGACGAGGGACAGTGCGCCACCAACAATCGCAAGCAGTGGCGGCACCTCACCGAGAAAGAGCCAGCCCATCAGGATTGTCATCGGTGGCACTACGAAGGTCGTGACGCCCAGCTTTCCGGCCGTAGTGTGCTTCAAGGCGTACGCCCAGGTTGAGAAGGCCAGCGCACTCGGGACCAGTCCGAGATAGACCACTCCGATGATCTGCAGGGGGGGTGCGGCAGCCATGTCATGGACTAGCTGGCCAGCAAAGGGTAGGCAGGCAATCGTGCCAATGAGGCAGGCCAGCCAGGTCACTTGCAGCGCCGATACCCGCCGGAGCACTACTTTCTGCGCCACCAAGGCGATCGAATACGTGGTCGCGCTCAACAGCACGAGCAGCACGCCAATGAGATCGGCCCTGCCAGTACTGGTGGCAATCCCAATGATCAGTGTGCCAACGAACGCCACCAATCCCCCGATCACCAGCATGCGCGGGAAGCCTTCACCAAGCAGGATGCCGGCAAGCACCCCGATCAGGATGGGCGCAAACTGAATCAGCATTGCAGCGGTGCCAGCGTCAACGTGCTGTTCACCCGCGTTAAGGGCGAGGCTGTAGATGGCGAACCACGCGACACCGACTACTGCTGTCAGCCACCATTCCCTGGCATTCATCCGGACCAGCTTGCGGCCGATCATCATGACACTAAGCGCCAGGCTGGCCACCAGTAGCCGGCCCAGGCTAAGAGCTCCCGGACGGATATCGTGCGCCGCGTACCGGATCACCACGAAAGCCGAAGCCCACGCGACAACGGTGATTCCCACTGCAAGCAGAGTCCGCCAGCTCGATCCTCCGCGGGTCGTCTTGGTCTGCCGGATCTCTCCCACGGTGCTGGACACCGGTCAAGCATCGCCTCAGGTACTTCTGCACACAAGCGAATTCGCCTTCACGCTCGGCTACGAGTCCGAGCCACAGACCCTAGGCTGAGGCACATGCCGGACTGGTTACCAGACAATCTCGCAGCACTGGTGGTATTCAAGCCGATTCGGATCGTGCTCTTGATCATTGCTGCGTTCGTACTGCGGCGCGTACTCCATCGCATGATCAAACGCTCAACGCAACGTGCGATCGACCGACCCTTCAGCTCGCGGAGCGAACTAACGCAGAAGTTGGTCGTCGCCACCACAATGTCCGCGGAGCGCCGGCGGCAACGCCTCTCCACCCTCAGCGCACTGACTCAAAGCACAGTTACGTTAGTGATCTTCGCCGTTGTGCTATTGATGATCTTGGCGGAGTTGGGATACAACATCACAACGATCCTTGCCGGTACCACGGTTATCGGTGTGACCGTCGCGTTCGGGCTGCAGAGCATTGTCAAGGATCTCGTATCTGGGGTTTTCATGCTGGTCGAGGACCAGCTCGGTGTCGGGGACTACGTCGACATGGACGTGGCGTCCGGGGTAGTCGAAGGAATCGGGTGGCGCGTCACTGAACTGCGCGCTAGCGATGGCACCGTCTGGTATGTCCGTAACGGCGAAGTGCTCCGCGTTGGCAACTTCAGCCAAGGCGGACCCGGTGAGCCACCCGCCGACCGGGAGGCTGAACCTGAGCCGAAACCAGCCTGATAAAACTACCGCCGCGTATTAGAGATCATCGCTATCCACCCGCAGAACCTGCAGCCCTAGATCAAGCGATCGCGTCTCTGGCCATCTCCTCGAAATTCGCCATTAGGGCCCGGTGAGGGTGGGGCCCGTGGCTGATCCGCGCGACTCCGGCATTCGCCCAATCGGCCTTTGGCGGCGCGCCGGGGAAGGCGATCAGGTTCAGCGGCAGTGGCACTTCCTTGACGATCCTCTCGGCCTGCCCGGAATCGGTGAGGCGAGGGACGAAGAAACCGCTAGCGCCGGCGTCGGCGAATGCCTTTCCGCGCTCGATCGCTTCCTCGACCAGCGCCAAGTCATGCGTCTGCGCCTTGATGTACAGATCGGTGCGGGCGTTGATGAAAAACTGGTCGCCAACGGCGCGGCGTATCGCCTTGATGCGCTCCACCTGCAGGTTGAGCGGGTGCAGGCCCTCCCCGCCGATGACCTGGTCCTCGAAATTGCAGCCGACCGCGCCAGTCGCGGCCAGACGGACGACATTGTCGGCGCCCTGGTCCGGGTCATCGGAATAGGCGCCTTCGAAATCGACGGTCAGCGGCAGCTCGGTCGAGTCGACGATGCGCTTCGCGTTCGCCAACGCGAAATCGATCGGCACACCCTGCCCATCGGGCCAGCCGTTGGCATCGGCAACCGGGTGGCTGCCGGTGGCGAGCGCCTTGGCCCCGGCGCGGATAACGGCCTGGGCGCTGCCGACGTCCCAGATGTTGTAGAGGATCACCGGATCGCCTGGCACGTGCAATGCGGCGAACGCCTCGAACTTCGTCGGCATTAGCTCCCCCTTATCGAACGCCGTCAAGATTGCGCTTCCAGTTGCTCGATTCGATCCTCGGGCTCTGGTAGCGAGGCGCCAGTGTACCGCGTGTCGGACTCCTGTTCTTCGGGGGTCGACTTGCATGAAGAGGCCGCAGCATGATCCCGCGCTGGCGGCACGCACGTACGCCGTCAATCCCTATCAGGAGAGCCGGGCGTTCGGCTAGGAGGGGCCTTGACATCCCTGTGACGTCTACTAGCGTTTAAATTCATCGAGCCGAGCGAGCGGGCGCGGACTTCAGCCGCCGGACCGTCCTAATGCACTTCTACATGCGGTTGGTTGTGCCACCCGAGCTCGACTTACAAACTTCACTGGGCGAAAGGGACGTAGACATGTCGAATCATTTCACTGGGCTCAGCCTTGGCGCACCACTTGGTGACTTCAGACTTGATCTGTGTGACCTCTACGCATTCCAGGCCCCCTCCGATTCGTCTAGAACCGTGATCATTCTCAACGCGAATCCGGAGGCGGACGCTCTTCATCCAGATGCTAT
>DATFBI010000258.1:0-5112 GCA_035253925.1 Propionibacteriaceae bacterium
GGCCGGCAACGGTGGCCGACTTATTGCCGTCACCAGCGTTCACGAGCACCAGCCACGAGTGGGATCCGGCCCGTACGATGCTGCCAAGCATGGCATCGGTGGATTGATCAAGACGTTTGCCCTAGAGCTGGGCCAGCACCAGATAACTGCGAATGCCGTGGCTCCGGGCGAAATCGCTACCCCTATGACTGGGCAAGAAGATCAAGATCCCCATAACGAGGAACGGCTCGGTGTCCCGCTCGGTCGACCCGGGGATGCCCGTGAGATCGCCGCGGTGATCGCTTTCCTGGCCAGCCCGCAGGCCAGCTATGTCACCGGAGCGTCGTGGGTGGTCGACGGCGGCATGCTGCAGATGGGACCACAGGCCGGCTCTCATCTGACCAGCGACGACTGGCGCAAGCCATGAGATCCCGATGAAAGCTGTTACCTGGCAAGGCCGACGCAGTGTCTCGGTAGAAGACGTCGAAGACCCGATCATCAAAGAACCAAACGACGCGATCATCAAGGTCACCAGCACCAACATCTGCGGCTCCGATCTTCATCTCTACGAGACCATGGGCGCCTTTATGAGTCCTGGTGACGTGCTGGGCCACGAGGCGATCGGTCTCGTGCTCGAGGTCGGGCGAGCCATAACGCAGATCCGTCCAGGTGATCGGGTAGTGGTCCCCTTCCAGATCTCCTGCGGTCATTGCTGGATGTGCGAACGCTCGCTCTACACCCAATGCGAGACGACCCAGGTGCGCGGGGAGGGCAGCGGCGCCGCGCTGTTCGGCTACTCAAAGCTGTACGGCCAGGTGCCAGGCTGCCAAGCGGAGTACCTGCGGATACCCGAGGCACAGTTCACCCACATTCTGGTCCCTGATGGACCGCCGGACGACCGCTTCATCTATCTCTCCGATGTACTGCCAACCGCCTGGCAAGCCGTGGAGTACGCCGGCGTACCGGACGGTGGCTCGCTGTTGATCTTGGGACTCGGACCGATCGGCGACATGGCGTGCCGGATCGCCCAGCAGAAGTGGATCGACACCATCATCGCCGTGGATCTTGTGGATGAGCGGCTGGCCCGAGCCGTCGCCAGGGGTATTGAGGTGATCGACCTTCGAGAGCATGAAGATGATCTTGCTGAGGTAGTACGCGATCTGACCGATGGTCGCGGTCCGGACTCGGTGATCGATGCCGTCGGCATGGAGGCACACGGTTCACCGGGAGCGGCGCTTGCTCAGCGCGTCACAGCCCAGCTTCCCGACGCATTAACCCAGCTGCTGATCAAGAAGGCTGGACTGGATCGGCTCGCCGCGGTCTATACCGCGATCGAAACGGTACGCCGCGGCGGCACGGTATCGCTGTCGGGCGTCTACGGCGGCATGGCCGATCCGATGCCGATGATGGCGCTATTCGACAAACAGATCCAGCTTCGAATGGGCCAGGCGAACGTCAAGCGGTGGATCCCCGACATCATGCCGTTCTTGACTGAGGAGGATCCGCTCGGCGTAGACGAGTTCGCCACTCACCGGCTGCCGCTCGCCGAGGCTCCTGCGGCGTACGACATGTTCCAGCGCAAGGCCGACGGCGCGGTCAAGATCATGCTCAAGCCATGGTCAGGGTCCGGCAATGGTCATCCTGATCACTCGCCAAACCTGTTTACGTTCTAAATCCCCGGGTACCCGAATGCCTGTCCACAATCGAACCGATTGGAGAAAGTCGTGACAAGCCCCTACGATCCCACGGGCCGGCCTGCCGAGCCGGGCCCCGAGCAATACGGCACGGAGCAACCCAACCCGCCTCTCGGGGAAGCAGTGCAGCCCGGCACCTTCGTCGAGTCCGACCTGGAATATGGCACGACCGCAGGCGGTCGCGAGCAATACGGTGAGCCGATCGGATCAGATACCGGTTCGAGCTCGACCGTCGACACCGCAAAGGGGGAGGCGGCTAATGTCAAGGACACCGCTGTGGGTGCCGCCGCAGGCGTCAAGGACGTCGCGAAGAGCGAAGCCACCAACGTGGCCTCAGAAGCGAAGTATCAAGCCAGGAGCCTGGTGGACAGCACGCGGTCGGAGCTTCGCGGACAGGCCAGCAACCAGCAGTCGGCGCTCGCCGAAAAGCTGCATGGATGGGCGTCCGAGCTCGGCTCAATGGCCTCGAAGGCCGATGAGTCCGGCCCGATGAGTGATCTTGCTCAACAGGCCTCCCGGAAGGTGGGCGAGTTCTCCCATTGGCTGGAGAACCATGAGCCCTCCGACCTCCTGGAGGAGGTCAAGCGGTACGCACGCCGTCGGCCAGGCGCCTTCCTCGCCATCGCCGCCGCGGCCGGGGTTCTGGCAGGGCGAGTGACGCGGGGCGCTGTGGCGGGGAAGACCAGCGTTGATTCCGACCGCGAATCAACCCCTGCCCGGGCCTACGACGGCGGTGCATATGACTACGAGAGTGCTGCGCCAAGCGGCACCACTTACGGCGCTCGTGGGTACCAGGACGGGGACTATGCCCCGCGCTACGGCGACACGGTAGCCAGTGGTGCGCCCTATCAGGGCGCAGGTACAGGGCCGACCGGGACGTTCCCCGATACCGGCGTCGCGCCCCCGGGACAGTACCCGACCGGCGGCACAGCGGTTCCGGAGCAGCCTGGTGCGACAGGGACTTCCTATCCGAACGTGACCCCTGTTGGTGACGAGGCGATTTACCCACCACCGACTGAGGGTGAGGTACGTCGATGACCGATTACGCAGGACAGGCGCCTCCCCAGCCTCAGTACCGCGACGTGCCAGAAACCGATACCGGAACGGACGCTGGAACGAAAAGCATCGGCGAGGCGCTCGGCGACGTGACGCGCGACCTGTCGGTGTTGTTCCAGCAGGAGGTGGCGCTTGCCAAGGCTGAGGTACGCCAGTCCGCCAGCAAGGCCGGCCAGGCGGCTGGCATATATTCCGCCGCCGCAGTTGCTGCGTTTTTGTTTGTGCTGTTCTTGTCGCTGGCCCTTTGGGAGGCCCTCAGCGACTCGGTTGGCCGTGGCTGGGGAGCAGTCATTGTGGCTGTGATCTGGTTAGTGGCCGGCTTGGTGCTCTTTGCCGTGGCCCGCGCGCAAATGAAGAAGGTCAGCGGGCTGCCACAGACCACCGAGACCGTCGGCCAAATTCCGAACGCACTCAAAGGACAAGAGGAGAGAAACCAATGACCGCCAGCAACGACCCGGATGAGATCCGGGCAGATATCGAACGGACGCGGGCGACCCTCAGCGACGATGTTGACGATTTGGCGGAGAGTGTCAAGCCAAAGAACGTTGCGGGGCGTCAGGTCGACAAGGTCAAGGACGCCGTTGGCAGTGTCAAGGACCGTGTGATGGGTTCGTCGGACGACGACTACGACACCGGTGCTGTCGGCACAGTTACCGACAAGGCTTCGGCGGCCAGGGACGCCGTCGCCGATAAGGCCTACACCGCCAAGGATGCGGTGGGTGAGAGGGCTTCCCAGGCAGGCGAGGCTGTAAGAGAGGCGCCGGCGACGGTGAAGCGGAAGGCACAGGGCAATCCGATCGCGGCCGGGGTGGTCGCCTTTGGGCTTGGGATGTTGGTGTCGTCGCTGATTCCTTCCAGTGAGAAGGAGCGGCAGGCTGTGTCCTCGCTGCAGGAGAATCTCGAGCCGGTGAAGGAGAAGGCCACAGAGGTGGCTAGGGATGTGGCCGAAGGCCTGAAGCCTGCGGCGCAAGAGGCTGCGGAGTCGGTGAAGTCGACTGCCCAGGGTGGCGTTGAGAGCGTCAGGCAGGAGGGTCAATCCGCGGCGCAAGACGTTAGAGACCAGGCTCAGCAATCCAAGGAGACGGTCCAACAGCAGCGTTCCAGCTAACCGCGCCCCTTTTTGCGTGGTGGCAACCTACGTGCACGTAGGTTGCTGACGGTCTGCACAGGTTGCAACCTGTGCAGACCGTCAGAAAGCTATGTAGACCCCTTGGCAAGACCTTTTATTAGACGGGGGAGGTCGTGAATTGCGCATCCTGATGTGGGACGTGCATGGCGGCTACACCGACTCATTGCTGGCCGGCTCCCACGAGTATCTGTTTTTGACCCCCGAGCCGTCGGGTCGCGGAGGGCTGGCACGGTATGGCAGTGCTCCACCCAGCAATGCGTACGAGGTGACGGCCGAAGAACTGCGTGACCAGCCGCCGGATCTGGTCTTGCTGCAACGCCTGGAGGAGATCGAACTCTGTGCCAAGCACCTCGGGCGCCGGCCAGGGCGTGATCTGTCAGCCATCTTTTTGGAGCACAACACTCCCAAGACCGACGTGCCGTCGACTCGGCACCCGCTCGCCGACGACCCAATGCTGCTTCTGGTACACGTCACTCACTTCAATCAGCTGTTCTGGGACTGCGGTCGTACCCAGACTCGGGTTATTGAGCACGGCATGGCGGATCCGGGCTTGCGCTACACCGGTCGCTTGCCGCGCCTGGCCTTCGTCGTCAACGAGCCGGTACGCCGCTGGCGCGTAACTGGCACAGACTTACTCAGCCACTTCGCCGAATTCAATGTGGACGCATTCGGCATTGATGCCGACCTGTTGCCCGACGCGCTGCTGCCCGATCACGAGCGGGTGAACTTCGCCGGCAACCTCAAGCCCAACCAGCTCTATGACGCTATGGCGGAACGCCGGGTTTATCTGCACCTCAACCGCTGGACCTCACTCGGCCTGTCCCTCATCCAGGCAATGCTGCTGGGTTTGCCGGTGGTCGTACTCGATGCGACCGAGGCGTCCCGCGCTGTGCCGGTTGAGGCGGGGGCGCGTTCCGGTGACATCGACGAACTGGTGACGGCGACCCGAGCCCTGCTCGCCGATCCGGAGGAGGCGCAGCGCCGCGGACTGATCGGGCGGCGGGCCGCACTTGACCGCTACGGCTTGCCGCGTTTCCTGCATGACTGGGACCTGGCGTTCAAGGAAGCGGCTGAGATCGCGGTACGCGTTTTGTAGCCAGTTTCGCCGTGGTTTCGCTTAGGGATCGGGCGAATTGTGATTGGGTTGTTACCACGGCCTGAGAAATGCGCGAACGCCCCAAAACTGGTGCGCAGTGATTGCTGCTTCGACCGCAGGGTAAGGGTTTTAGGCACGACGGACGTCACTGACTTTCC
>DATFBI010000259.1:0-23905 GCA_035253925.1 Propionibacteriaceae bacterium
CAGCGCGGCTAGCGATGCCATGTACACCTTGTCGGCCAGCGTAGGAGCGCGACGCGCGTCCTCCGCCAACCGATCGAAGGCCGCCAGAGCACCGTACGCCAACACGCCGAGTAGGTCGACCGCGCCTTGCCGGTACTCCGGTTCCGAGACCCACGGTTCGGCCGCTTGCCGGGCCTGCGGAGATTGCTGCGACGCGTCGGTCATGGCCGCAGAATATTGCCGAAGGAGATTCGAGGCGTTGTCCGGTGATTAGAGATCAACCGGTCTGCGTCCTAATGGATGCGATCTCGGATGTGATGATCTGGACCGCCCTCTCGGGAGACGTCTCCGCTGAATCGACCACCAAGTGCCTCCTATTCCAGGGCTGGTATTCCCGCTCCAGAACCGCCGACCACGTCGGCTTCAGCAGCCCTTCGACATCCGAAGTCCGAGTCTCAATACGGCGCCGGTGCTCCAACTCATCGGAGCAGACAACCTCGACCTCCAGAATCGCCGCGCCCGCTTCCATTGCGGTTCTGCGCCATGAGTCGCGGGTGAGCGCGATCGGATTGACACACTCCACCACCACGTCCAAACGCAGCTCTAATTGCTCCTTCGCTAACTCGTAGGCCACTGCGTAGCCGACCGGTCCCAGTGGATGCGTTAACTCAGACCAAGCGACGATTGCGTGCTCAATGGAGTCGACGCGCAGGTACGGCGTCCTGCTCTGCGCGGTTAGGATCCTGCCGATCGTGGTTGCCAGTCGCCGGCAGACCGCCAGTCACTACCAGCACCGGTTGCACCGGACGATAGTCGCACCTCCGGCTTCGGCACTCCTAAGCGATGGCAAGCCGGCTGCCCCGCAAAGCAAGTGGTCATAGCAGACAGGCCTGAACCGATTTGAGCGCAGCGCCGCTGTGACCACTTTCCCCGCAGGGCAGCACCGACTTGTGGTTTTTCTCCGCAGCACCCAGCATTCAGTAAGATGTTTCGAGTTTGCAGCGACGACGATGGCGAACCTGATCACTACTGCCTAGTGCTCGCCGCTGCCCACTGATCTTCGATTGAGGCGGAACTCTGAATACAGAAGGCAATCCGGAAGGCCAGACCGAGCCGAGACCTGAGGTCCAGGACGTTCATGGGACCTTTTCCCAGCTCGGTGTGTTGGATCCCATCGTTCAGGCCCTCAACGACGTTGGCATTACAACACCATTTCGAATTCAGTCACTGGCAATTCCTATCGCCCTGACTGGCACGGACATGATCGGTCAGGCCCGTACCGGAACCGGAAAGACTCTGGCTTTTGGCATTCCCTTGCTTCAGCGCATTGTGGTGCCGGGGGAACGCGACTACGCACAGCTCTCCAAACCAGGTGCTCCACAAGGGCTTGTCATAACACCCACCCGGGAGCTGGCCAGTCAGGTGAGTTCCGATCTGTCAGCAGCATCGACTCGCAGACAGGCCAGAGTGACCACCGTCTACGGCGGCGTCGGCTATCAAGATCAGCTCAACGCCCTCGGACATGGGGTTGATGTGGTAGTCGGAACCCCGGGACGGCTGATCGATCTCCTGGAACGCGGTGCTCTTGATCTTGCTCACATTAAAGTGCTCGTACTCGACGAAGCAGACAAGATGTTGGATCTGGGGTTCCTACCAGATGTGGAGCGCATCTTGGCGCAGACCCCAGAGCTGCGTCAGACCATGCTTTTCTCGGCAACCATGCCAGCTGGCATCGTCTCGCTTGCCAGGCGCCATATGCGTCACCCAGTCAACATCCGCGCCGAGTCTCCTGGTGAATCCACCACTGTTCCAACCACAGCTCAGTTCATCTATCGCGTCCACGACCTTGACAAGCCAGAGATCGTGGCCCGCATACTCCAGGCCGAGAGCCGAAGCCGAGTCATGATCTTCTGCCGAACCAAGAGATCAGCGCAGCGATTGTCAGATGATCTTGTCGAGCGCGGTTTTGCAGCGGCGTCGATCCATGGTGACCTAAACCAGTTTGCGCGGGAGAAAGCCCTGCGACGCTTTCGGGAGGGACGCATCGATGTCCTGGTTGCCACTGACGTAGCTGCACGAGGCATCGACATCGAAGGTGTCACTCACGTGATCAACTACGAATGCCCTGATGACGAGCAGATGTACGTGCACCGGATTGGCCGTACCGGGAGGGCGGGAGCGTCTGGAATTGCCATCACATTCATTGACTGGGTCGATCAGACACGATGGAAGGTGATCAACAACACCTTGGGTCTGCCTTTCGAGGAGCCGGAGGAGACCTACTCCACCTCGCCGCATCTGTATCGCGATCTTGGCATTGACCCTGCAGCCAAAGGCAGCCTTCCCAGTGCCAGTGTGCAGCCTGCCGAATCAGAGCCCTCGCAACCGGTCGCTACGCGACGGCGTACCGAACGAGTTCGCACCCGGCGGCGACTCCGCAATGGGATACCCGTTGAGCAACGGGATACCGCGACCAGGTCGTCAGGTGATCGTCGGTCGTCACGTGATCGTCGCCAAGCAGCAGCGCCGGAGCATAACGGTTAGCGAGCCAGCCCGAGCGGTTTAGCGATCACCACAAGATTGCTGTCATAACCGCCCCGGTCCCTGTGGAAATTGCCAGTACAGGTGATCAGTACCAGTCGATGCTGCCCGGTCTGCTTGAGCGCTTGATTGTCGGTGGCGAGCGCCTTTTTAGCCACCCTTCTCACCGATGTCACCCGATATTTGAGCCGGCGCGACTCCCCACGCAGCGTGATCGTGTCGCCCATCTTGACCCTGAGCAGCCGAGCAAAGAACCCAATGCCGTCGGTGTCGGAGTCGACATGCCCCGCGATCACTGTCGCGCCAAAGGCCTCCCCCGCGCGTGCGCTGCCATCCCACCATCCCACGTGCCGAACGTTTTCGGGCACTCGAAGGATTCCGTCAACACTGCTTGCTGGCAGCACTGCCGCATTCGCACTGCCGGGCAGCGTTAATCGCTCTGGAGTGAACTCCAGACGTTGGCTGGCTGCAGGCCGGCCTTGACGCGCTGGAGCAACCGATGACTGACCCTCTGGCGCATCACCACTCAGGCTGCCGGGAGTGGCCTGAGCAGCGCAGCCACACAACAATGCAAGCAAGCAAAGCGCACCGATGGAACGACGCAGTCCCGGACGACGCTGCTGGAGGTGCCGAGTCCGGGACTGCCAAGCAGGTAGGGTCAACGCGCCAGGTTCACCTCCAAGGATGGGCCGTCACCGACGGCCTGGCCACCGGTTCCG
The DNA here is from genome assembly GCA_035253925.1 of Propionibacteriaceae bacterium. Lineage (GTDB taxonomy): Bacteria > Actinomycetota > Actinomycetes > Propionibacteriales > Propionibacteriaceae > Microlunatus. The sequence continues at coordinate 3,240 of DATFBI010000259.1, forward strand.
GTGTTTACTTCCGATGGCTTTCCGGACCCAGTAGTCCCAGCGGTAATGACGTGGACAGCAACGTTCATGGTCTTCTTTTCCGGGTCACCCACGGCGTAGACGCGGTTGATTGCCCCGCCCTTAACCGTCAGGCTAACCGGACCGAAAAAGACCGGCTTCTTTTTGCCATTCGGCACAATGGACACCTTGTACGTGGCAACCGGCACCATCAATTCCAGTGACTCACCGTTTGCAATATTCGCGAAAAGCACTTGGTCATTTACTAAGATATCGGCTGGCGGCACGGCCGCAACATGCGAAACTACGAGTAGCGCTTTGCCCTTGGCTACCTTTACGTCGTCGTATTTGTAGACCGTTACCAAAGGATCACCCGACGAAGACGCCGGTAAATGCGCAACGATGTCGGCCTTGGAGCCTTCCTTGATCGAGAAGGTGTTTTCCAAAACAGTGGTGCCATTTTCACTGAAGGTCACGGTACGGCTACCCGGCTCGACCTTGAATGGACCGGCCACTGTGGCGGTCTTGACAGCGTCAGCCACGGAGTTCCCGTCTACGGCGACGTCGAGGTTCTTACCTGGCAGGCCTTGCACGATATAGATCTCGGTGTGATTGGCTGCATAGCTTGGACTTATTGTTCCCCCAGCCAATGCCAAGACTCCGGCGGCCAGTAAAGCCAGCTTTGACCAGCGCGCTGCGCGCATGGTGATCACATTTGCACCCCGTTCGCTCGACGTTCCTTACCCCTTGGGATCAGGACCCAAGGCGTAATATAAGCCCGCGGATAGTGGCGCCGTCGAGTACCCGACAGGAACCGTTAGCGGATTGGCACCGGGGGGTGGTGCGGCCTTGGGAAATTCGACCTCGACGCGCCACTCCAAGGCGGCCGGATTACGTCGCGCGCTGGGCCTGGTTGCCATGATGGTCCCTGGAGACACCGTGCTCAATATCGAATGCCCAGCCCGGCGGCTACCTGAAAGGGCATGTTCTCTGGGACGCCAGCCGGGTATTCGCGTGAAGGGAACGTTGGATCACGGCAAAGCGGTCATCGTCGTTCAGTTTGACGTGCCGAGGCCGCAATGAAGTCTGGTGACTTCGCTGTTGTCATGGGAGCCGAGCCTTGCCTCACCTTTGTGATCTTGTCCACTTCGCTCAGCGTTGTGGTAGCACCGCATCCCTAGCCGTTGATTCCCGGAGATAAGGTCGGCACATGCGCGGCTTTCGCCGCCGCCGGCCGTCGCGGTCTATATCTGCGACGCCTGGGGCAGTCGAGCAGCTTGGCCGGATGGCACAGCCCCCGACCGGGCAGGTCGACCCTCCAAGTGACCCACGCGCTGCTATGCGTCGCATCGCGGCGGAGGCGGTGATCCTGCAGGATGAAGCTGAGGCGGTGGTGCGCGGTGCCCGGGCTCGTCAGGGCCTTGGTTTTCTCGCGCCGCGTGGTGGACCGCTGGTCCGCCGCTTCTTTGGGCTACGTGATTTGCTGCCCGAAGCCTGCACTGACCCCGGGGACGAGGAACTGCGCCGCCAACTAGACGCGATTTTGCACCACCACGCGCTGGCGGTTTGGGTTGCGCTGGACCTGCTCGCCTACGAATGGCGATCAGAGCGGATCGCTTGCCAGCTGGATGCGTTGGACGGGCTTGGCGAGCCAGCGACTCAACTTGATCAGCTCTACACCACGCTTGCCAAACGATCCTCAGCCGACCAAGGCGCAACAGCCGATGACAGAACGACGGTCAGGGCTTCGGCCAGCTAGGAGGTGCCTCGCAGCGAGAGTAGCTGCGCGGCTAGGTCGCGGTAGGCCGCCGCACCCTTTGTTGACCGGGCGGTGCTCAGTACAGTTCGCCCCAAAGCCGGCGCCTCCGCGAAGCGGATGGATTTCGGAATTGGTGGCGATAGCACCGTTACGCCGTAATCGTCGCCTATCCGCTCCAGCACAGTGCGGCTGTGTGTCGTCCGACCATCGAAGAGTGTTGGAAGTACTCCAGTGACAGACAGCTGGTGGTTAGTGAACTTCTTGACGTCGTAGATGGTGTCCAGAAGCTGCCCGACGCCGCGATGGCTGAGCGTTTCGCACTGCAGGGGAATGAGCACACTATGCGATGCCGTGAGCGCAACCGTAGTCAGCACGCCCAGAGTCGGCGGGCAGTCGATGACGATGAAGTCGTAGGAGCCAAGCAGCGGCTGCAGCGCCAGCTGCAAGACGTGCTCCCGACCATCATGTGTCGGAAGGGACTGCTCGGCGAAGGCCAACTCGATGGTGGCTGGCAGCAGGTCTGATCCTTCCTCCGTCTCGATCACGGCGTGGTACGCCGCAACTTCGCCCAGCAACACCTGATACATCGAGCAGTCAATCGACTCCGGGTCGTAGCCCACCGAGAAAGTCAGGCAGGCTTGCGGATCAAGATCAACGATCAGCACCCGCTGACCAAGCTCTGACCAAGCCGCACCCAGCGATGCGACAGTAGTGGTCTTGGCGACTCCGCCCTTTTGATTGGCTACAGCCATCACCGTGGCGTTGTGAGCAGGTGTTCCGATCATCGGTCGGTTTGGGGCGGAAGCCGATTCGTGGACGATTCGGCACGCGCGAGTCGTCGCTGGATTTCGTAGAAGACCTCCGGGTCGGTGGTATTGCACCCAAGATCATGATCAAGCTTGCCGACGCCGTGGTAGTCACTGGAGCCAGTCGGCAACAGACCCAGGTTCTCGGCCAACGACCGCAGCCGGCGACGAGTGTCGGCATCATGATCTTGATGATCGACCTCGATGCCGTCCAATCGATGATCATTGACAAGAATGCCCAGCGCGCTTGGCGGCAGCACACGCTCACGTCCACGACCCCAGGGATGGGCGATCACCGCAAGACCGCCGGCCTGATGAATCAGCTCGATGCCACGCTCCAGCTCGATGGTGTAACGAGGTACGTGGGCCGGACCTCCGTCGGCCAGAAACCGGTCGAACGCTTCCTGCCGATCCCGAACATGGCCTGCCTCGATAAGCGCGTCAGCTATGTGTGGCCGACCGACGGAGGGACTGTCGCCTACCTGAGCCATCACCTCTGCTTCGCTAATCGGCACACCAAGAGCGGCGAGCTTAGCTAGCACGCCAGCCAGCCGGCCGAGCCGACCGTCACGGACTCGGGCCATCTCCGTAGCCAGCCCAGGACTGTCCGGATCAGCCCCATATGCCAAGAGGTGCACGCTGCTGCCCTGTCGCGAGCATGAAAGCTCCATTCCATGTACCAGCTGAACGCCTTGCCGCGCGCCCTCGGCCGCCGCTTCATCGAGCCCATCGAAGGTGTCGTGGTCAGTCAGGCCAACCACATCTAGGCCGGCCATGCGAGCGTTCCGCATCAACTCCGCTGGAGTGTCTGTTCCGTCAGACACCGACGAATGCGTATGCAGGTCAATCCGCATACTTCAGACCTATCACGCTGCCATGATCGCGAGCGTCGGCATTGCGCGAGCGATCACAAAAACCGTCCTAGAGCTTTGACAACAGACTGCGCACGACCCGCAGACCGACCGATGTCCGCGCCAGATCGGAGCGACCGCTGGTGATGGAGCGCAGTGTTCTCACTGATTCCGGTACCGCGCTGTTCGCACGCTCCCAGCCAAGTACGACATCCCGGGCACTCCTGGTCGCTGCTCCGTTCCAGTTGAGCACTTGAGCTGTGAGCTCGGCGTGCACCGTGTGCAGATCGTCCCGCAGAGCTGCTCGCGCCATGGTCTGCCAGCGGTCCTCGCGGGGCAGCTCAATGATGCGTGCTAGCAGGCGGTCCAAGCCAAGCCGTTGGCCGAGCGTGAAGTGCAGCTCGGCCACCTTCAGAACATCCACCCCGGACTCCGCCGCCGTCTGCTGAATCGTCAGTCCCGGGTATGCCCGAGGCAGGGCCGCGATCGCGGTTGCCAGCTCTTCGGGCACGCCCGCAGCCCGATAGCTCTTGAGCCGCTGCTCGAGCGCCTCTAGGTCCCGCCCGGTCAAGATCTTCGGCAAAGCCTGCTGCACTGTGCGGACTCCCTCAGAGGACTCCTCAACCGCAGCGCCTATGTCAATTGGATGACGCCGGTTGTTGATCAACCAGCGGGTTGCGCGCTCCACCAGTGTGCGTACTTCCAGCCGCAACGTCGTTTGCATATCGGCACTGATCTTGTGATCTAGTGCGGCGATAGTGTTGTCCAGATCAGCGGCTCCGAAGATCGCTCGTGCCGCTACCTGCGCCCGGATCACATCTGCCGCCTTGGCGCCGGTCTCTGCCGACAAGCGGTGGAAACAGGTGATGCCCGACTGATTAACAAACTCGTTCACCACGACCGTTGCAATGATCTCCCGATGCAGCCGGTGCCTATGCATTCGGTCGGCGTAGCGCTCCCGCATGGCAGTCGGGAAGTAATTGATCAGGCGATCTAACAGATAGGGGTCATCAGGCAGCTCGGAGGCCAAGATCTCGTCCGCTAGAACGATCTTGGTGTATGCGAGCAGCGTGGCCAGCTCTGGGGAAGTCAGCCCCTTGTGACTCGTCCGTCGTATCTCCATGGCTTCTGAGGACGGCAAAAACTCGATCTCCCGATCGATAAGCCCGCGATCCTCCAGGCGCTCCATCCAGTCTTGGTGAACGCCGGCCATGGACGCTGACTGATAGACAGCGTTCGCCAGGGCGAGGTTCTGGTCGTAGTTGTCGGCCAGCACTTCCTCGGCCACCTCGTCAGTCATCGATGCCAGCAACGCATCACGATCCTCAGGTGACAGCCGCCCGGCCGCCACTTCACCAATTAGCAAGATCTTGATATTGACTTCATGATCGGAGGTGTCCACTCCGGCGGAGTTGTCAATGAAATCGGTGTTGATCCGGCCACCGGTCTCGGCGTACTCGATCCGCCCCAGCTGGGTGAGACCCAGGTTTCCGCCCTCGGCAACACACTTGGCGCGTACCTCGCAGCCGTCGACCCGCAGCGCGTCGTTGGACTTGTCACCTACGTCACTGTGAGTCTCTGTCACGGCCTTGACATATGTCCCGATACCGCCGTTCCACAGCAGGTCCACCGGTGCCCGCAAACAGGCCTGAATCAACTCTGCCGGCGTCAGCGCCTCAACTGACTTGTCGATGCCTAGGGCGCTGCGCATCTGGTCAGTGATCGCAATGGACTTCAGTGTCCGCGGGAACACACCACCGCCCTCAGAGATAAGTGTCGGGTCATAGTCGGCCCAGCTCGAGCGCGGCAACGCGAACAGCCGTGCGCGCTCTTCCCAGCTCCGGGCAGGATCAGGCTGCGGATCGATGAAGACATGGCGGTGATCGAACGCTGCTACTAGCTGGATGTGCTTGCTGAGAAGCATTCCGTTTCCAAAGACGTCACCGCTCATGTCCCCAATGCCGACGCAGGTGAAGGCCGACGTTTGCGGGTTGAGGCCCATCTCGCGGAAGTGCCGGCGTACCGACTCCCAGGCCCCCCGAGCAGTGATGCCCATACTCTTGTGGTCATATCCGGCCGACCCCCCGGACGCGAAAGCATCGCCAAGCCAGAACCCTGAATCCACCGAGAGCTTGTTGGCGACATCGGAGTAGGTTGCCGTTCCTTTGTCGGCGGCTACCACCAGGTAGGGATCGTCACCGTCATAACGGACAACATCGGCCGGAGGGACCACCGCATCGTTAATGATGTTGTCGGTGACATCTAACAGGCTGCATACGAAGAGTTGGTAGCAAGCAAGCCCCTCAGCCAGCCAGCCTTCCCGATCTCGCGGATCGGGCAAGCGCTTGCAGTAGAACCCGCCCTTGGCCCCGACCGGAACGATCACGCTGTTTTTGACCATCTGAGCCTTGACCAGGCCCAGGATCTCGGTACGGAAATCCTCGGCACGATCCGACCAGCGCAGGCCACCGCGCGCCACCAGCCCGTAGCGCAGGTGAACACCCTCCATCCGAGGCGAGTAGACGAAGATCTCGAAGGCAGGGCGCGGCTCCGGCGTATCCGGAATTTGCTTGGGCTGCAGCTTCAAAGCAATCGCCTGACGGTTCGCAACGTAGAAGTTGGTTCGGATCACGGCCTGGATCACAGCAAGGAAGGACCGCAGGATTCGATCATGGTCAAGACTGGCTACGTCGTTGAGCGCCTTCTTGATCTTGTCGACCAGCTCGTTGCTAGCGGCGATGCGTGCCTTGATGTCCAGACCGGTGTGAGGGTCGAAACGAATCTGGAAAAGTTGGACAAGTTGCCGGGCAACGTCGACGTTGTGACTCAGCGCCTGGGCGAAATATGACTGGCTGTAGGTGACGCCGATCTGCCGGAGATAGCGGCCAATCGTCCGCAACACGCTGACGTCACGCCAATGCAGATCTGCCCCCATCACCAGCGCGTTGTAGCCGTCTAACTCGCTTTCGCCGATGTAGGAAGCGGAAAAGGCTTCCATGAACTGCTGCCGCGCCTCGAGCGTCCAGCGGCCACGGACAGCATCGGCGCCACCTGGAACCTGTACGCCAAAGTCGTAAATGAAGGCTCGTTGGTCATCACCCATGGTCAGCTCATAGGGACGCTCGTCGATGACGTCGACACCAAGCAGCGACAGGTGCGGCAAGATCTTTGACAATGACAAAGAGGCTTCCCGCCGGAAGATCTTTAGCCGCAGCTGGGCTTCATCGTCGGCGCGATCCGGGACATACATCGCCATCGACATGTCGTGTTGACCCTGCAGAGCTAGCAGTGCGCTCAGGTCCTGAACCGCCTGTCGGGGCGTGTAGTCCTCCTTGTAGCCCTCGGGCAGCGCACGTGCCAAGGCTGTCAATCGGTTCGCATTATCCATGTCGGCGATCAGGTCGGCGAACTCGTCGTCCCATGACCGGGTGGCTCGCGTCAGCTGCCGCTCCAGCGAGCGCACATCGACATCGCCCATGGCTTGGCCCACTGGCATCCGAACCACGAAGTGGAGCCTGGCAAGCACAGACTCAGTGACCCGCGCCGTGTACTCGATCGAGGCGCCGCCCAGAGCACCAAGCAGAATGTCCTCCATCCGCCTACGTACCGAGGTCGTGTAGCGATCGCGCGGCAGATAGATCAGGCAAGACAGAAAGCGCCCGTACGGGTCGCGCCGCACGAACATCCGAACCTGGCGGCGCTCCTTGAGATGGGCGACCTTCTCTACGGTGGCGGCCAGCTCGGACAGCGGGGTCTGGAACAGTTCATCGCGCGGGTATGTTTCCAGCACATCCATGATCGCCTTGCCGCCGTGGCTGTGTTCGCTGTAGCCGGAGTGCTCGATGACGGCAGCGGCCTTCTGACGTAACACCGGTACCCGGGTGACGCTTTCTGAGTACGCCGAGGACGAGAACAATCCCAGGAAGCGGCGCTCCCCGACAACATCTCCCGTCGTGTCGAAGATCCGAAAAGCGATGTAGTCCAAATAAGCCGGCCGGTGTACTCGGGACTTCTGGTTGTCCTTCGTGATGATCATCAGCTCCGGCTCGGCTCCTGGCAGCGGAACCGCATGAAAGGTACCTGGAGGATCTTGGTCGGGTCGCAAGATGCCAAGACCGGTGGCAGGACGAACCTTGAAATGCATCCCTGACGCATCGCTGAGCACGTCGTACTCGCGATAACCGAGGAAAGTGAAGTGGTTGGCATTGAGCCAGCTGAGTAGCTCGCAGGCCAGGCTGGCATCCTCGGTACGGCCGCGCACCAACGCAGGGTCCTTCAACATCTCAATGGTGTCTTCGGACCTCGTGATCATCTTCTGCCAGTCCTCAACAGCCTCCTCGACGAGTCGCAGCACTTCCAGGAGTCCTTGTTCGAGATCTGATGCCAGCGAGTCGCGACCGTCCGCGTGGGCGGGTGGAACGATCTCTAGATGCATCCACGACTCGGGTATGACCGTTGGATCGTCCTGAGACTCGCTGGCCCGTACGATGCCCTGCAGGTTTCCGGCAAGATCACGCCGCACCTTGAATTGGGGATGGAACACCTCGCGGATGCTCCAGCCCTGACGCAAAACCTCCATGGATACCGAATCGACCAGGAACGGGCGATCGTCGGTGACGATCTGCACCACAGTCGCGCCGCCGGCGGTCCAGCTGTCGTCGGCCTGGTTAGGCGTGCGGATGCTGATCACGGCCCGCGCTGGAGGCCTGTGCATGGCCGCCCGGTAGTGGCTTTCCACCAGGCCAAGCAGGTTTGCCACAGTCCGTTCATCGACATCTACGGCATCGACGTGCCGGAAGTAGTGCCGGAGGAATACCTGCACGGCGTCCGGGTCATGGCCCAGCTCGGCAGCGATGCTGGCTCCCCGAGTTGCTACCTGAGCGATCTTCTCGGTCTTCTCCTGCTCGAGCTCCACCTCGAAAGTTGTCACTTCTACCATCCGATCAGCGCCGTCGCACCCCATGTGCCCTGAGCCCTTCGACAAGCTCAGGACGCCGCCTGTTGAAGGGCCTCACGAAAACCTGGTGCCCTAAGCCTGGCGAAGAGCACTCGGGTAAACGTGTTGTGCGGCTACCTCCGACATTAGCCCGCTCCACAGGATGCGGCACAGCTATCCATGATCGTCGACTAGCCGCGCCGGGCGGCTGTATTGCCCCCGCGAAGGACGTGAGCGGTGACATCATGAGCGGCATGGAGATCTCGAGTCATCTCGACTTTGCTGCCCCGCCCGCTGAGGTCTACACCATGCTGACCGACCAGCGCTATCACGAGGAGGTCTGCGTTGCCAGTGGCTCAATCAGCCACAATGTTTCGGTCACCGGCTCGACCACTCGGACATCACGAACCTTACCGGCACCGGATACGGCGGCGCGGTTCACGGGACCGCAGCTGACCGTCAACGACGAAGTCGTCTGGGGCGAACCGTCATCAGATGGCTCGCGGAGTGGCACAGTAACGATGACTGTGTCGGGCCAACCGGTCACCTTCAAGGGTGGGATACGCATCTCACTCGGAGGTCGCGGCAGCGAGGTTGACGTCCAGGGCAACCTGAAGGTCGCCATTCCGCTACTGGGACGAAAAATGGAAGAGTCTGCTGCTCCGGCTGTGATGGCGGGATATCGGACGCAGCAAGAGGTTGGCGACAGATGGCTAGCGGGCAGAGCGTCACAGCCGGAGAGCGAGCAGGCTTAAGCCGCAGCCGTTCGTAGGGTCGAAGCACAGAGGGTCTAATAGCGAAAGGTGACCCGGATGAGACCCGAACGATCGACGCCCGACCAAGGTGAAGGCCGGCCCCGTGGCCGATAACCAAAGGCTAAGACGCTTCAGTCGAGACGCCCGGTAACACACTTCTCGCGGGCCCAACCACAAACCTTTGGCTCCGGACCGGGGGCCGGTCTTCGCTGGATCCCGGCTCAGGCAGCCGGACTATCCGTCAGGCCTCGATTGTCTTCTGGCCGTTGGATGCTTCGACCGCGATCTTGCGCGGCTTCGCCTTCTCAGCGACCGGCACCTCAAGCGCGAGCACACCATCGTGGTAGCTGGCGGAGATCTTGTCCAGGTCCACGTTGTCGCCCAAGATCAGCTGGCGGCTAAAGACGCCACTTGGACGCTCGTTGGCAATCAGCTCGACGTTGCCGTCCCGAGATGGCCGGTCTGCGCGTACGGTGAGGACGTTCCGCTCAACGTCTAGATCAATGGAATCTGCCCTAACACCCGGCAGGTCGAACTCAATGTGGAACGTGTCCCCATCGCGCCAGGCATCCATCGGCATGAAGGCGGGACGAGCCGCCGTGCCGAAAACCTGCTGAGTAAGCCTGTCAAGCTCACGGAAGGGGTCAGTACGCATCAACATCGCCGATATCACCTCCATAGCAGATCGGTAGGAATCGCTGGTCATCACCATCGGTTACCTATGGTGACGGCCATAGATTAACTCTATTGGGGGTATGATGCAAGTCTCTAGCTGAGTTTTCGAGGAGTTGGCGATGGCTGATCCGTACGACGCTAGTGAGGGTGTGTTTGGTATCTCGGTTGCCGCCGACATGGTGGGTACCGGGGTGCAAAACCTCCGCGCGTACGAGAAGGCCGGCCTGGTCAATCCGCAACGCACTCGAGGTGGCACCCGGCTCTACAGTCTCGAGGACATTGAGCGGCTGCGGCAGATTGCCGCACTGCTGGACGAAGGGCTCAACCTGGCCGGAATTGCGAAGGTATTGCGACTTGAGGCGGACAACGCTCGTTTGCGCGACCAGATCTCCGCTGAACGTGATCGCCGGCGGCGCCGATAGCTGCTGTCTGAGCCCTGGACGAGCTCCGGGCGCCATTTATGCCATGTGCGGATAGCGGTGGTCGATCGGTGGCACGAAGGTCTCCTTGATCGATCGTGGACTTGCCCAGCGGATCAGGTTCCACATAGAGCCGGCTTTGTCGTTCGTGCCGGAAGCCCTGGAGCCGCCGAACGGCTGCTGGCCGACGACTGCACCGGTGGGCTTGTCATTGAGATAGAAGTTCCCAGCAGCGAACCGAAGCTTACGGCTAGCAAGATCAAGTGCCGCGCGATCATCGGCGATGATGGCACCAGTCAAGCCGTACGGCGCCGAGTGATCAACTTCGGTCAGAGTCGCCTCGAAGTCGGCGTCATCAAAGACATAGATGCCCATTATTGGGCCGAAGTACTCCGTGACGAAGATGTCGTTCCTCGGATTCGTGGAAATGATCAATGTTGGCCGGACATACCAGCCCTCCCGGTCGTCGGTTACCCCGCCGGCAATGATCTTGGCATCGGCGGAGTCGCGCGCCCGCTCAATGGCCGCGACATGCTTGTCGAAGGCGCGACGATCAATGACCGCGGACATGAAGTTGGACAGGTCTCGTACGTCTCCGACTGTGACTGCCTCCGTTGCGTCGATCAAGTCGTCACCCATGCGATCCCACACGCTGCGAGCAATGTACGACCGAGAGGCGGCAGAACACTTCTGGCCCGAGTACTCGAAAGCACCGCGAATCAGCGCAGTGCGCAGCACATCTGGGTTTGCGCTGGCGTGGGCGACGATGAAGTCCTTTCCTCCGGTCTCCCCCACTACGCGCGGATAGCCTCGATAGCTGCTGATGTTGGCACCGACCGTCTGCCACAGATGCTGGAAGGTCTTTGTCGAGCCGGTGAAATGGATGCCAGCAAGATCAGGATGCTGCAGTGCAACATCGGACACCGCAAGCCCATCACCGGGCAGCATATTGATCACTCCCGGCGGCAGGCCCGCCGCCTCCAACAGGCGCATGGTGAAGTACGCGGAGTACTGCTGGGTCGGGCTCGGCTTCCAGATAACAACGTTGCCCATCAATGCCGGCGCCGTGGGTAGATTGCCAGCGATTGATGTGAAGTTGAAGGGTGTTACGGCGTAGATGAATCCCTCGAGCGGTCGATAGTCTGCTCTGTTCCAGATGCCGGGAGCGGAGATCGGTTGATCTTCGAAGATCTTGCGGGCAAAGGCGACATTGAATCGCCAGAAGTCGATCAGTTCGCAGGCAGCGTCGATCTCGGCCTGCTGCACGGTCTTTCCTTGACCCAGCATGGTGGCGGCATTCAATGTGTCCCGCCACGGTCCGGCGAGCAAGTCGGCTGCACGTAGGAAGATCGCAGCCCGCTGCTCAAAGCCCAGCTCCGCCCATCCGGGGGCAGCCGCTAGTGCAGCGTCAATGGCTTCGGTTGCGTCTGCCTGAGTCGCCTGAGCCGCGCGGCCCAACACGTGAGAGTGGTCGGAAGGCATCGTGACCTCGAAGGCTTCCCCCGACGCCGGTTTGCCCACTCCATTAATCGTTGCGGTCAGCTCGAGAGGATCTTCGCCTGCCATCCGCTCGAGCGCTGATTCGATTTCTGCCCGTTCCTTTGAACCCGGAGCATAGCCGAGCACGGCTTCGTTGACCGGCACGGGCACATCTGCCATGGCATCCACAAAGCCAAATTACCTGGGCCAAATCACCTGCGCCGGTCGTGGCCACGTCCCCTCGGATTTGAGTTTTTGGGGCAGGCGCTTAGGGCCCGCGTGTGTGCGGAGCTTGTCGAAGCGCCTTCGACAGGCTCAAGGCGCGCATCAGCCGGCCTTGGCGCTCTCAGCCTCCTCGCGCCGCTTCTTCGCAGCCTCCACCGAAGCACGCAGTGCAGCGACCAGGTCAACGACTTCGGCCTCCTCTGGCGCCTCGGGCTCTTCGAGTGGTATGCCTTCGGCCTTACTGTGCACCAATGCCTCCAGCGCCTCCCGATACGAATCCGTGAAGTCCTCGGGTTTGAAATCACCGGATAACGCATCAATGAAGGACTGCGCCATAGTGACCTCTGCATCGGAGACCGTGACATCTTCAGGTGGTGCGGCGAAGGAGCCGTCGCGAAGCTCGTCTGGCCACAGCATGGTGTGCATCAGCAGTACGCCGTCCTTGGGGCGGATCAGCGCTAGCGCTTCCCGTGACCGCAGGGCGACCTTGACCACCGCACTTTGGCCGCTCTTGCTCAACGCATCACGTAGCAGCACATAGGGCTTAATACCTGGTCCGTCGGCTTGCAGGAAATACGTCTTGTTGAAGTAGGTGGGATCGACGTCCTCCTCAGCCACAAACTGCACAACCTCGACTGCCTTGGTGGTCGCCAGTGGCAGCGAATCGAAGTCATCTGGCGACAGGATCACCAGCCGGCCGTCCGGCAACTCATAGCCCTTGGCGATCTCGGGATAGGGGATCTCCTTCCCGCACTTCTCGCAGACACGCTTGTACTTGATCCGGCCGCCATCCTCCGGGTGAACCTGGCGAAAACTGATGTCCTTCTCCTCGGTAGCCGAAAAGAGCTTCACCGGGATCGTGACCAGTCCGAAGGAGATTGCGCCCTTCCATATTGAGCGAGGCATGGACCTAGTCTGCCTGATGCCACTGACACTTTTCTCGGTACGCGGCGGCGGTCGGCCGCTGCCCCGTACCCCCCGGTCATAGTTGATCCAGCTCTTCAGGAGAGAACCACAACAGGTCGTGGTCGTCCAGCACTGCTGCTACTTCTGGTGCGGCTAAAGCAGCCGCCAAGTCTTGCCCCGCTACAGCCTTGCTGGCCGGTTGCACCGCCTCCAGGGCACCTGGTTCGTCGGCGAACAGCGCTCGCACTTGCGCCCAGGCAAGGCTTCCGACTTCGACCTCACCGTGAGATCCGCCTACATCCCTCACCTGTTCGTCCTCTACCTCCGCTGCCACCACCAAGCGCGGCGCATCGGGTCTCAGCACTAGCGCCAGTACCCCGGCATTGCTAAGAGCCGCGTACTCCACCTCCTCCCTGATAGTGCCGGCTTCCATGGAAGCAGCCAGGCTCGGCGTTGCCGCGCACGCCCGATAGGGGTTTGTGCCAGTGCCAGCGCGGAGTGCCTGCGCCTCGTCCCGGGTCATCGGAACGAAGATCATTTGAGTCATTGTCAGGAGATCATTTGAGTCATTGCCAATTGCACTCTGACGGCAGCCCGCCAGATTCACCTCCTTCGTCAGTGCTGTCAGCGGTTCGTGCCCTCTTGCGCCGCAGGCTCCTCATCGACTGGCTTTCGAGCCGGCGGCTTCTTCCCCACACTCTTTTGGGGTGCCAGCTGCCGCGACTTGGCCGAGCTTTGGCGCGATCTTCCCGACGAGGATGCCGGGGAGGATGCCGGACTGGTGGTTGCCTTCGCCTCGGGAGGCGCTGCTGGGCGGGTGCCCAGTTCCGCGGCGCGGGACACCAGATTACGCACGGCAGCCCGGTTCTGCCGGGTCGCTTTGCGGGCCGCTTCCTGTCGCGCCGCCGCTTTCTTGGCCGCCGCCTGCCGAGCTGCGGCGGGCGCCTTACGCGTCGGCTGTCGCACGGTCTTGGCCCGGACGGTGGTGTCCAACAACTCTTCAAGGGCGTCTTGGACGCATTGAGCTAGAACGTCGAGGTCGCTGATGGCGTCCCGGTCGGCGTTGATCCCGAAGCAGACCTTGCCGTCATAGGAAGTAATCCCGACGGCAAGCAAGTGGCCTGGGGACAACGGAAGAACCGGATAACTTGCCACGAGACGGGCACCAGCGGCGAAGAGCGGCATTTGTGGCCCGGGGACATTCGTGATCAGCAGATCGTGTTGCTTTCGCACCACTTCGGTGGAGGTGCGCACGCCGAGCGCATGCAGCGTAGTGGGCGCAAAGCCCGCGATGGTGGCAAGCGAACCTGCTGCGACCGCCCGCCCGGAGTCCTTGTGCGCCTGGGTGTCATAGGCCACCTGGTGGAGTCGCATCAGCGGGTTCGGCTCGCCGATCGGCAGGCTCTGCAGGTGTGGCGCGACCTGGCTGCCCAACGAAGTCGGCTCACCATCATCCTCGGTAACACTCATTGGGACCAGCGCGGTCAAGGAGCTTCCCGAGCGGATCGACTCACCGCGGGTCAGCAACCAGGAGCGCAGCCCGCCAGAGATCATCGCCAGTACCACGTCATTGATGGTGTGGTGGTGTTCCCGGCGGATCGCCTTGAGATCGCTAAGTGAGGCGACCACCGTGGCGAACCGACGCTGCTCGGAGACTACGCCCGCAACTGGCGAGTCGATAGAGGGACGCTGCCCGAGTAATGCTTCAGCGGCCAACTCGCCCAGGGCCCCGGTAATACCGCCAACCGCCTCTCCAACGGCAACTGCAACACCAAGCGCGCTGGCCAGCGCACCGCGCAAGTTCTGCAATGCCAGCGTCGGATCTTGGGCGCTTTCCAGCAGTGCGCCAGCCAGTAACTCCAACGACGACGGCTCAGGCGCCGGGTGCCATGAGCCGACCTCATCGCCAGCACCTGGGACTGCGTGCGAGTAAGCAGTGCCGTCCAGCAGCACCTGGCCGATCTCTACGTTGTCAATTCCATCCACCAGGCATAGGTGGGACTTGGCGACCAGTGCGAACTGGTTGTCCTCCAACCCCTCGACGAGGTAGATCTCCCAGAGAGGCCGTGACAGGTCGAGCCGTCGTGCAAGCACCCGGCCGACGAACTCGCGCAGTTGGTCGAGACTGCCGGGGCGCGGCAGCGCCGAACGCCGGACATGAAAAGTCAGGTCGAAATTCTCATCATCAACCCATATCGGTCCTGCGAGCCGCGCGGGGACGTCGCGTACTCGCTGCCGATACCGCGGTACGAAGGCGATTCGCTCCCGGATGAGCGCAATCAGCCGCTCGTAGTCGAAGCCGTCTGGACCGGCGTCGAAGATGTCGACAGTACCGACATGACCTGGCGTGTGTGCGGTATCCAGGGCGAGCAACGACACCTCGAGCGGCGTAAGGCGTTGCGGCATGAGGCGCCCTTCCTGCCTGGAATCCCTGGAGCCATTACGGTACTACCGCCCACTGTCGGGCTTAGACAGCAAAGGCCAGCCAGGGAACCTGGTTCCGACCAGCTTCGTACAGGATTGGGTGGAATTGTGGTGCATGCGCTGCGAGGGGCCGCCGCCAGGGTCGTTGGATTACCTCGATGATCAAGTGCAGTGAGAAAGGCTGGAACCGATGAACACAAGCGCCCACAGGACGAACGGTGCGCTGATCTGCGGAGCCGTCGCCTTGGGGCTATTGCTCGGCGGGTGTACTAGCACAGCCGAACCTCAGTCCAGCGCGAGTCCAACTCCTGTCCGAAACCCGACGGAACCGTCCTCGCCTTCGGCATCACCAACGTCGGTGTCACCAAGTCCACCTTCGCTGAACCCGGACTACGCACTGACCATCAATATCGTCATCTCCAAGGGGAAGACCGTTCCTAACGGGGAGAAGATCAACGTACGAGTTGGTCAGAAGGTGATCTTGAACGTAACTAGCGACACCGATGATGAGATCCATGCTCACCTTGGCGGCGATGGGTATCAGTTAGCGGTACCCGCCGGCCGGCCGACCAAGGGATCCTTCACCCTGGAGAGCCCCGGCAGTTTTGAAGTGGAGTCCCACCATCTCGAGAAGATCATCGTGATCTTGAACGCGCGCTAGCTTGTTCAGACTTTTCATGCTGATACCACTACATGGGATTGCGTCTCGGCGTGACCTGCCGTTGCCGTTCTCCTTTGTCGTGATCGGTGCTGTGCTCGCGTTAGTGATCTCCTTCGCGATCTTGATCTTCGCCTGGCGGCGGCCACGCTACCAACGCGTCGGTGGCCGACCTATGTATGGGCTGACAGCCGTCGTGGACCATCCGGTCGTCCGGCTGATCGCTCGAGCTATAGTCCTCGCGACCTACGCCTGGGCCGGACTTGCGATGATGGCCGGTCAGGATCTGCTGACCAATCCGATCTTCGGCTTTGTCTTTGTCTGGATGTGGGTCGGCCTGGTGCCGATCTCATTGCTGCTCGGGCAGTTCTGGCGATCAACCAACCCGCTACGGACGATCCACCGCGGCCTGTGTGCAGTGGCACGCGTTGATCCGCAGCAGGGCCTAGTCAATTTGCCGGCTGGAGTCGGAGTGTGGCCGGCCGCCGTAGGCCTGTTTGGATTCGCCTGGCTGGAGCTGGTGCAGCCGGATCGCACTACGTTGGCGGTGCTGCGGCTCTGGGCGCTGGCTTGGTTGGTGATTTTGATCTTGGGCGCGATCATCTTCGGGCAGCGCTGGATCGGCGGCACCGATCCATTCGAGGTGTATGCCAGCACGATCGCCCAGATGTCGATTTGGCGCCGGGTCGGCGATGAGGTGAGACTGGTCAATCCGTTGGCTGGCTTGAATGCCTGGCACGCTCCGCCAGGTTCGACCGCTGTCGTAGCGGCACTGCTAGGCAGCACGGCATTCGACAGCTTCACCAACTCCACCTGGTGGATTCGGACCGTGCAGAACTCCAGCGTGCCGACCGTTGTCTGGGGCACCGGCGGTCTGCTGGCGATGATCCTGATTGTCTTTATCAGCTTCAGCCTCGCGGCGGCTTGGATGGGGCGCTACGGCGACCGGCCGGCCACGGCGTACCCGCGGCTCATGGTCGGTTCGCTGTTGCCGATCGTCCTGGGGTACGTGGTGGCCCATTACGTAACACTGCTCATCGTTGAAGGGCAGCGGACCGCGATCAACTTCTCCGACCCGTTGGGCCGCGGTTGGAATGTGTTCGGATCGGCCGAAATGGGTGTGAACTCCGCGATCTTCAATCATCCCACCGCTATCGCAATGACGCAGGTGTGTGCCATTGTCGCTGGGCACGTCTTCGGCATCGTATGTGCACATGAGAAGTCCGCCGCGCTGCTGCCGCCGGAACGCGCAGTTCGCGGTCAGTTGCCGCTGCTGCTGGTGATGATCGGCTATACCTGCGCCGGCTTGATCTTGCTGTTCTCGCCGTAGAAAGAAGCGCGTGGACTAGTGAACGACCGAACGAGCTAGAGCGAGGTTCCAGGCCCGCCTCTGGAATTGCCATGGGATTTGACGATCTGAAGGTGGTGAAGACCAATCACCTCGTGGAATCGATCGCGAACGGGTGGCCCACAAGGAACCACGGTCGAGGATGCCCTGAAGGCGGCCCGAGGCGATGACCGAGTCTGCCGTAGGCGACGCAGGTAAGACTCCTTGGAGAATTTGTTCTGACAAAATGACTAATTACCCTATAGAACCCGGCGCTGCGCCTTTATGCTTCCTGCATGACAGAAGCGCCGCTGGTGCGGGAGCTCGACATCACGCTCGAGCGCAATTCTCCGGTCCCGCTCTACTACCAGCTGGCGCAGTCCATCGAGCACGCCATCAACACCGGCGCCCTCGCGCCTGGCGATCGGCTTGAAAACGAATTGTCACTCACCAGCCGGCTGGGCCTTTCCCGACCCACCGCCCGACAGGCCATCCAAGAGCTAGTCAACAAGGGTCTGCTAGTACGTAAGCGCGGGGTTGGCACGCAGGTCGTACGCTCGCAGTTCCGCCGCACTGAAGCACTCAGCAGCCTTAACGAGGACATCATCAAGGCGGGCAAGACTCCGAGCACCCGGCTGCTGGAATTCTTTGTCGGCGAGCTTGAGCAAGACATTCGCGATGCCATCGACGAGGCAGCAATCACGGAGACGGAGTTCATCAAGATCAGAAGGCTCCGACTGGCCGATGACGTGCCGCTAGCCATCCTCACGAACTATCTGCCGGCTCGCTTCGGGCTCACCGAAGAAGAGTTGCAGACCAAGAGTCTTTACGCGTGTCTGCAGACACTCGGCGTCAATCTCAAGATCGCTCATCAGCGGATCTCGGCTCGGCTGATGACCGAGGAAGAGGCCGAGCTCCTCGATGAGGACACACCGGCGGCATGCCTGACCGTTGACCGGCTCGCGTACGACGACGTCGGCCAATTCGTGGAGTTCGGGCGCCACATGTACCACGCGGCGCATTACTCGATCCAGTCTTCGGTCGTCGCCTAGTCGGACACCAGACCTCTCGAGACGGCCAACGTGCGTCCTGGAGGGCGATTGGACCCTCCTCAGCCGCCTCCAGACGGCAAACGACGGTGGGGACCAAGCTCCAATGCAGTGCACAGCCAGCGGTCGCCCAAGGCCTCGAGCCGGAACGCCATGGCCACCGATCGCTTGGCGATCACCATATGCGCTGCCACCTCGGCCACTGCCGGATCGGGATGCTGCACACGTACCGAATGCACCGCGATCGGTACGGCTATCAAGCCATGCTCACGCAGGTGGCGTCGCTGGTAGATGCTGATCGCAGCCAGCACGTCTTCGACAATCCACCGGTTCAGCTGTGCAACTGGCCGTCGGCCCACCAGAGCCTGAATCACTGCCAACGCCAGCGTGGTACTCCATTCCTGGGCGTCAGGCAGCCCGGGTAGCGGGCGAGCCGCCCAGCGCGCCTTTACCGTGCTCAGCCGGACACCTCGATGGTTTTCCGCAAGATCATCGGCATGATCAAATTCATGATCAATTAACTGGAGGGGCGGCTGGTTCGACGGTTGCGGCGATGGCCGCGCCCAGGTGAGACTCGGCGGTCGGCTTTCGATCAGCCACTGGACACTGGACGTGCGCGACGACGATGTGGTCATTGACATGACGGGCCTCCTTGATTCAGCGCCACCAGGCTGACTCATTCAGCCCGTGGCGCGTAACCTCCGAAGCGCAATCTGTGGATATCTAGCTCAATGCGCGGCCACGTCTCACGGAGTTTCGATTGCCAGCTCGAAGTTGTTCCCGTCGATCTTGACTTGACCTGAAGCACACCGGTAATCGTCGGTCCCTCCGATGATCGCGACCGTATTCACCAGGCCGGAAAGTTTGAGGAGCCCCCGGGTCTGGAGTTGACCGCCATTCGGGAACGGCGTGCCTGGAATTCCCGGCAAGATGTATCCGGCTTCACAGAGCCAGAAATCCGGCCTGCGAACACGGACATAGAAACCTGAGTATTGCCCTCTGAGCCTGGGATCACCGTTGATTTCGGTGATGTCGTCGCTGGAGGCGATCATGTTGCCCAGTTGGTTGTTCTGTGCCGTGACGGCCTTCTCCTCAACTGTTTTGACCTTCAAATTAATGATCGTCGTCGGCATATCTGTATTCCTGGCTCAGGATCGTCCACGGAGTTAGGTGACGAACCGAGAGTGATCGCGATGAAACGGAAGTTCGAACGTATGGCCGCCTCGGCTGGGGAGTCAACGACGGCGCGCCGGAGCCGGAGCCTCGGCCACGGGCGGACTCTGGTAGAAGACCACGCCGCAGACGATTTTGCTTAGTATGTGTGGCAGTCGGACGCCGACCATCTGCCTCCGCTTCCCCATACTGAGCCGGATCGAAATCTTGCATATCTTATTAGAACACTCTTACGATTCTCTCGCAACGCTGCTGACCGCGGCTCGGCGCTGAAGGAGTACGGCGACTTTGGCTGTCTGATGCAGGAGGCCGTGGCGATCCATAGTGCCGGTGGCGTGATCGGTCTGGCACACCGTGCTGTCGGCGCAATCGGTGCACTCTTGATTCCGGCGGTAATTGGGGATCATTATCGGGGTGGTCTCTCAATGAGGAGGGCTCATGGATCAAGTCCAGGAAAGGACCCAACAGCTCGGCGTCAGCCGTCCTCCACTCGCAGTCGAGGACTTGCCTGAGCCGGAACAGGTCTTCGGTGTTAGCAAGCTCGGGCCGCGCCAGCTGTTCATGTACGCGCTCGGCCCCAGCCTCATCGCCCTGGGCATCTCGATCGGCAGCGGCGAGTGGCTGCTCGGTCCGCAGGCTGTCGGACAGTTCGGTTTCGTCGGCGTCGGCTGGGTCATCCTCATCTCGGCGGTGCTGCAGACCTTCTACAACGTCGAGATCTCCCGCTACGTGATGGCGACCGGCGAAGCTCCGGTGGTGGGGTGGGGCCGGGTGCCGCCCGGCTACCTGTTGTGGGCGCCGCTGTCGGTGTTCGTCGTCATATTCGCCTTCATCGCCGGCGGCTGGGCCGCGGCGGCGGGCCAGGGCATGTACGCCCTCGTGCACGGCGAGATCGCGCCGAGCGGTGCGGAGGAGCCACGGATCTGGGCGATCGCGTTGCTCGTGTTCGTGTTCCTGCTCACCCTGTTCGCCAAGCGGATCCACCGCTCCCTGGAGCTGGCCAACTGGGTGATGGTCGGCACGATCCTGGTCGGCCTCATCCTCATCGACCTGTTCATCGTCCCGTTCGACCTGTGGTGGGAGGGCATCCGCGGCTTCTTCACCCCGGCCGCCCCGCCCGAGGGCATCACCGCCACCCAACTCGGCGGGCTCGCCGGCTTCACCGCGCTCGCGTCCGGGCTGAACTGGTACGTGATGGGCCACTACCGGGACAAGGGCTACGGCATG
>DATFBI010000260.1:0-4189 GCA_035253925.1 Propionibacteriaceae bacterium
GAGCAATCAAATTCGTCACAACATGATCACCAAGCCGCTGCGGCGCGGATCGGCTCCGCCGCCGAGTGGGCTAAGAGCCGACACACCGCCGAAATAGGGGTCGCGGTGATCAGCGATTGCGATCTTGTGGCCGACAGCCTCCAGCGACCGGATGACATGTGAAAAGAAGCCTGGCTCTAGCCTGACCAGCTCGGGCAGCGCGGCAAGACGCGGCGCGTCGATAGCCTCCTGGGGTGCCGCGCCTCGCAGCATCCGGAGTACGCACTGCACCAGAGCGGGACGGATCCGGCTGCCGCCCGCGGCACCCGCGATGGCAGCCAGCTGTCCATGATCATCTAGGGCGATCAACGGTGACATCATCGAGCCCATCCGGGTACCTGGATGTACCAGCCCTCGCAACAACTCGCCTTCGCCCAACATCGAATTGAGGTGTACGCCGTAACCCGGCACCCATACTCCGGAACCCAGGCCCAGGCTGGTCGTTATGGCGCAGCCGTTGCCTTGCTCGTCGACGGCGACGATATTGGTGGTCTCGGCCCGCTTGCTGGGTGCTCGCAAGGCATCGATCAGCGCTGCGGCAGATTCCGCGTCAGTTGTCGGATCACCGTGCACCGCGGGGGCCACCCGGTCCAGAGTGCCGAGCAGATCATCAAGATCATTACCGCGGGCATGCACAGTGAAGTCGTTCACCCGAACGGTTCGGGGCGGCGACTCAATAACGTGGTATGCATCGAGGTCCTCCTGGCTCAAGGCGCCGCCGTTCGCGACCGCGACGACCAGCGCGTCGGCGTACGCGCCGTGGTAGAACGCACCTGGATCCCGCAGCATGAGCTCATACGCCCGGTGATGATCAGGGTGCCGCAGCGGGTCACCGGCTTGCAGGAAGCTGCCATCCAGACGTTGGTAGACCTCCACGCCTTCCCCGACGCACATCGCCGCAGCGACGCGCGGGAGTACCCGGGCATGCATTGCCGAGAAGGGTGTGCCGTAGGACGCCTCATGGCCGGCTGCGGTCACCGTGGACCACGGGAGACGGCCCCAGCGCTTCCAGAGGTAGTGCGCTCCGGCCGGGATGCCGGGCACTGCCACCGTCGCGGGCCCGATCTCGTACGGCACGTGCTGGCCGATGAAAATCACCTCGATGGCTGTGGCGGGACTTGGCCGCTTGCCGCCGAGGCCCGGAACGGCAACGAAGAAATCCAGACAGCGCACCTGGTGAGTGGTTGCGTCATAGACGGTTGCAAAGCCACCACCACCGAGTCCAGTGAAGATCATTTCGGCACTGCAGCTGACAAGCATCATCGACACCGCGGCGTCCACGGCGTTACCGCCGCGGCTGAGGATGTCAGCGCCGGCGCGCGCGGTGGATTGGTGTCCGGCGGCGACCCCAGCCCGGATCCTCATCGCACCCCGTTTCTCACCCCTGGGAGCCTAATGGCCCGCAGCGGCGCCGACCGGAGGATTTGCGCATCGGGGGCGGGTATTCCGATAGGAAATCCACCTCGGCTGAAAGGCTGAACTCATTGGATGCACCGGTCGTCTGATTGGGTGATGAAGACTCCAGTGGCCCCACTACTGCCGGCAGGTAGGCGAATCAATACCGAGTACTGGCTGATCGTGGCCTGTGGGCTGGTCCTGTTGGGCGCTGCCTTGGTGGGCTGGTGGCTGAGCTGGCTATCCGCGTCTACCGCAGCATTCTGCTTTCTGCTTCTTGCTGCGCTCGTCGCGCGGTCCTCGCGTACCAGGAGCCTGCGCATCGCTGACCTCGTCACGCTAACCCGAGGACTGGGGATTTGTTTCCTTGCCGGGTTTGCGCTGCAAGCGTTGACCGGCGGCCTGGCGGAGAACGGCATTCTGATCATGATCATCATGGGCACGCTCTGCTTGACACTAGATGGCGTCGATGGTTGGGTCGCACGAGCCAGGGGAGAGGCGAGTGCCTTCGGAGCCAGATTTGATGTAGAGACCGACGCCGCGATGCTGATCGTGCTTAGCGTTGCCGTCGCGGCACTCGGGATTGCTGGCTGGTGGGTACTGGCCATCGGTGCAATGCGATACGCCTACGTCGCAACATCCCTAGTGGTTCCGGCATTACGGACACCGTTGCCGTACCACTACTCCGGCAAGGTCATTGCGGTGCTTCAGGCGGTCGCTTTGCTTGCCGCCCTTGCCTATGGCTTGACACATGGCGCGCACTGGGTGCCAACAACCTTTCTCCTGGCTGCACTTGCATTGCTGTGCTGGTCGTTCGGCCGCAGTGTGATCTGGCAGTTGCGCCAATCCTGACCCCTGGGCGGGTAGCGTGGTCCGGGCTGTGATTGCTCCACACAATTGCAGAGCTTAAAAATCATGCTCTGCGAGCGTCGGAGAATCGCGCGCCGCCGTGCTGAGGAGGAGCGAGCGGAGGCGTAGTTTCCTCTGGGAGCGACGACGAAGTAGGCGGACCGCACGCGCGATTGCGCGAGCAGAGCCTCAAAAAATAGGGAGTTAGGTGAAGGCACTCAAGATCGTAGGCATCGTGCTCGGCGCCTTGCTGCTGCTGACCGGTGCCGGACTGCTGGCCGGATCGGTGTTGGTCACCAAAGGCCAAGGCGCACTTGAGCGTGAGCTGACCAAGTCGGGTTACCTCGGACCGGTAGAGGGCATCGTTCAATCGGTTGATCACACGAATCCAGTGGTCGTCACCGTCAGCTACACCGACGATCAGGGTAGGCAGCGGACTGCCCAGGGCGCCGCTGCTGGCGCCAATCCGCCGAGCGTCGGCGATACCGTACCGACCTACTACAGCACGACCAACCCGAGCCAGATTGTCGTTGTCAATGTGCCAGGCCTGGGCAATCTAGGTGCAGTCGCATCGACCTTGCGGGGTGCAGGTATTGGCTGCATGATCGCCGGCGGTGTGCTTTTGCTGGTCGGCATTCTGGGGTTAGCCCTGGGCAGGAAGACTCCGGCGGCCGTCGCCGGCTGGTCTTCCTATCCGACTGGCTCGCCACAGCAGCCGTATCCACCGCACCAGCCGCCGTACCCACACCAGCAGTACCCGCCTCAGCGCTAGATCAGCTAGCTCAGGGGCGCAGATTGCCTTGCCCCTGGCCAAAAATTTGATCTGACCCGAGGACTCTGACAGAATCGTCAGGTTGCTCCGACGGGTCGCCGGGGTGAGCCATGCCTGTCGGGCCTGAACATCGAGCCCTGCCAGCCAGCTTGCCGCACCGCGAGATCCTTGATTGCTCGGTTGCCTGGACGCGCGGTCCAGGGCCGGGCCACCTCCTCAGCACGCAAGTGATTGGGTGTGGTGCGCCAAACGCTGGCCGACACGCCCGACCACGGGGGTCGGAGCGCAGGACACCATGCCGGAAGCTCACCGGTGATCATCGGGGAGCAAAGGACGAGAAGAAGGACGAACGGTGGCGGGACAAAAGATCCGCATCAGGCTCAAGGCCTACGACCACGAGGTCATCGACTCGTCGGCGCGCAAGATCGTCGACACGGTGACGCGTACCGGCGCGAAGGTCGCGGGGCCGGTGCCACTGCCTACGGAGAAGAACGTCTTCTGCGTCATCCGCTCCCCGCACAAGTACAAGGACAGCCGGGAGCACTTCGAGATGCGGACGCACAAACGTCTCATCGACATCATCGACCCGACTCCCAAGACCGTCGACTCTTTGATGCGGCTCGACCTGCCGGCCGGTGTCGACATCGAGATCAAGCTCTGAGGTTGTTGTCATGACGATCGAACGCAACGTGAAGGGTCTGCTGGGCACCAAGCTCGGCATGACCCAGCTGTGGGATGCCAACAACCGCATTGTCCCCGTGACGGTCGTGCAGGCAGGTCCCTGCGTCGTGACCCAGGTTAGGACGCCTGAGGTCGATGGCTACTCAGCCGTTCAGCTCGGCTTCGGCGCGATCAAGGCCAAGCAGCTGACCAAGCCGAGTGCCGGTCACTTCGACAAGGCAGGGGTGACGCCGCGCAAGCATCTGGTCGAGATCCGGACCAGCGATGCCAGCGAATACAGCCTTGGTCAGGAGCTGAGCGCTGACACCTTCGCCGAGGGCGATGTCATCGACGTGACCGGTGTCAGCAAAGGCAAGGGCACTGCCGGTGTTATGAAGCGGCACGGTTTCGCCGGTCTTCGCGCATCGCACGGTGTGCACCGCAAGCACCGCTCACCGGGATCTATCGGTGGCT
>DATFBI010000261.1:0-8729 GCA_035253925.1 Propionibacteriaceae bacterium
AGAAGTGCTCGACGAGGATCTCCGGCACAAGGCCGGTGATCTTGTCGGGAGGCTGGGGGATCGGCTCGGTGCCGAGGGCTACCGCGGCTTCTTCGAGGTCGACGTGCTGGTGGACACCGACACCGACGAGGTCTACCTCGGCGAACTCAACCCCCGGATCAGTGGAGCTTCCGCAATCACCAATGTCACATCAGGCGCGTACGCCGACGTCCCGTTGTTTGTCTTCCATTTGCTGGAGTACTTCGATGTTGCC
Source organism: Propionibacteriaceae bacterium (assembly GCA_035253925.1). Classification (GTDB taxonomy): domain Bacteria; phylum Actinomycetota; class Actinomycetes; order Propionibacteriales; family Propionibacteriaceae; genus Microlunatus. The sequence goes on from DATFBI010000261.1 coordinate 254, forward strand.
TTTGATATCGACATCGATGAGATCAATACGCGTTGGCGTGAGCTGGCGGCGGTCGATCAATGGAGTCAAATGGTGATCAAGGAAACCTCGCCCGTTGTCCAGTTGATCACCTCCGCGCCCGCGACAGGGCAGTACTCTTACGACCCGTCGGGAGCCCTCGTCTTCCGGCGGCCCGCGCTGGACTGGCATCAGCTTCAGAACGAATCAGAGGCGTTTTTGCTGCGCATCTACGGCCCAGGGGACTATCGCTGGAAGGGTGCCGATCTCGGAGTGGTGGTGACGAAGGGGCGCTTGCAGCGACGGGCTGAGGGTGCGGCGGATACGCTGACGATCCGTGCGAAGCATCTCATCGATTCAATTCGAGACCAATACGCCGGCCAGCCACTGGCCGGGACTGAGGTCAGTGCCGTCAGGGTGGCGAAAGCTCCATCCATGGCAAAGTGAGCGCGAGCAGCGGTGATCGGCTCAACAGCTAGCCGTCCGCCGTTCCCGGTCACTCTTGACAACTGGCAGACCGCAGCTCAGATCGGCTGGACCTTCTGTCATATCGCGGAGATCTTCCCGACTGCGGTGATCTCGCGCGGCTCCGAGCCGGCGTCACCACTGCTGCGGCGCATTGAGCCATTTGCCGATCTGCCTTGCGGGACCGCTGACGGCATGCCAACTACCGTCGGCGCCACCATGGCGGCCACCAATACCGACGCCTGGATGGTGGTCCACGGTGATCAGATACTCGCCGAGCAGTATGCGGGAGCCATGGAGCCGGCCACATTGCACCTGCTGATGTCGGTCAGTAAGTCCATCGTCGGCATCCTTACTGGTGCGCTCATTGGTGAAGGCGTGCTGGATGTCGAGGAGCAGGTTACGGCCTACGTGCCGGAGCTGGAGCGGAGCGGTTACCGCGGCGCCATCGTGCGCCACCTGCTTGATATGCGCTCGGGGATTGCATTCTCGGAGGACTACCTAGACCCTGATGCAGAGGTCCGGGTGCTCGAGCAGGCAATCGGCTGGGCGCCTCGCCGTAATCCCGATGTTCCGCACACACTTCGTGCATTTCTGCTGACGCTCCGCCAGAGCAAACCACACGGTGGCCCATTCGACTACCGAAGCTGCGAGACCGACGTCTTGGGCTGGGTATGTGAGGCTGTCACCGGACGCCGCTTCCCCGACCTGGCAAGCGAGCTGATCTGGTCGCGGCTGGGTGCAGACTTCGATGCCAACATCGGCGTCGATTCAGAGGGCACCGGAATGTTCGACGGAAGCATCTCCGCCGCCCTGTGTGATCTTGCTCGGTTTGGGCTGATGATCGTTCGCGATGGAGTGTCTTTGAGCGGCCACCAGGTAGTCCCCGAAGCCTGGATCGCGGACAGCTTTGCCGGTGGACCGGATTCTCGGCAAGCCTTTGCGGCGAGTCCGAGTGACACTCTTATGCCCGGGGGCATGTACCGCAATCAGTTCTGGTTTCCCTGGCCCGGTCGGCAAGTCTTGCTATGCCTGGGCATCCACGGGCAAATGATCTTCGTCGACCGGGAGACCGGTCTGGTGGCAGTCAAACTTTCCAGCTGGCCAACACCGCAGGACCCGTGGCGGCTGTTTTCGACGCTTGCCGCCTTTGACGCAATCAACACCGAGATGGCGCATGCCTGACGCCAGCTCTGCACAGGTTGCTTGCGGTCTGCACAGGTTGCAGCCTGTGCAGAGCGACTGCAACCTACGTGCACAGAGAGTTTCGTCAGCCCGGGGTAGGAGAGTCTGGCCAGAGCCGGTCGGACGGCTGTCAGCTGGAGCCTGAGGTGGCTGAGTTGAGCCGCAGTTCGTAGGTGTTGAAGATGCGGGAAAGCCGGTAGCCGAGCGCCTCATTCACGTCGATCATGAACCTGTTGTCGACGTTGTTCCAGGTTTCGATGATCTTCAACTGCGGTTCCACCTCGGCGAGCCAGCCCATCATCTCGATCTTGAGCAGTAGCCCAAGCCGGTGCCCGCGGTGCCGGCGGGCGACAGCAGTGTCAGCTTGGAGGCCGAAGTGAGGCCGCAGTTGGTTGGTGAGCACCATAGTGTGGCCGCCCACCTCACCCGTTGCGCGATGCCGGGCGATGACCCGGTAACCCCGATCTCGACGTCCGATCAGCGCCGTTTCAAAGTCTTGGAGTCGCTGCAGATCGAACTTCTCGTCCTCATAAGTCAGATCACCCATCGGAGCGTCATTAATGGCCGCCGTCACCTCAACGAGCTCACTGAGGATGTCGTCCGACGTCGGCGGCTGCATCCGCTCCAGACGGTAATCAGCCGCGGCTAACTGAGCCTCTGTCCACAGCTGCTGAATCTTGTTCTTGTCGACTTCAGCGAGCACCTGACGCCGACGAGCGTCGTGGCTGGCGTACTTAAAACCGAACTTGTCGACGAACCGCTGCGCACCTTGATCATCTTCAGCGGTCCCTACCCAAATAGTGTCGCGCCTGGCCTCCTGGGCGATGCGCAGTACCTCATTCATGATCACTGAACCATGCCCCTGCCGACGATGATCTGGATGCACCCAGATCTGGGCCCAAATTAGGTGCAGGTTGTCCCGGGTCGGCAGGTCTACTGCAAGTACTCCGACCGGCTCGACAGCGTCATCAGGTGTGTAGAGGTAGAGCTCTGCGGGCTCTAGATCCCAGCCGTAACGCAGGTCGTCGGCCAACATTTCGGGGATAATCGGGTAAGCATCGGGGTCGTCGATTTGCCGCGCCGCCTCCTGAATGCGGGCGACTTCGGTGACCTGAGCCATGTCGTTGGGCTCGACGCGTACGAACGGCACCAGATCAGGGTCCCGCATCCCGTGCGGTTACGCCACGGGATTTTTTTTTGGGCTGCTCGCGCAATGCCGACGCTCGCAGCTCGGGCCAATTCGAGACGACGCTTAGGCGGCGCAGAGCCCCGGATGTTACAGTGACGACGTGGCAAGCGCCCAGCGCCTTTTCGCGCTGCTTCTCCTCCGCTGCCGCAGCGAGGCCCAGTAGGGGGCCGGCATCCTCGCTGCGGAGTCTTGACGTGCTTCCGGTCCGCTCCACATCCACCAGCGAGGAATCATGTCAGACATCGCCACATCCACTACGTCCAGCGGCACGAGCTCGTTCGGTACCAAGGTGCAGCAAGTACCTTTCCAGCAGCCCAGCCCGATGCCCTTCCATCGTTATCGTCCGTTCACCCCAATTGATCTTCCAGATCGCACCTGGCCTTCGAATGTGATCACCAAAGCGCCCCGCTGGTTGTCAACCGATCTTCGTGACGGTAACCAGGCGCTGATCGATCCCATGACCCCAGCTCGGAAGCACAAGATGTTCGATCTGCTGGTCCAGATGGGCTACAAGGAGATCGAAATCGGGTTTCCCTCTGCCAGCCAGACCGACTTCGACTTCGTCCGACAGCTGATCGAACAGGACAAAATCCCCGACGATGTGGTCGTCTCGGTGCTGACCCAAGCCCGTGAAGATCTCATCGAGCGCACCGCGGAGTCACTGGTAGGTGCCAAGACGGCAACCATCCACATGTATAACGCCACAGCGCCGCTGTTCCGCCGCGTGGTCTTCCAGGTCGACAAGGCCGAATGCATCGCGTTGGCCACCCGCGGCACCGAGCTGGTGATGAAGTACGCCGAGCAATACCTGGGCGACGTCGAGTTCGGCTATGAGTACTCGCCGGAAATCTTCACCGGCACCGAGATGGAGTTCGCTGTCGAAGTCTGCAACGCCGTGATGGACGTCTGGCAACCGTCAGAGGGCCGCGAGATCATCTTGAACCTGCCTGCCACCGTCGAGATGGCGACACCGAACGTGTACGCCGACCAGATCGAGTGGTTCAGCCGGCATGTGCACAACCGTGAGCACGTCGCGATCTCGCTGCATCCGCACAACGACCGCGGCACTGCTACTGCGGCAACCGAGCTGGCCTTGATGGCCGGTGCGGACCGAGTCGAGGGCTGCCTGTTTGGACACGGCGAGCGCACCGGCAACGTGGACTTGGTCACCTTGGGCATGAACTTGTTCTCACAAGGAATAGATCCCAAGATCAACTTCTCCCGCATCGACGAGATCCGTCGCACCGTGGAGTATTGCACCAACCTGCCGGTTCACCCGCGCCACCCGTACGCGGGCGACCTGGTCTACACCGCGTTCTCCGGCAGTCACCAAGACGCGATCAAGAAAGGCCTGGAGGATCTGGAAAAGCGGGCTCAGGCGCAAGGCATCAGCGTCCGCGAGATTGCCTGGCAGGCGCCATACCTGCCGATCGATCCCTACGATGTCGGCCGCACGTACGAGGCGGTCATCCGGGTGAACTCGCAGTCCGGCAAGGGCGGCGTCGCGTACATCATGAAATCCGAGCACAACTTGGATTTGCCGCGACGGCTGCAGATCGAATTCTCCAAGGCGGTACAGGCACACACCGACGCCGACGGCGGAGAAGTAAGCCCGAACAGGCTTTGGGAGATCTTCCAGTTCGAGTACCTGGAGCCGAACACCCCACTCCGGCTAGTGAGCGTTTCGACAACTTCCACCGAGAACGGCCAAACCTCCCTTACCGCTCAGGTCGTGGCTAATGGCTGGATGCAAACGATCACTGGCGAAGGAAACGGGCCGGTGTCGGCTTTCGTGGATGCCATCTCCACCCTCGACCACCACGTACGCGTGCTGGACTACACCGAGCACGCGCTGTCTGCCGGTGGCGACGCGCTCGCCGCGGCATATGTGGAGTGCGAGGTGGGAGAAGGTGAAAACAGCGTGGTCATATGGGGCGTAGGGATGGACGCAAACATCGTCACCGCCTCACTCAAGGCCGTTACCTCGGCCATCAACCGAGTGAGGTTGTCCCTATAACCACTCAGGGTGCGTCTCGAAGCTGGCGCTCCTGATGACAAATTTCCGACCGTTGCGGGCTACTACCGAAGCGCGCTAATCCGTGCGCAAGACCCGCGTCGGTCGGGAATTTGCCAGCTCTTCATTTGCCACAGTCACCGAAAGCCGTTGGCGGCCGTACGCGCCGGAGCGGTCGGTGAGTAGATCCAGGCCTGAAAGAATGGTCCAAGATCAACTGTGCTGTACGACTGGGCAGCGGCCATCCACTCCTCGAGAGTGCGACTCCCGGGGTTTTGAGCCCAATCCCTAGACAGTTTGAAGAAGGCCTCATCGCCCATCACATTGCGTAAGGCTTGCAGTGCCATGGGCCCGCGTATGTAGACAGCGTCAAAAAGATGCGCCCGCCCAGGGTCAATCATGGTGACCTTCCAGAAGGCATCGTTGTTCTTGAGCCGTTCATAGGCGCGGTGTAAGACATCATTGGCCTTGCGGCCGCCGCTCCGCTCGGTGGCTCCCCACTGCGCCCATGACGCATAACCCTCGGTTGTGAAGATGTCGTTCCATTGCCGCACAGTGACGTTGTTGCCGAACCACATGTGGGCCAGCTCGTGGGTGAGCAGGCCTGGCTGGAAGTTGCGGTTCAGGATCGATCGGGCGTCGTAGATGGGCCGGGTCTGCGTCTCCAGCCCCCCGAATGGCAGCTGATGTGCCGGGACAACGCCACCGACCTCGGTAAACGGGTAAGGACCGAACATTGCCTCAAGCGTCCGAATCCGCTGGCCAGAGGTCATCAATCCGGCGAACGCGGTTTGCCGGTGGTCCGGTGGGAGTTTCTCAGATACCGCGTAAACATACGGCAGGCCGTGGTCGATGCCCCGCTTCAGCTGGTATTGGCCGATCGTCAAAAGGTTCAGGTAGGAGGCCATTGGCTGCCGAGCGACCCAATGCCAGGTGTTGAAATCCTCTTCGTTTCCGGTGTCTGTCGACTCCAACCGGCCAACGCTGATGGCTTCCATACCGGCCGGCACTCTAATCGAGACGTCCATCAGTGCCGGATCTGACGGATGATCATTAGAGGGATACCACCAGGCGGCACTTTCCGGCTCACCAGCCAAGGTCCATTCGCCCTCGCTGGCAAACCAGGGCTGGGTGTCGCCCTGACGGATGTCACCTGGCTTGCCCGAGTAGCCGACGACAATCTGGAAAGTACTACCAGCAGTGATCGATTGTGCCGGCTTGACGTAGACGTCGGAAAACCCTCTCGCGATCGACTCCGCGGGCACACCATTGACTAAGACCTTGTCGGTGTGCAGTGCCAGGTCGAAGTAGAAGGAGTTGAGAGACTGGGTAGCCCGCGCAGTGAGAGTCGTGGTACCGGTGATGGTCTGGGTTTTCGGATCCCAATTGATCATGATCTGGTACCGGGTCACGTCATAGCCGCTGTTCCCGGCCTGCGGGTAGTAAGGATCGCCGACTCCAGGTTCTCCCTCAGTGGCATTCGGATCCGGTGGGAGCGGCGTCGTAACGCTGCTCGGAGGCTGCCGCAGCCGGGTGATAGTCCATGCGACTCCCAGCGGCGCCGCCATGACGAAGAGCAAGATCACCGGCAGGATCACAGCGAGCAGGTACGCCACCCGATGCGGCCGTTGCACTGGCGGCTGCGGTGGCGCGACCGGCTGCGGCGCCACCGACTGCGGTGCCACCGACTGCGGAACGCCTGGCTGCGGGGCGACCGCCCCTGGCTGCAGCGGGGCTGGCTGCGGCGGGACCAACTGGGGCGGGGGCCCTGCTATGAACGGCTGCGACTCATCGGGCGGAGCCCATCTGGGGTCAACGCTCGACATGCGCCAGAGATCTGAGGTTGCGGTCCAGGTGCCAGGCGACGAAGGCGGCGGTAAGTCCGCTCGCCTCCCGCGCCACATGATCAGCCAGGTGGTGGGTGTCCCGCCAGCGGCCTTCGAGCAGCGCACCCAGCAAAGACAAGGTCTCTGGATCGGGCCGGGCCGCTCCTGAGGGACGGCATCGCTCGCACACGGCGCCACCTAGAGCGGGAGAGAATGCCCGGTGCGGCCCAGCGATACCGCAGCGTGCACAGTCGGAAAACGACGGCGCATACCCGGCAACAGCCAGCGCTCGCAACAGGTAAGAATCCAAGATCAACGTTGCTGGACGCCACCCGTCGGAGGTGCCCTGGTTCAGTGCTCGCAGGGCTCCGACGAGGAGCAGGTACTGCTGAAGTGCTGGTTCAGATTCCTCCACCACCAAGCGGTCGGCGGTCTCCAGCATCACCTGCCCGGCTGTGTACGCGGGATAGTCATCGGTAAGCGGCTCACCGAAGGCATCGAGCGATTCAACTTGGGTGATGATGTCGAGTGAGTGCCCGACGGCAAGCTGCAAGTCGATGTGGGAGAAGGGTTCAAGTCGCGCGCCGAATTTCGAGGTCGTGCGCCGTACTCCCTTGGCTACCGCCCGAATCTTGCCGTGCCGGCGGCTCAGCATAGTGATGATTCGATCAGCTTCGCCGAGTTTGTGCGTGCGAAGAACTACTGCTTCGTCACGATAGGTCGGCACCTCGATATTGTCCCTGACGTGCCCAAGCTTTCTCCGACTGCGCCGCGCCCGAAGCCGGGTCGGCGGAAGGCGAACGCGAATCTAAAATCTGATGCTCGACAGCCGCATCCGCCGGCACCACACCCCAGTGGAGCTCGGCCGCCGCAGATACCTCAAGACCGGCTGCCGACCCATGTGGCGATCGTGATGGACGGCAACGGCCGCTGGGCGAAGGCTCGCAACCTGCCGCGTACCGAAGGTCATGCGCGCGGTGAAGCCTCGCTATTCGATGTCATCGAGGGGGCTATCGAGATCGGCGTAAAGTACCTGTCGGCGTACGCATTCTCCACCGAGAACTGGAACCGCACACCAGATGAGGTGCGCTGGCTAATGGGCTTCAACCGCGATGTGATCAGAAGGCGACGTGACCAGCTCGATGCGATGGGCGTACGGGTGCGCTGGGCCGGCCGGTCGCCGCGGCTCTGGCGGAGCGTGATCAATGAGCTGCAGGACGCCGAGCGCCGAACGGTAGGCAATGACGTGCTGACCTTGCAGTTCTGCGTGAACTACGGCGGCCGTGCCGAAATCGTTGACGCTACGCGGCACATTGCGCAGCTGGCTGCCGAAGGGCGACTGGATCCGCGCAAGCTGACTGAGGAGCGATTCCGGCATTTCCTCGATGAACCCGATATCCCAGACGTCGACCTCTTCGTCCGCTCGTCCGGAGAGCAGCGGACCTCCAACTTCCTGCTATGGCAGAGCGCCTACGCCGAGCTGGTGTTCCTTGATCGACTCTGGCCCGATTTCGATCGTCGGGATCTTTGGCGGGCAATCCAGTTGTACGCACAGCGAGACCGGCGCTATGGCGGAGCTGTGCCCAATGTCGTGACGAGAGAGGTCTGAGAACCGGGCACCATGTGCTGGTGGCCATCAACCCCATACGGCACGCGATCCAGGGGCACTGCGAGCCCGGATTTGAGGTGGTTGCCGACGTCCTTGCCAACAACTTGGGTAGCGGCCGGGAGATTGGCGCCTCTATCGGGGTCTACCAGGCTGGTCGGCCGGTAGTCAGAATCTGGGGTGGGATGGCTGAT
>DATFBI010000262.1:0-31323 GCA_035253925.1 Propionibacteriaceae bacterium
CGCCAGGATTTGCTCAGCTTGCAAGCCAGCTGCCGGAGTCTCGATCATGACGCCCATGACCGGCAAGCCGACACCACGCGCCGCTCGAGCGAAGCTGCGCACTTCCTCTAGAGCCGCGATCATAGGCGCCATCACCCAAACCTCCGCAGACTCCAGTTCCGCAGCATCACCGATCGCCTTCAATTGATCATGAAGCACCTCAGGATAGCTGGCTGCGGTGCGGATGCCTCGGACGCCTAGGGCCGGGTTCGGCTCCGCGGCGTGGCGTAGGAAGGGCAACGCTTTGTCGGAGCCGGCATCAAGTGTGCGCACCACTACGCGGCGGCCTCGAAACCTTGAGAGCACGTCGCGGTAGGCGCCGACCTGTTCTGCAATTCCGGGCGCCTCGGCTCGGTCCAGAAAACACAGCTCGGTGCGGTACAGGCCCACACCCTCCGCGCCGCATTCCAGAGCAGCGGTTACGTCTGCAACGGATGTGATGTTCGCCAGCAGGGCCACCCGGTGGCCGTCGGCCGTGCTGCCCGGATCCGTAAGCCTTTCTCGATGTAGCGTGCCAACCGTCACTGCCGTAGTTTGTTGATCAAGATTTGGTTCCTTGATCAACTCGCCGGTACTGCCGTCAACGAGCAGCAACGTGCCATCAGTAATTGCGGTCGCACCATGTGCGGCGACCACAGCCGGAATGCCGAGAGAGCGAGCGATGATCGCGGTATGGGAAGTCGGACCGCCCTCCTCGGTAACGATCGCCAGACATCGGCCAGGGTCCAGCTCAGCAGCATCGGCCGGTGCCAGATCAACGGCAAGCAGCACGAACGGATGTCCGGGATCGGGTACACCCTCCGCCGACCGGCCGGTAAGTACAGCCACAATGCGGTTGCGGACGCCATAAAGATCAGAAACTCGCAATGCCTGACGCGGCCCGGCGGTCCGCAGGAAGTCGGCCGCAACCTCCATTGCCTCCCAGACCGCGCGCTCCGGGGTAAAACCGCGGTCCCGTACCCGCATGCTTGCCTCGGCAAGTAGCTCAGGATCCGTGGCGATGGCAGCAGTCGCTTCGAGCAGCTGCCCGACGGTCCCCGCGGCCGTGCGCCGCGCACGAAGCTGCTCGGCTACCTCATTTGCGGCATTGCTAAGGCGTATCAGAGCAGCCGGCCGCTCTGACTCCGGAATCCGAAAACTCGGGTCCGGCTCGGGAATGGGATATGGCATTCGCAGTGCAGGGCCGACGACCCGCCCGGAGCTGACACCGAGTGGAACCGAGCCGCGCGCGCCATGTTGCGCCGTAGGCTCTTCAGCACGGCGCTTGTCGACGGGCTCAGCGCGCTGTTCGCCGAAGCCATCGCGTACCAAGGCAAGGATCTGATCAACTGCCGCGGCAGCAGCGGCGCCATCGGCTTCGATCCGCAGCACATCGCCCGCCCTGGCACCGAGTGACATTAAGGCGGTCGGGCTACGAGCCGACACTGGGGCGGAGCGTTCGGTTCCGATCATGACCTGGGCATCCGAGGAAGCCAGAGCAGCGACGATGAGCGCCGCAGGTCGCGCATGGATGCCATCGCGATTCACCACCGTGGCATCCGCGACAACCGCCGGGCGAGCGATGGCCTGCGGCGCAACCTCGGTCGGAGGTTGTGACTGATCAAGCTGCGTGGCCTTGGCCTGAAGTGCTTCCTCAGCAGCCCGAGCGACCACGTCGATTTGGGCACCGGCAGCGGCGGAGATAACCGCGGCGAAAATACCTTCCACGAAGGCAGCCGGCACGAGCCGGATCTCGGTGGAGGGACCGGGCAACAGCTCGAGCGCGAGTTCAGCACTCAGTACGGCGGAACCAAGATCCATGATCACCACGACACCGTCGCCGTCATCAGCTACGGTTATGGCTTCCGCCACGCGTGCTGCATCGGTACCGAGGCGATCGTCCGACGCGCCGGCCGCGATCTCAATGCGTGGAGCGGAACCTTGCACCATCTGCAGCGCCAGAGCCACCGCCTCCCGAGCCAGGTGGAGGCTATGAGAAACGACGACGATCCCGACCATCGCCGGTCAGCCTGACAATTCGACAGCTAGCGCCTCGAAGAGCAACGCCATCGAGGCTGCGCCTGGGTCCATGTGGCCGGCGCTGCGTTCGCCGAGATAGCTTGCCCGGCCCTTACGAGCGACCATCGGCACCGTCGCATCCCGGCCGGCGACTGCAGCATCGCGCGCCGCATTCAGTGCTGCTTCAAGATCGCCACCGTTCTTGATCACCGCCTCCATGGCATCGAGGGCTGGGGACAATGCGTCGACCATGGTCTTGTCGCCGGTGCCGGACTTGCCGCGCTCCTCGATGCCGGTGAGCCCAGCCCGCAATGCCATATGCAAAGTGTCAGCGTCAAGTTCGATGGCCGGTCCAGCGGCGCTGGCGAAGCGGAGAAAAAAAGTTCCGTACAAAGGGCCGCTGGCTCCGCCAACGGTCGTGACGAGCGTCATGGCAACCGTCTTGAAGAGGTCGTTGATGTGTGTCGGCTGCTCCCCATCAAGCTTGTTGATCACTGCAGTCATGCCGCGTGCCATGTTGATTCCATGATCAGCATCTCCAACTGCAGAGTCCAGCTGGGTCAGCTCTGTTTGATTTTTGATTACCAGCTGATGAAAGCGCCGCAGCCAGTCAGTTAGCTGTTCGACGGTGATCATGGTGTGCGACATGATGCTAGATTCCCCACCTCAGTCCAGCGGTATTCACTGGAGCATCCCACAGTCTGATCAATTCCTGGTCCACCCGAAGCACGGTGACCGAGCACCCGGCCATTTCGAGAGAAGTGATGTAGTTCCCGACGAGATTGCGCGCCACCGTGATCCCGGCCTGCTTCATGATCTTGTCGACTTCGCCGTACATCAGATACAGCTCGATCAGCGGCGTACCGCCCATCCCGTTCAGCATCACGATCACCGGAGTCGAGCTGAAGTCAAGATCGGCCAGGATCGGCTCCATCAGTTGCTCGGCGATCTGGTGCGCACTACCCGATGCCACCCGGCGCCGACCTGGCTCGCCGTGGATGCCGATGCCAAGCTCCATCTCTCCCTCGCCGAGCTCGAAGGTCGGCTTCCCCGCCACAGGCACAGTGCAACTCGTCAGGGCCATGCCCATCGAGCGACCGGAGTCGTTGATCGCTCGCGCCAATGCCACAAGATCGGAGAGCGGACGCCCCTCCTCAGCGGCTGCGCCCACCAGCTTCTCCAGCAGTACCGTGAGCCCAACACCTCGCCGCCCAGCCGTATAAAGGGAGTCCTGGACAGCGACATCGTCATTGACGATCACGGTGTCGATGGTGATGCCGGTCTCGGCGGCTGCCAGTTCGGCTGCCATCTCGAAGTTCATCACGTCACCGGTGTAGTTCTTCACAATGTGCAGTACGCCGGCTCCTGTGTCGACGCTTTTGGTGGCCTCCAGCATCTGATCCGGCGTCGGCGAAGTAAAGATCTGTCCGGCGCACGCCGCGTCCAGCATGCCCAATCCAACGAACCCGCCATGCAATGGCTCGTGCCCAGAGCCGCCTCCGGAGACCAGCCCCACCTTGCCGGCCTTGGCTGCATCCCGGCGATAGATGATGCGGTTCACATGATCGACGCGCACGTCCGGACGAGCGGCCTCGATGCCGATCAGCGCCTCCGCAACGACATCTTGAGGGTCGTTGATGAGCTTCTTCATAGCCGCGACCCTACGGCACTATGACGGGCAGCCCGCTTCGCCGACTGCATGAGCTCGCCGGCAGATTGATCGGAGGTACCAGTGGCCGTCTGGGCGAGCGACGAAGGAGGCGAATCCGGCGGGCTGCCTGTCAGAGTGCCATCAAAGTACGGCACTATGACGGGCAGCCCGCTTCGCCGACTTCGGGAGCTTGCTCTAAGCCTGCAGACCAGCAGACCACTTCTCCTCGATCCGCCCGTACTTCCAGACCGTGACTGCGATGACCCAGGTCAGTACGAACAGCGCGACGATTGCGTAACCCACGAAGTCCAGGTTGACGTTGGCGATGGCAGCCAGCGGACCGGAGGTAATGCCGGCCTTCTCGGTGAGAATCGAGATCAACTCAATGCTGCCAATGATCAAGGCAACGGCTACCGAGAGTCCAGTAATGGTGATGTTGTAGTAGATCTTGCGAACCGGCTTGGAAAAGGCCCATCCGTAGGCAAAATTCATAAAGCAGCCATCGATAGTGTCCAGCAGGCTCATGCCGGCGGCGAACAAGATCGGAAGCGTCATGATCGCGTACCACGGCAGCGCAAACGCTGCCGCACCGCCGGCGAGCACCAGAAGTCCAACCTCGGTCGCAGTGTCGAAACCGAGTCCGAACAGCACACCGATCGGATACATCTGCCAGGGCTTGCGCACCGCCTTGGTTACGCCCGACAGGATCCTGTTCAGAAAGCCACGGTTGTTCAGCTGAGCCTCGAGTGCCTTCTCGTCGTACGCGCCCTGGCGCATCTTGCGGAAGACCTTGATGATGCCGATCAAGATCACCAGGTTAATGATCCCGATGATGTAGAGGAAAGCGCCGGACACCGCCGTCCCGAACACGCCGGTGAATTGCTGCAGAAACGACGAATCGTCTTCCACCTGCCCCGCAAGCGCGCGCACTCCCAATGCCAGCAGCGCGACCAGCACGAACACAATCGTCGAGTGCCCCAAAGAGAACCAGAACCCGACCGACACCGGGCGCTTGCCCTCAGCCATCAGCTTGCGCGTTGTGTTGTCGATGGCGGCAATGTGATCAACGTCAAATGCATGCCGCATGCCGAGCGTGTACGCCGTGAATCCGAGCCCGATGCCCAACACTTGGGTTGTGCTGACCTGGTAGTTCTGCGGCGCCACAATCCCGATGAGCACACCCCAGCCGACTATATGGAGCAGCAGGATAAAGCCAGCCATGCCGATGATTGAGCGCAACTCTTGTCGGCTGAGCTTGCCCCGAAGCCGGGCAGGGATGTTTCGAACCGCCGCGATACCTGGCGCTGACAATGCTGGACTCCTCGATACCCGACCTCCAGATGCGACTTTATCGCATCTGTCCTCACATGCGATAGTGTCGCAAGTCGTAATCGCGAGAGAATCGTTTGCGTGCAGAGCGGCAAGGTAACAAGACGGGGATTAGGAGCACCGCCGCGCGTCCAAGCTGCCCTGGCGTTGCTTAGGGACCGCCACGAGCGCGTAACCAGAGCCCGCCAGGCGATCATTGAGGTTCTGGATGGCACTGATGAGCACCTGGCAGCTGATGAGATTGTCGCCCGGGCAGAGGCATCGGCTCCCGGAGTTCATCGCGCTACGGTCTACCGCGCACTCGCCACACTTGGTGATCTTGGATTGGTGACCCACACTCACGTTGCCGGCTCGGCAACCGTGTATCACTTAGCAGTTGCCGCGCCGACGACCGAGGCCGCCACCACGCATGCGCATCTGCAGTGCACCAACTGCCAAAACGTCATCGATATCCCGGTAGCTGTGCTGGACTCCTTGATCAGTCAAGTTGATCAGGACGTCGGCTTTCTCGTGGAGCCGCATCACGCGGCGCTCTTAGGCCTTTGCGCCGACTGCCGAAAGTCACCTCCGTCCGAAAGCGGTCATAGCCGACAAGGCTGAATCGATCACCCGTGCCGCTTTCGACCACTTTCGGCAAGGGGGGTGCCCGCAATCGGGGTGTCCGTCGGTGACTGGGGTGGTGCGGCTACAGGAGTCGGAGCGGCAGCAACTGGCGGATGCGTTTGTGCTGGTTCAGCAGATTGGGTGAGAGCCTCGAGGCTGGTAGCGCCGGGGAGCTGGATGGTGAACTCCGCACCACCCTGGGCGGACCGGCCGGCCTTAACTTGGCCACCATGCTGGCTCACCGTTTGCGCAACGATGGACAGCCCCAGCCCGGTACCCGCCGTTTGTCGCGCCGAGTCGCCTCGATAGAAGCGGTCGAAGATATGCGGCATATCGGTCTCAGAGATGCCCTGACCTTGATCAGCTACCCGCAGCCGGTCGCCTTCCAGCTGGACTCTGATGGTGCCATTCGGCGGACTCCACTTCACCGCGTTGTCCAGCAGGTTGGTAACCGCCCGTTCCAGCATGTCGGAGTCCCCTACCACATAGAACGGGTTGAGCTCGACGTCGAAGATCAACCCATGTGCTCGCCGCCGCACCCGGTCGAGTGCGGAGTTGACCACGTTTCGGAAGTCCAGCGCCTCAGGCGTGGCAGCCGTCTCGTCACGGGCCAGCTGTACAAGATCACCAATTAGTACGGTGAACTCCACCAGCTGGGCCTTGACGTCGGCCAGGATGTCGATTCGATCTTGCTGCTTCAGCATGCCACTCTCGGCATCGGCTGCCAACAACTCAATGTTGGTGCGCAAGCTGGTCAGCGGCGTACGAAGCTCGTGACCAGCATCGGCGATTAGCTGCGCCTGCCGCTCCCGAGACGACGCCAGTGACTGCAACATCTCGTTGAACGACTCCGCGAGTACTGCGATGTCGCCGGTTGCATTGATCGTGATCGGCGTCAGCTCCTTGGTCACCGCAACGTGTTCCACCGCGGCAGACAGCTCGCGTACCGGGCGCAGACTG
Source organism: Propionibacteriaceae bacterium (assembly GCA_035253925.1). Taxonomy (GTDB): domain Bacteria; phylum Actinomycetota; class Actinomycetes; order Propionibacteriales; family Propionibacteriaceae; genus Microlunatus. Next base: position 6,581 of record DATFBI010000262.1, read on the forward strand.
GAGCGCGCCACATACGCACCGACGACCGCCGCCACGATGACGCCTGCCACGCCGAAGATGATCAAGGCAAGCCAGAGCGAGCTGAGGATGTCATTGGTCGGCTGCAGCGGTCGGCCGAGAACCAGCGCATAGTTTCCCAAGTCGGTGATCGGCACGGCGACGATCCGGTATGCGTCGCCTCCGGAGGTCACGCCGTTACGTGCAGAGTAGCCAGTCTGCACTCGAGCCACTGCCAGCTCTTCGGCACCCAGCACTAGATGATCACGTTCATCGGGGACGTAGAAGGCTTCGCCGTCGGTCCGGATAGCGGCCACGGTGACATTGCCGGCCCGCAGCGCGCGCTCGGTCAGGCCGCCGAGAGTCCGAATGTCCTGGGCAACCGGTACTACCGCCAGCGAGGTCGCCGTCTCGATCATTTCGGCATCCAGCGCCCGGTATAGCGAGATGCGCAGCGTGACATAGCCGGCCACGCTCGTCACCGCCACGGCCAAGGCCACCGCGATCGTGGTCAGGTACGCGACTCGGCGCTGCAGCGGCCAGGCCCGCAGCCAAGCCCTCAGCCGGTGCACCATCACACTCTCTCCGAGAACTTGATCATGGTGGCGTCTCACGAAGCACGTAGCCGACGCCGCGTACGGTGTGGATTAGCCGGGGCTCGTCGGCGGCCTCTGTCTTGCGGCGCAGGTAGCCGATGTAGACCTCCAAGGAATTCGCGGTCGTTGGAAAGTCGAACCCCCAGACTTCATTCAGCAACCAACTACGCTCCAGCACCCGCCGCGGATGACGCATGAATGCTTCCAGCAACGCGAACTCGGTGCGAGTCAGGTTGATCGGCCGGTTGCCGCGCAACACCTCTCGGGTCTGAGTGTTCAGCACCAGATCACTGAACGACATGCCCTGGGCCGACGGGTCGTTGGAATCGGCTACCGTGCCGGCCCTCCGGACCAGTGCACGTAGCCGAGCCAGCAGCTCATCCAAAGCGAACGGCTTGACCAAATAGTCATCGCCGCCGGCGTCGAGGCCGTCGACGCGATCACCGACGGCATCGCGAGCAGTCAGCACCAGGATCGGCACGTCGTTACCGGCCGCGCGCAGCATTCGGGTTGTTTCCAGGCCATCCAGCCGCGGCATCATGATGTCCATGATCACGGCGTCCGGCCGGGTTGCCGCCAGCCGGGCCAGCGCCTGGACGCCGTCCTCGGCCGCACTCACCTCGTAACCGTTGTATTCCAGGGATCGCTTCAAGGAGTCGCGGACCGCCTGATCATCATCGACGACGAGGATGTGCATGTTCTCAAGCGTGCCAGACACGCTCAGGAATGCTAGACAGGCAGCCCAATCCTCGTGCGCTGCCAGGCGCCCGGGCCAGGTCAAAGATGGCAGGGTCGGACCACACGGCCAAGGTACTCGGCGCTTATCCCGGAGAACTTTTCTATTTAAAATCGTGTTTCACTCTGTTTCACCCAGCAGTGATCGGGAATGCTTGGCGGCCGTGGGGGTTCATCCGGCCCAAGCGCTTGATCGTGCCCAGGCTCAGGGCACGAGCTCCACTCAACGGAGCATGCGGTGGCCTTGGGTGGTCGCGATTGCCGTGACCGCCTTTCTGTTCCGGCTGGTTCCGGTGCTGCGCGGCGGCGGAGTCTTCGGCATCGGCAACTACTACGACGATGGCGTGTACTACGCTTCCGCGACCGGACTGGCGCATGGCCAGCTTCCCTATCAAGATTTCCTGCTGCTCCATCCGCCCGGGATCACCCTCCTGCTGGCCCCGTTCGCCGCCATGGCGCAGGTGATCGGCGACTCGTACGGCTTCGCCTTCGCGCGGCTGGCATGGATGCTGCTGGGAGCAGCGAACGCGGTGCTGATCTGGAAGATCCTCCGACCCGTCAGCCCGGTCGCTGCCCTGTTTGGTGGATTTGGTTACGCGGTGTTCTACCCCGCTGTCTATGTGGAAAAATCGACACTCCTTGAGGGGCCCGCCACAACGGCGCTCCTTATCGCCATGGTCCTGCTTGAACCGGTGGCACAGGGTGGCTCTATGCCTCGCAGCCGAGCCCTCGCCGCCGGTGCGCTGCTGGGCCTGGCGATCACCATCAAGATCTGGGGTGTCCTCACCCTGCTGATCATTCTGGGCTGGTTGCTGTTCGTACGCCGGTTCCATGTCGCATTACAGGTCATGATCGCCAGCGCGGTCAGCGTCACGATTATCTGCCTGCCATTCTTCGTCGGAGCACCCACGGCAATGTGGAACCAGATCGTGCGCGACCAATTCGCTCGGCCGCGGGATGCCGGCGTTCCTATCCTCGATCGGCTGCAAGGCTTGGCTGGGCTCGACATTGTGGACCGTTCGCTACCCGCCGCTATCAGTGTTGCCGCAGTGGCTGCACTACTCTGCGCCGCTGTCCTCGCCTGGAAGTATCCAGAGGCGCAGCCCGCCGTGCTGTTGATGATCGTGCAGGGCGCCTTCTTGCTCCTCACTCCGCTATTTTTTCCGCAGTACCCGGCCCTTACTGCCCCTGCCGTGGCGATCACGGTTGGCGCGGCGGTCGGCCGCTTGACCGGGCTGGTTAGAGCCGGACCAATGCGGGTTGCGATCATTGGCTCGGTTGCCGGCGCACTGCTCGTGTACGCCAGCGGCTATGCCACCGTCACCTTCAACCGTCCTTTCCCCGACCACTTCAAAGCGTTCACGGCGGTAACGCCGGGATGCGTTACGGCCGACGACCAGACCGCCCTCGTGCTGACAGATTCGTTGAGTCGCAACCTGATGCGGGGCTGCCGGTTCATCGCCGATCTCGGTGGGTATTCTCACGACTTCGCGGCTGCCTCCGGCCGCGACACGACACGTACCCGTAACCGAGCGTTCCAGCGGTTCGCGCTGGAGTACGTAGGTTCCGGTTCGGTGGCAATCTTTATCAGATACCGCGACGGTCGAGGCTTCAACGCGCGGACCAATGCAGTTGTTGATCAGTGGTCGTTGCTGGCCCGTTGGGATAAGTATGAAGTACGGCAACCGATCGAACTGGGCCGATAGGACCGCCCGCTAACGATGCGTCAACAACACATAACGCCTTGACAACTTCCGGCGTGCTGGCGCGGTGCCCAGTTTCCTCACAGCAGCAGACGGGAAATCCTTAACTTATGGGCAATCCCCCGGCCCAGGCCGATCACCGACCGCCCAGTCTGCACTGGATGTGGGCGATCGCCATCGCTGCGATCGCCTTCGTCATCAGGCTGGTTCCGATGCTGCGCGGCGGCGGACTCTTCGGCATCGGCAACTACGACGACGGGGTCTATTACGCCGCAGCGACTGGACTCGTGCACGGCCAGCTCCCCTACCGAGACTTTCTGCTACTCCATCCACCAGCAATGCCGCTGCTCTTGACACCGTTCGCCCTCGCTGCGCAATTCACCAGCGACTCGTACGGCTTCGCCGCCGCTCGGGTGGCGTGGATGCTGCTCGGCGCGATCAATGCGGTGCTGATCTGGAAGATCCTCAAGCCCATCGGAGGCGTCGCGGCCCTGTTTGGCGGCCTCAGTTATGCGGTGTTCCACCCAGCGGTCTACTCCGATAAATCCACACTGCTGGAATGCCCGGCGACAACGGCGCTGCTGATTGCCATCCTCTTGTTACAGCCATTGATCAACTTCAGTTCGATTCCCCGTTGGAAGATCTTTGTTGCGGGGGCACTGATAGGGCTGACGATCACGATCAAGGTTTGGGGCATGGTCACGCTGCTGATTGTGCTCGGCTGGCTGTTGCTGATACGCCGCTTCCGGGCGGCCTTCCAGGTCCTGATCGGGAGTGCTGTCGCGACCACGCTGATCTGCCTGCCGTTCTTCACACTTGCGCCCACGACCATGTGGAACCAGATCGTGCGAAACCAGTTATTCCGGCGCGCGGGTGCCGAAAGAACCTTCCTTGATCGGCTGGATCAAATCTCCGGCCTCGGCATTGTGGGCCGCTCCTACCCAGCCGCCATAACGATCGCCGCAGTGGCCGCGCTGCTTTGCTGCGCCGCGCTTGCCTGGCGCTACCGGGAGGCCCGGCTGCCGGTAATGCTGATGCTTGGGCAGGGTGTCTTTCTGCTTATCACTCCGACCTGGTTTCCGCATTTTGCGGGCTTCACCGCAGCTCCGGTGACACTCACAGTTGGCGCGGCGATCGGGTGCTTGATCGAGCTGGTGCGAGCTAAACCGGCACAGATCGCTGTCGGTCTCGTCATGGCCGGCGCACTGGTGATCTACGGCAGTGGCTGGGCAACAACCACCTTTGGGCGACCGCTTCCGCAACAGTTCCGGACCATTGCTGCGACTGCTCCGGGATGCGTCACTTCCGATGACGCGACAACTCTAGTGGTGAGCAACACCTTGAGTCGCAATCTGCGTCACGGCTGCCGGTTCATTGCTGATCTTGGCGGGCACTCCCACGACATGGCCGCTGCCGCAAAGCTACGGGTATCGCGTAACAGCAACAAAGAGTTTCAGCGCTTCGCTCTGGAGTATCTCCGCACCGGTTCGGTGTCAATCTTGATCAGGTACTCCGGTGGACGCGGCTTCAGTGCGCAGACCACTGCCGTTCTTGATCAATGGCCGTTGCTTGCGAAGTCTGGCCGCTACCAGGTGCGGCATCCGGTCCCGTTGGGTTGATCGGCAAGGAAATCGTCACAGTGGCGCCATGATCATTAGCCAGAGTGACTGCGCCGCCGTGTGCCTCCGTGATCGCTTCCACGATGGCCAACCCTAGGCCGGTGCCTCGTCCGGTGCTGGCCGTTGGCGCAAAGCGCTCAAAGGGATGGGCCAGGTAGCTGTCAAGGAAGCCGGCACCATGATCACGGACGTGTATCTCGACAGCATCACCGGTGCGCCGAGCGTGCAGCTCAACATCACCGGCGCCGTGCGTCAGCGCATTGTCCATAAGGTTGTCCAGGGCGTATTCCAGCCGCCGCCGGTCCGCGGTAATCATGATGTCGTCTGACTGAACCGTGATCGTGCGCCCTTCCAGCCGGGCTCGACCCTGTCCGCGCTCCGCCACGTCGGTAAGCAGATCATGAACTTTCACCGACACCGGGTCGAGACTCAACCGATCCTCGTCGGCGGCAGCCAGCAGCAGCAGCTGTTCGGTCAGGCCGCTGAGCCGGTCGGTCTCCTCACCGATCGAGGCGATAGTTGCGCGAAGACCATCTCCTTTCGCGGTGTCGGACTGGGCCAGCTCGACTTCGGTCTTGATGATCGCAAGCGGCGTACGCAATTGGTGGCTAACGTCGGCGAGCAATCGTCGCTGCTGCTCCAGTGCATCGTGCTGCACGGCCTGCGCTCGCCCAATTCGGTCGAGCATGTCATTCAGCGTGCGACCGAGCCGCCCGATCTCGTCATTGACCGGTGAGACGGGCAGCGGTGCCCGCTCAGCATCAGTCAGGTCGTCGCCGCTGATCGCCGCCGCGCGCCCCCGCAACTCCTCGACCGGACGCAGAGCGAGCCCGGCAACCCAATAGCCGATGCCACAGGAAGCGACGAGAGCGGCACTGAGTCCGACTATTTCCACACCCAAGGTCTCGGCCAGCCATTCGGCTCGCTCATTTAGGGAGTCGGTAACTGCCACGATGTAGGTTCTGCCCTCCGCCTGCACCGGTGATGCGAAGACTCTGAGCGACTCGGCGTGCATCGCATCGGCCGGTCGGTCAACGAACAGCTCCCTATTCGCTGCGACCTGCAGCTGCTCAGGCGTTAGCAGCCTTACGTCAGCGTGCGAGCTGGCTGCCACCACTCGGCCGTCTGGGGTGAGAATCTGGGCGATCGTCTCGTCCGGTTCTAAATCCTCGGTGTGTCTCGATGCCAGCGCAGGAGTAGGCGACCGGATCAGTAAGCCCCCGAGCTGGTCGGCGCGCAGCCGAAGGTCGTGTTCAATTGCTTCGTCCACATCGGCACGGACCTGGGCGTACAAGAAAGCACCCGCCGCCGTTAGCACCGCAGTTAGTGCGAGCGCGAACGCAAGCGTGAGCTTCCAGCGGATGGGCAGGCGGTTCATCCGGTCTCCTCGGTCCGCAGCCGATAGCCGAAGCCGCGTACCGTTTCGATGTTGTCGCTGCCAAATGGCCGATCGACCTTCTGCCGCAGGTATCCGATGTAGACGTCCACGATGTTTGACCGATTGTCGTAGCTGTCGTCCCAGGCGCATTCCAGCAGGTCGAAGCGAGACACCGCCTCGCCTGGGCGTCGCATCAGCGCCTCGAGAAGCGCGAATTCCTTACGAGTCAGCTCGATCGGGACGTCGCCGTATTGCACTGTTCGGGCAGCCGGATCAAGCTGCAAATTCCCCACGGTGAGCACCGGCATCTGCACATGACGAGGGCGCCGCGCCAGCGCCCGGAGCCTTGCCAGCAGCTCCTCAAAAGAGAACGGCTTGGCCAGATAGTCATCAGCGCCGCTGTCAAGTCCAGTAACGCGATCACGGATGGTGTCCAGCGCAGTGATCATCAGCACCGGGGTACTTACTCCACTGCGACGAAAATCGCGGCACAGCGTAAATCCGTCGACGTCAGGAAGCATTACATCCAAGGTGATCGCGTCGTACGCGGTCGCTGTGGCCATGCACATGGCCTCATTGGCATCAGTCGCGAGGTCGGCCGCCAGTCCCTGTGCGGTCAATCCCTTCCGCAGCAAGCTTCCGAGCTTCGGCTCGTCTTCGACGATGAGGACTCGCACAGCATCAAGGATTTCACGATCATCGATTGCGAGCCAGAGCTGCTGTATTGGATTGGCACTCTGACAAGCTGTTCGCGCGTTCCGACTCCTTCGTCGCTTGCGTTGAAAGGCGCCTGCTCATCACTTCTGAATCCGCAAGCTCGTCATAGTGCCGTATCGGATTGGCACTATGACGCAGATCAGGGGTTGGGCTTGCCTAGTGGGCCGGTGCCATCCTTTGCGGCAGCCTTGTCGATCTTCACCAGCTCCTCGCGGCCGGCGCCGCCGGAGATGTCCAGCGCAAGCAGCGGTCCGACATCAGGTGCGTAGAACTTGAACTCCACGACGTCCGGCTCAATGGTGGTGGTGTCCATCGTGACCAACGCGCCTTTGTATTGTCCGGCTTCGACCTCAACCAGGTGGTCGGTGCCGAGCACCTGGCCGTTGTCTTCGGCCTCACCCTTCTTGTACTCCTGGCGATACTGCTGACCGACCTGTGGCTGGGCTGGAATCAGGATGCCGGGCAAGGCGCCGTCCTTGCCGGCCTCCCAGGAACCGGCTCGGGTGACGACCTTACCTTCCTCGAACTCAGCGGTGTCCTCGCCCATGTACCAGACGTTGCCGTCCGAGTCCTGTGCGTACCAGTCGAGTGTGTCCTCGATGATCTCGCCATCAACTCGGGCCGTATCGCGTACCACCCGAGCCGTAATGCCGTTGGCCAACTTCTTAGTAGACGGGGTGACAACGATGACGATCTCCTGCGTCGGCTCGCCCGCCTCCGCCCCGCGGTAGATCCAGCGTGTGCCGGGCTTCATCGGCCAGTAGGGATTAGTGATATCGGCGCTGAAATCGGCCGGATCGAGATTGACCGGATCCGCGCCGGTGGGCAGTTTGGGCGCCGCCAACGGACTGGCAGGCGGGCTATCAACGCCCGGCGGGCCGGGCGGATTGGTAGCGGACGGACCGTTCCCACTGCTTGTGCATGCTGCGCAGATGAGCACGGCTACCACAACCAGCAGCCACGTGTGTAGGCGATTGCTATTCATGAGTTCCTCCCCCGAGTCCCTTCGGGTGACACTTTCACGGGGCCGATGAAAAACCGGTGAGAGGTCGTGGGACCCGCTAAGGAGGCCAATACCCACTCAGCCGGGCATTATGACTGAGCTCGCAATTATGAGGGATTTATGAGAACCGCATTCAATTCGAGTGCCTAAGCACGGCTCAGGACTTAGTCCTCTGCAGCTCGCGGATGCGGTCAAATAGGCCAGGCATCGCGGCTTCGATGGCCGTCAGGGTGTCTGAGAAGCCAGTGTCGGAGCCAAAAAAGGGGTCCGGTACGCCGGAACCGGGCTCCGCAGCCGGATCGAAGTCAGTGAGCAGACTGACCTTGCTGGGATCCGTGGCCAGTTCCAAGACGCTGCTGACATGACTGTCCTCCATCGCGACCACGAGGTCGGCCGACTCAAGCTGGGCGTCGACGATTCTGCGAGCCCGATGGTCGGCATGCCGATAGCCATGCTGTTCCAGTACCGCCACCGCCCGGCGGTCCATTGGGTCGTCGTACTCCTCAGAGATCGTGCCAGCGCTGGAGAACTCGACACCTGTTATGCCCGCATCGGCGGCAGCCCGTTCCGCGACCCGCTCCGCCATTGGGGAACGGCAGATATTGCCCAGACAGACGAAGACGACGCGTATTGGAGGACCAGAGGATTGCTCAGCCACGTTTCGCATCATCCGGATCGGGCAGGAAGACGTTCAGGATAAAGCTGACGATAGAGATGATGATCGCGCCAAGCACTGCGGTCCAGAATCCATCAACCTGCCAGCCGAGATCAAACAAGCCAGCAAGCCAGGAGGTCAGCAGCAGCATGCAGGCATTGATCACGATCAGAAACAGGCCCAGGGTGAGCAAGATCAGCGGCGCGGTAAAGAGTGCGAAGAGTGGCTTGATGATCGCGTTCAAGACGCCAAAGATCAATGCCACGATCAACAAAGTGATGATCTTGCTTGTAGTGCTCGAACCAGTGAGGCTGATGCCACTCAGTATCCAGGTCGCGATCGCCAATGCCGCGGCATTGACCACTAGTCTCAGTAACAACCTCATAGAGTCGATGGTCCCACGAATCGCAAATCCTCACATGCGCGACACCAGGCAGCGGCCTCGGCAACCGTGCTGCACGTCCTCGCCGGCGGAAGTTCCGGACGCGCAATGATCACGACCGGGATGCCGAGATCGCCTGCCGCCTCCAGTTTGGCAACGGTATACGTGCCACCTGAGTCCTTGCTGAGCAACACGTCGACGGCGTGCTCGCGGAGGATCTGACGCTCGCCGGAATAGCTGTACGGCCCGCGCGAGATGATGAGTGTCCAGCGCTGCGGCAGCTGCTTGCTGGGCGGATCGACAAGCCGGATCAGGACATCTCGATCAGCCCAGGAAACGAATTCCGACAGCGATTGCCGCCCGGTGGTCAGGAACGGCCGACGGGCTGAGTCGGCGGCCTCCCGCGCGGCGGCGGCGTCTGGCACCCACATCCAGGACGCGGCCCGCGGGTGCTCGCTCCAACCGGTGCGTTCCAGCCGGATCAGCGGCGTGCCGGTACGATCCGCAGCCAGCACCGCATTTGTGCTAATCCTCGCCGCGAAGGGATGGGTGGCATCCACCAGGGCAGCGGCCTGCTGACCGCGAAGGTACTCGGCGAGACCATCTGCACCACCGAAGCCGCCTACCCGAACACAACCCGGTGGCAGGTTGGGGCTGCTTACCCGTCCAGCAAGTGAGGAGATCGCGTCGACGCCATCGGCCACCAGGGCGGCGGCAAGCTGTCGCGCCTCGGCGGTACCGCCCAAGATCACGATGGTCATGGTGCCCTGTGCGCTGAGCCTGTCGAAGCGCGCCCTTCAGGGTGCAAACTCAGCCCGCGCAGCAGCACAGCCATGATCAACGCGCTCATCGAAACCGCGGTCGCAAGACGGCTGGCCCGTGCGATGTCGGTGACCTCGACCGGTCTACCATCACCGAGAATGCCGCGATCCTCCACCATGCCCTGATAGGCATTGCACCCACCAAGCCGGACATCCAGTGCGCCGGCGAATGCGGCTTCGACAACACCAGCATTGGGGCTGGGATGCTGAGCGGCATCGCGGCGTACGGCAGCGATCGCGTTTTCAGCAGTGCCGCCGACTAGGGGTGCCCACGCCGCCGCTGCCAGCGCGGCCAGACGTGCCGGCGCCCAATTGACTAGGTCGTCCAGCCGGGCCGCTGCCCACCCGAAACGCAGGTACCGCGGCGAGCGGTGGCCGATCATGGCGTCCAAGGTATTGACGGCCCGGTATCCCAGTAACCCGGGGAACCCGGCAAGTGCTCCCCACAGCAGAGGTGCGACGACCGCGTCCGAAGCGTTCTCTGCAAGGGATTCCACAGTGGCTCGTGCCACCTCCTGCGCTGAGAGCTCGGCCGTGTCACGGCCCACCAAGTGGCGGACCTGCTCCCTGGCAGCGATCAGCTCGCCATTGGCCAATTGCTCGGCAATTGTGGCGGCCTCCCGGCCCAACGAGTGGCCGCCTAGAACACTCCAGGTTGCTAGCGCGCCCGTCATGATCACCGCCGCCGGCCGCTTGCCGATCAGCCGGTCAAGCGCCACACCGAGCGCCGTGGCCGCGCCAACCAAAGCACTGGTGTGCAGCACACCGGCGGCCCGCCGATCGGCGTAGCAACGCCGCTCCAGCCAGGCGGCGGCTGCACCGAACGCGGCAACCGGGTGACCGCGACGGGGATCGCCAAAGATCTGGTCGGCTAGGTATCCCAGAGCAAGTCCAGCCGCCGATTGCCCCCCTCCCAATCGCCCGACTGCCGATTGCACCCCTCTCGATCGGCACAGCCTCGATAGAGTCATCGGCGATGACTCCACTCATCGATCCCGATCTTTCCGACCCCGGGCGGCGCATCCTGATCACTGGAGGGGTACGCTCCGGCAAGTCTCGCTACGCCGAGACGCTGCTTACCGACGCTGCCGAGGTGACCTACGTCGCTGCCGGCCCGCTGCCCGAGCCGGCAGCCGATGCTGAATGGGCTGCGCGCATCGCCGATCATCGAGCGCGGCGGCCAGTGCACTGGAGAACGCTGGAGACAACTGACATCGTTGCGGCGCTGCGTACCGCTTCGGGAGCGATCTTGATCGACTGCCTGGGCACCTGGCTGACTGCGAGGATTGACCGGCTCGGCACCTGGGACGAGCCACTGGCAAGCTGGCACGCTGATTTTCAAGATCAACTCGAGGAACTGGTGCAGGCCTGGCAAGCACGTACCGGGCTGGCGATTGCGGTAACCAACGAGGTCGGTTGGGGACTGGTGTCGCCCTATCGATCCGGCCGAGTGTTCACCGAGCTGCTGGGGCAGGTCAACCAGGGGATGGCCGCGGCAAGTGATGAGGTGATCATGCTTATCGCCGGACGGCCCTTGCGGTTGTGACTTCATATGATCATCACGACGATCAGGACAGTGAAGGCAATCTCGATGCCGGCACCCATGACGTCGCCAGTGACGCCACCTAGTCGGCGTACAGATCGGTAAACAAGAACACCGACAGCAGTCGCAGCCGCTACCACGGCGAGCGCTCCGCTGATCGCACCATGACCAGTGCCGGCGGCGACAACTGTCATGATCAACAACACCGCAAGCCAGCAGCCGGTGGCCGCAGTACGCGGCACCGAGTCCGCAACCACGACGCCCAGACCTTCCCCACGCGCAGCGGGCACACCGCGTAGACAGATCAGACAGAGCACCGCTCGGGAACAACACACCGCCACTCCAACCAGCAGCGCGCCGCCAACACCGTCGACTAGCTCCCCAATGGAGATCGCCTGCAGACCAAGCACAACGATCAGGGTCACAACACCCATCGGCCCGACATCGCCGCGACGCATCACCGCTAGCGAGCGTTCTGCGGTCCATCCAGCGCCAAACCCATCCACGGTGTCGGCAAGGCCATCCAGGTGCAGTGCCCGACTGCCAAGCGCCAAGCCGCCAACAACGAGCAGGCCGATCGCCAGTGGGGGCAGGCCAGCGGCCTGGGCGAGCCAACCAAGCAGCGTAACCACAGCAGCGAGCGGCAGCACTGCCAATGGCGCCATAATCATCGCTCGGGCTGCGGTGCGGCGATCGATCTCGCCGATGGTGCCAGACGGCACAATGGTCAAAGTCCCGACCGACAGCCGCAGCGCGTCGAGCATGATCGCCCTCAGCTGACAGGACTGAGATCAGAAAGCAGAGGCAACTCGACCAGCAGGAGCACCGCCGAGCGCAGTACCGGAAGCGCGGTCAGCGCGCCAGTGCCCTCACCTAGTCGCAGACCAAGATCAAGAACTGGTTCCAGGCCCAACTTGTCGAGAGCCAGCTGCTGGGCGGGTTCGGTGGATCGATGGCCGGCCGCGCACCAGGAAACTACGCCACGCTCAAGATCCTCGGCCACGCAGGCCTCGGCGACCGCAACTACGCCGTCAAGCAGCACTGGTACGCCACTCTTGGCCGCAGTGCGAAGGAAGCCAACCCCTGCGGCAATGTCGGCAGATCCCAGCGCAGCAAGCCGATCTAACGGATCCTCGGCACGTTGGCCGAGCCTCTGCAGCGCCTTGCTGATCACCTGTGTCTTGTGCCGTAGCCGATCATCATCTACACCGGAGCCTCGGCCCACCACCTCCTCGGCGCGGAGTCCGAAGGTCGCCGCCACCAGCGCCGCTGCGGGTGTGGTGTTCCCGATCCCCATATCCCCGATGATCAACAGGTCGGCACCGGAAGAAATCTCGTCCTGGGCAATCGCCTCCCCGGCGCGCAGTGCCTGCCGACAGTCGGCGGCAGATAGCGCGTCGGCCTGGTCAATAGGTTCAGAGGGCCCCAGGTGGTACACCGAGACCTCGGCGGGTAGCTCTTCAAGATCATCATCCACACCAAGATCGAGTACTCGCAACGCCACACCATGCTGTCGGGCAAGGCTGTTGGCAGCAGCGACACCAGCGACAAAGGCGCGCACCATAACCGGGGTGATTTCTCGTGGATAGGCCGAGACGCTGCCGTGGGATACGCCATGATCACCGGCCAGGATCACCGCGTGTACCCGGTCCAGTGGACGCGGTGGACAGCGTCCTTGGCAGGCCGCCACCCAGGCGGCCAAGTCCTCTAGCCGGCCGAGCGCGCCGGTCGGCTTCGCCAAGGCGTCCAGCCGGCGGCGGGCCTCGGCGTACACGTCGGAGGAGGGTGACACGATCACGTCAGATTCGCTGCCCGGCGTACTCGGGCTCGGTAACCCGAGGAATGGTGCGACGTTGGCGTCGGTACAGCAGCTCGCCCAGGGCGACGCCGAGTGTGGCCCACAAGGCCAGCTGGGTCATCAGGCTTGCCCCTCGGAACTGGTACAGAATCGTGGCCGGGAAGTCAGCCGGAACCTCCGAGTAGCTCGGCAGCAATGCGATCGCCGTTAGGGTCACCAGAAGATAGCCGCCAACGGCGGTCAGGACGGCGTACCAGGCACTCCAGCGAGCCGCCAGCCGGCGTCCGATGAGCACCGCTGTGACGGCGGCGATGATCGAAATGGCGGTCATGATGAAGTACAGCGCGGTGCGAGTACCAATCGTCTCCGGATGGCCGACGGCTGGCGGATTCGGCGGATAGGCCAGAAAGGGCAGCAGGCTGACACTAACAAAGCCCATCGACGCAACCGCCAGGCTGACTCCGCGTACCCCCAGCCGACCAAGTCGCCCGAGGGCCAGCGCGCTGAGTACTCCGACCAGGCCGCCGAGCGTGACACCGGCAATGGTGGTTCCGGTCAGTAGACCAATAGTGGACTGCAGTGAGCGTGGCACGTCGGCCGCTGCTGCTTCTCCACTGACCGTGGCTTCCTCACCGTGGTCGTGGCCCGCGGCAGATTCCTCGATTGCGATGGCGGCGTTAACCGATGGTTCGCCCACCGCGTACGCTACGCCGAAGGCTGCGAGTCCAGCTATCAGGCCCGCGAGCAGGCCTCTGACTAAGAAGTCGCGTGCTGAGGTCATGCGCCCGGGTCAGTGGCAGGGGTATCCAAGGAGATGGCGCCCGTCATGGAGCCACTCGTGAACAGCCGTCCCCGAGAAGATGGAGGTCGCGCCTTGCTCGGCGGAAATGAAATACCAAGCGACCAGAAACAACATCGCCGCGAAGATCAACCAGGGCAGCACCTGGGTGAATGAGAACGGCGGAGCTGCGACTGCTATGGGCTTGGTGTGGGTGAGCCCTGACATCAATTCTTGCGACATCGATTCCTCCTTGGGGTTCCTGCGACCCGCGTTAACGGAGCTCATCGGAGGCAGGGTCTGACTCGAGCAGTGCACACTCTTAGGCGGCTAGCCCAGCTCACACAGTGGCGCGACCGTGCCGGATTCTCACCGACTTCCAGGTCCTCCGCGAACCTCTGCACTGTATCGCCACGCCGCCGAGTTGTCAGCGTTTCCGTCCGTCTGGACGTGGTTGGGTGCGTTTTGCAGCACAGCCGTCAAAAATGACCCCCGCAACGCAACTCGAAAGGGACGTTCTCCAACACAGGCGTCAAAACGATCCATGCGACGGCGCGAGAGACTCAGGCGCTACCAAGTCGGTTGCTAGGTATCGTGCGCGTGTGAATGCGGCCGCGAGCCAACCAGCAACCAGCCTCTCCGGCGAGGTCAGGTCATGAGAGTGCTGTCCTCCGAGGGAGTGACGGGAAAGGTGCTGAGCCACCCTTCCGCCGTCCTGCTCGTAGTCCAGCTGCTCGGCGTACTTATCTACCCCTTCATGGAAGAGGATGGCGTTGGAGGCGTCCTCTTCGAGGTGTTCGGTGCGCTGGTACTGGCGCTGGCGATCTGGTCGGTGCACGAGTCATGGGGGCCGACATGGATAGCAGTGACCCTCGCCATCGTCGCCTCGGCGTTGTCAATTATCGATGAGATCCACCACACGACCGCTCTGGAAGCAACATCCGCAGCGTTGCACGCGCTTTTCTACTTCTACGCCGCAGGCAGCTTGATGGTCTACATGCTGTCGGACCGCACGGTAACCACCGATGAGCTGTACGCCGTGGGCGCCACTTTTACCCTCGTCGCATGGGGCTTTGCCTACCTGTTCGCGGTGCTGCAGATTTTCCAGCCCGGTTGCTTCATTGCGGCGGTCAACTCCGACCAACCACGAACCTGGATGGAGCTGTTGTTCCTCAGCTTTACCAACCTGACGAGCACCGGTCTGTCAGATGTCATTCCGGTCACCGATCAAGCACGCGCCGTGGTCATGATCGAACAACTCGCTGGGCTCGGCTATGTCGCGCTGTTCGTCTCGCGATTGGTCGGCCTTACCATCGCTTGGCGGATGATCCCGAGCGACAAGCGACGCCCCCAACACTGATGGCCCAGCACTGATGGCCCAGCGGTTACTCGTGGTTGCCCACGCTCCAACGGCGGCAACGCCGGCATTGGTGTTCGGAGACGCTGGTGAGCCGCAGACACAAGAGATTCGGCGGCTCAACGGGCGGGTGGCTTCCTGGTTCAGCGGCCCGGAGAAGGTCTGCCGGGTCACCACGGCACATCTTGGTGGCGAAGCCGAACCGGTTGCGGAGCTACGCGAATGTGACTTCGGCGCGTGGACCGGGCGAACGTTGGTCGACGTTGCATCCTCCGACGCTGGCGGGCTCGAAACCTGGCTGCGCGACCTGCATGCCACCCCGCACGGCGGGGAAAGCCTGACACAGTTGATCAATCGTGTCGGTCGGGTGCTTGATGATCATCCGTGGCCAGCAGGACGAAGCGTTGCGGTGGTCAGCCCACTGGTGGCGCGCGCGGCCGCGGTACATGCGCTTGCCGCCCAACCTGAAGTGATCTTCCACATCGACATAGCCCCGCTGGGTCGTCTGGTGATCTCGCGAAGTGATCGCATCTGGCGCTTGCGGTCACTTGCAGCAACGCCTAAGGACCAGTTCAAGTGATCGTGGCATCGACCGCTGCGCTGCCGAAGATCACATCGGCCAGTTTGGTCGCGGCTCCGATAATCCCCGCCCGATCACCGAGCGCGCTGGGTGCGATGGCCAGCCGCGCTGTCGCCAGCGGCTGACTGCGGCCAAGCAACGTCTCGCGTACGCCGAGCACAAAGTGCTCGTGGGCATGCACGATGTCGCCGCCGATCACCACGACGTCAGGATTCAGCAGGCTGACGGCTGTGGACAAGACGCCGCCCAATGCTTGACCGGCGGCAGTGACGACCCGGACGGCATCCGGGTTGCCGACCCGTGCCAGCTGGACGACATCACGCGTGGTACTGGCATCGTGGCCGAGAGCACGCAACTCCCGCGCCATGGCACGCCCGCTGGCGATTGCAGCGAGGCAGCCACGAGCACCACAACTGCTACAGGTCTCCTCAACACCAATGATCTTGGCGTGCCCGATGTCACCTTCCGCTGAGTCTGTGCCGCGCAGCAGCTCACCGTCAATGATCACCGAGGACCCGATACCGGTGCCCACCTTGACGAACAACACTTGGTGGGCATTCGGATAGATCCGTCGCTGCTCGCCCAGGCCCATCAGGTTGGCGTCGTTGTCGAGTACCGCTGGCACTCTGAAGTAGTCAGCTAAATGATCTTGGACCGGGCAGTCATCCCAGCCCGGCATACTGATGGAGCGGGCGACCCGGCCGGTGTGCAGATTGACCGGACCCGGGACGCCGATGGCGGTGCCACGCAGGCTGGAACGGCTACGTCCGGACTGCTCCAGCAGTTCGTCGAGCCGGCGCGTGACCATGGCGAGCACTGCCTCTGGTCCCTTGAGGATGCTGCTCTCGATCACCGACTCCAGCAGGACCTCACCCGCGGGGTTGGCAACCGCCAGCCGACCATGCGACGCACCCAAGTCCGCAACGAGGATGGTCGTTGCTTGATCATTGACACGCAGCCGAGTCGATGGTCTGCCCCGACCGTCAGCGATGCTGCCGCCCTCGACAAGGTACCCAGCCGCTAGCAGCGAGTCCACCTTGTAGGTCACGGTCGAGCGCGCAAGCCCGGTGACGCGCTGCAACTCGTTGCGGGTGGCAACCGAGCCGGTCCGAAACAGCTGCAACAGCTCACCGGCACTGTTGGGTCCTGAACGCACCCAACCCCTTCTTTCCTCGGCCACCTGTCAACACCTGCGGCTGTTATGGAAATTTGTCTTGGAAATCCTAATTTAAGTCTTGCCATCAGTCCTTATTGACGATTTGATGAGCCTAACGTGCGGTTCAGGTAGCCGCAAGGTCCCACGATGCTCAGCTGAGCAGCTCCCCCTGATGCTCAGCTGAGCACAACATTCAGTGAAGGAGAGCCCTGAATTGCGCAGATCACGTTTTCTGGCAGGCGCTGCTGTCACTGCCATGCTGGTCATCGCCGGCTGTGGCGGAGGAGGAGATGGTGGGAGTCAGTCGGACACCGGCTCGCAAGAAGACAACGCCCTGACCATTTGGACCACCGAAGACATAGCTGATCGAGTGGCGGCCCAGCAGAAGATCATGGACGCCTGGGCTCAGAAGTCAGGCGCCACAGTCAAGCTGGTTGCGATCGCGGAGGATCAGCTAACAAGCGTGCTGACATCTGCGGCGGCCGCGAACGACCTGCCCGATGCCATCGCCGCACTCTCACTCAACGGCATGAACCAGCTGCGCACCGATGACCTGGTTGATCCGGAGGCGGCAAAAGAGATCGTTGATGGACTGGGTCGGGACACCTTTTACTTACGCACCCTGGAGTTGACCAGCGTCGACGGCGAGCAGATCGCCGTACCGAGTGATGGATTCTCCAACCTGCTCTTTTATCGAAAAGACCTCTTCAGGGCCGCCGGGTTGCCAGAGCCAAAAACCTATGCGGACATCGAGAAGGCAGCCAAGGAACTGAACAAGGGCAAGATGGCCGGCATCGTAGCCGCTACGGCACCTTCGGACTCGTTTACCCAGCAGACCTTTGAGTACGTTGCGGTTGCCAACGGCTGCCAGCTTGTTGACGACAGCGCCAATATCACCCTGAACAGCCCGCAGTGCCAGGAGGCGTTCAACTTCTACGCAAATCTGATCAAGGAATCCTCCGTCGCTGGCAACCAGGATGCGGATACCACCAGAGCAACCTACTTTGCCGGGGATGCCGCCATGGTGATCTGGTCGTCCTTCCTGCTCGACGAGCTTGCGGGCCTGCGTAACGATGCGCTGCCCACGTGCGCGCAATGCAAAAAAGATCCGCTGTGGCTGGCCCAAAACACCGGCATTCTGACTGAGATACAGGGCCCAAGCAGCCCCAAGCCGGCCGCCTGGGGTGAGGTCGTTTCCTGGAACGTGCTGACCGATGCTTCCCCCAAGACCAAGGAGCTAGTCACCTACATGATGGGCGAGGGCTACATGGACTGGCTGGCGATCGCCCCTGAGGGGAAGATGCCCGCTCGTTCTGGCACCTCGGCTAATCCGAAGGAGTACGCAGATGGCTGGATCGAGCTCAGCGCCGGCGTAGACAAGAAGGAAGCGCTGACCAAGATCTATCCAATCGAGGTTCTCAACACGATCGTCGGCAGCTCGGGGAACTTCGAGCGGTGGGGCATACCGCAAGGGCAGGGCGAGCTAGCAGCAGCCGTCGCCGGACAATACGTGGTACCCCAGGCTCTGGCCAAGATGCTCAATTCCGGCGCTAGCGCTGCTGAGGCCACGAGCGAGGCACAGAAAGGCGCGGAACAAGTCAAGACGGACCTCGGCGGCTAGCCGTAGCAATCGATACGTGGACCCGGGATCTCCCGGGTCCACGCAATTCATGAGCTAACCGGCCTGCGCGCCAGGGCGTACGAACATCGAGGAGCACCGTGTCGACAACGGCAACCGAGACAAAACAACCCCCCACCAAGAAAGACACCACCAAGAAGCGAGTAACGCTTCCCCAGCGCGATGCGCGCCTGGGTCTGTGGCTGATGTCGCCCACACTGCTCGTCGTGTTGGTGATCGTGATCTTCCCTCTGCTGTGGTCGATCTTGCTTTCGTTCCAACAGATGCGTCTTATCCAGATTGGTCGCGCCGACTTTTTTGAGCCCCTGACGGTGGCCAACTACGAGCGCGTGCTTGGCTCAAGTAACTTCTGGTCCAGCCTGTTGATCACTTTCATCTACACCTTTGGCTCGGTCGTGCTAGTGATCTTTCTCGGCGTGCTCGCCGCAATGGCGGTACGGCAGCCGTTCCGTGGCCGGACCTTCGTTCGTGCCGCCTATTTGCTGCCCTATGTCGCGCCGGTGGTGGCCGTGACCTTCATTTGGCGCACCATGCTCAATCCACAGTTTGGGATCGTCAATGTGATCGGCCAGAGGGTTTTCGGTTGGGATGAGCCGATCCCCTTTCTGTCTCAGGCGGTGGGAACCTGGAACGTGCTCGGGCTGGAGATCCCAGTGCCTACCGCGCTGTTGACAGTCATTGTGTTCGAAGGATGGCGCTACTTCCCCTTCGCGTTCCTGTTTCTGATGGCTCGGCTCGCGGCCATGTCTGACGAGCCGGAAGAGGCCGCACTTGTTGACGGCGCCACGCCCTGGCAGTCATTCAGGTTCATCGTGCTACCGCAACTCATGCCGATCATCGGCCTGCTCGCGGTGCTCCGCACGATCTGGACCTTCAATGAGTTCGACGACATCTTCCTGCTCACCGGCGGTGCCGCAGGAACCGGTGTGGCAAGCGTGCAGATCTACAACTACCTCACCGTGCAGCGCAACGTCGGAGCGGCCGCAGCGCAATCGGTGATCATGGCATTGGTGCTGATAGCAATGCTCGCCGTCTATCTGACGATCCTGCGCAGGAGAGGAGAGCGGGTATGAGCGCCGAAACTGTGATCACTCCGCCAAGTCAGGTCGCCGCCCCTCCGGAGCCACGCCGGATGGCTTATCCGACTCGGCACCGGGTACAGAGCCGCGTCTTCCGGATCGGTCGCTGGGTAGTGATCATCGGATTTCTCATCGCGACGCTGGTGCCGTTCTACTACATGCTCTTGCTGTCGGTGAAGCCCATCGGGTCGTTGTTGCAGAATCCTGCCTCCTTCTGGGTCAGGCCTTCGGAGTTCACTCTGCAGACCTACGTGAACGTGTTGTCCTCAACCGCTTCCGGAGGTCAGGGCTTTGGTCGTTTTCTGGTAAACAGCGGCGTCGTGGCGCTCGCTTCCGTGGCGCTGGCGCTGCTCATCGGGATCCCAGGTGCGTACGCCATCGCCCGATTGCCATTTATTGGTCGGCGGTACGTGAGTAGCGTCTTCCTGGCCGCCTATCTTTTCCCGGCGATCCTGATGGCCATCCCCTTGTTCGTCGGATTCACCCGGCTGGGACTACGTGGCAATCTCGTCGGACTGATCATCGTTTACACCGCACAAACCGTGCCGGTGGCGATCTACATGCTGCGGAATTACTTCGAGACAGTGCCGGAGGCCATCGAGGAGGCCGGTCTGGTGGATGGCCTGACCCGGATGGGCGTGCTGCGTCAGATTAGCTTGAAGCTGGCTATGCCGTCGATCATGTCCACTGGCCTGTTCGTGTTCATGATCGCGTGGAACGAGTTCTTGTTCGCGCTGCTGTTCCTTGTCGATCGGCGGGAGCGCTGGACCGTTTCGCTGGGTCTATCGCAACTCTCCGGCAGTGTCGAGGTTCCGACGACTGTCCTCATGGCAGGCTCGGTCGTGCTTACCCTGCCGATCATTATCATCTTCTTCGCTACTGAGCGGCTGCTCACCGGCGGACTGACAGCCGGAGCTGAGAAGGGGTAGCTGTGTTCGACCCGCTCAGCGTTGCCGATCTTGTCCAGGATGAGCTGCGGCAACGCATGGAAAGCGGCTATGACGTCTCCTGCATCGAAGCTGATCTTGCTGCAACACCGATCGGTGATCGTGATCAGCTGGAGGCGTTGTATCTGGAGCTGATCAAGACGGAGCGGACATCAGACTGGACTTACCGTGAGCCGGAGTCGCTAGAGGACATTCTCGATGCCATGCCTGCCCGACCGCAGAACGTGATTGATCTTCATGGACCGTCACATGCGGAGCTGGAGGACCGTATTCTCGGCGGCTGGCTGGGACGGATAGCCGGCTGCAATCTCGGCAAGCCCGTGGAGGATGGAGACTTCTGGACGCCGGACCGGATTCGGGCCTATTTGGAGCTGGCTGACGCCTACCCGCTGCGCGACTACATTCCGGCGCTGGATCCCATGCCGGACGGTTTCCGGCTGCGCGAGAACTGGCCGGAGACTACTCGGGGGCGCGTACATGGTGGCGCTCGCGACGACGATATCGACTATTCGATCTTGGCCCTGTGGTTGCTGGAGCGGTACGGCGCCGCGCTGACATCCGATCACGTCGCGAATGCGATCTTGTCGTTCCTGCCCTATCTCCGGGTCTTCACCGCCGAGCGCGCCGCGTACCTCAACCTCTTGCACAACGTGCCGACTGCCGAGGTCGGCGACACCCGCAATCCATATCGGGAGTGGATCGGTGCTTTGATCCGTGCCGATGTGTACGGATGGACGCTGCCGGGTCGACCAGGCACCGCAGCACGGTTGGTTTTCTCCGATGCCTCCATGTCACATCGAAGCAACGGCCTTTATGCCGCTATATGGGCGGCCGCCCTCGTGTCCTTGGCTTGTGTGGCGGCATCGGTCAAAGAGGCAGTCGAGCAATCGCTTGACTATGTTCCTGCCGGTTCCAGGCTGGCCGAGGCCCTGAGAAGCGTTCATGATCTTCACGGGACGGGGTGCACCTGGGAGGCGGCAATCGAGGAGATTCGCACCCGCTTCGGCCACTACGGCTGGGTGCACTCAATCAACAACGCTTGTCTGATCAGTGCTGGCTTGCTCTGGGGAGAGGGGGAATTCGCCTCAACGGTCGGTTTGACGGTGCAGGGCGGGTGGGATACCGACTCCAACGCCGCCACGGCCGGATCGGTTGTCGGGACGGTGCTCGGCGCAGCCAAGCTGCCGACGAACTTCATCGACCCACTGCAAGATCGCACCCGCTCGGCTGTCTTCGGCTATGACAACTCGCGGATCTCTGATCTGGCACGCCGAACCACGACGCTTGCTGAGTACGGCCTGCCAGCGGATCCTGCCAACATTTCGGGTGCCACCTAATGGCCTACTTGGTCGAACTGACCGCACCCAAAGTCGTGGGAGTGCGGGAGTATCCGGCGCCCGAACCGAGTGCCGGTCAAGTACGGGTTCGAACGCTTTACTCCGGTATCTCGGCCGGCACCGAGCTGACTATCTATCGAGGCACCAATCCGTACTTGGACAAAAAGTGGGATCCGCAAACGGCCCTCTTTCTGCCCGGCTCCCGGTTCCTGTCCGGGTCGCCGACCTTTCGCTATCCCGTTGATGTCTGGGGCTATTCGGAAGTTGGCGAGGTCGAGGCCAAGGCCGAGGATGTGTCCGAGCCCAATATCGGCGACGTGGTCTGGGGCATCTGGGGTCACCGCTCCCATGCGGTGGTTCCGGCGGCCAGGCTGCTCGGCCATGTGTTGCCAAGCGGCTTTGACCCCATCGTTGGCACCTTCCACCGAGTCGGCGCCGTGGCGCTCAACGCCGTGCTCGCCTCGGGAGTCCGCATTGGCGAGTCGGTGGCCGTCTTCGGTTTGGGCGTGATTGGGCTGTTAGCAACTCAATTACTGGTCGGACAAGGCACCGACGTGCTGGCCATCGACACGGTGCCGTACCGACTGGAGCTCGCCGAAAAGTTTGGCGCGAGGCCGCTCTCGGCAAACAACGGTGATGATCTTGCACTGGCGGTCCGCGAGCATACCGGTGGCCGCGGCGTTGACCGGGTGATCGAGCTCACCGGCGCTTATCCTGCCCTCCATCAGGCCATTCGGGTGGCGGGAGTCGGCGGCGCCGTGATCGCGGCGGGCTTCTACCAAGGACCGGCCACGGAACTGGCCCTCGGTGAGGAGTTTCACCATAATCAGGTCACCCTCGTCTCGTCACAGATCGGCAAGGTACCGGCTGCACTGCGCGAGCGGTGGAGTTTGGACCGGATCCACGAAACTGTCATAAAGCTTTGCGCTGCCGGGCGGCTCGATCCGATGCCGCTGGTAAGTCACGTGATCCCGGCAAACCAGGCGGCCGAGGCCTACAAACTGCTCGACGTACCGCCGGCCGACCTTATGCAGGTGATCTTGAGCTTCACAGACGGACATGGCGATGGCCAGGCCGGAGCATGAGGCACGCCATACGCCTGTCCGCCCAGGAGCAGTATCTGCGCGGTGGCACAGCACTGGAGAAATGGGAGCACGCTCAGCAACTTGGTTTTGATGCCCTCGAGCTGCGTGCCGCCGGCGAAGGCCGTTTCGCGGCGCGGCTGCCCGAACTCAAAGAGGCCGCAGCAGTCGGCGTTCCGATGCCGACGGTATGTGTGGAGATGTTGCACTTTGTCGGCGACTTCGACCCGGACAAACGAGCCGATGCGCTGATCCAGTTGAAGTCACAGCTCTCGGTCATGGCTGAGATCGGTGGCCGGCTCGCGATGACCCCCGCTTCGTACGGGATGTTCAGCAAGAGACTGCCGCCATTTGTCTCGCCACGATCAGAGGCGGAAGACCGCGAGATCTTGCTCGATGCCTTCGGACAGCTGGCCGACCATGCGGAGTCGGAAGGTGTGATCATTGCGCTGGAGCCGCTGAACCGCTATGAGAACCACATGATCAACACACTGGCGGAAGCGCAGGCGTTGTGCGAAAAGATCGGTTCTCGGCATCTGGGAATCGCGGCCGACACCTATCACATGAACATCGAGGAGGCGGATCCGCCCAAGGCTGTGATCGAGGCCGGGCCGTGGATTCGACATGTTCAGCTGAGCGATAGCAACCGACTGGAGCCAGGTGCCGGCCACATCGACTGGCCGGTGATCTTGGATGCAGTGTGGGCCGTTGGTTACGACAAGGAGCTGGCCTTCGAGTGCCGGCTGTCCGGCGAGGCGGACGAGGTGCTGCCGGTCGCGGTCCGGCGAATCAGGCAGTCCGCATGGTCCTGACCGCCGAGCCTCAAACACCTACCCGAGGCGGGCAGGACAGGCTATTACGCGAGGCCGTACGGGTGCTGCTGCGGAACTGGCACGGGCATGCGACGGTGCCGTCGCGGAGCCTATATCCCCATCAGTGGAGCTGGGATTCGGCGTTTATCGCGCTGGGTCTGCAACACATTTCAGCGGCGCGGGCGGCAACCGAGCTGCTCAGCCTGTTCGGCGCGCAATGGGCCGATGGTCGGGTACCCCAAATCGTCTTCAATCCAGCGGTACCCGACGACGCCTACTTTCCTGGACCGTCGGTGTGGCGGTCTTCAGCGGTCGACGGCCACCCACCGATCGCGACCTCGGGAATCGTTCAGCCGCCGGTGCACGCCAGCGCCGTCGCATCGATCGTGCGTCGCCTAGGTGAACATGGGTTGCGCTTTGCCGAGCGGGCCTATCCCTGCCTGGTTGATCTGCATGGCTACATCCGGGCCCGGCGCACCGTCGATGGGGGCTTGGCTGCGCTGGTGCATCCATGGGAAACCGGGCTGGACAACTCCCCCGCGTGGGATCACCCGCTGGCGGCGGTGCCGGCCGATCACAGCATCTTCGAGACCTACACCCGGCGCGACGTTGCTCATGCCGGCGTCGGGGAGCGGCCGACCGACGATGATTACGCGCGCTACATCCGGCTCATGCTGAGATATCGAGACCACGGCTACGACGACGACTGGGTCCGCGCGGAGGCGGAGTTTCTGGTCATCGATCCGACTTTCAACGCCTTATGGGCCTGGTCAGAGCTGGCGCTGGCCGATATTGCGCGTCGCCTGGGCCGCGATGACAGCAGGCATGTCGGCGAGGCAGAGCAGATTACTGCGGCGATGGTGGAACAGTTGTGGAGTGAGGAACGCGGGCTGTTTGTCGCGCAGGACGTACGCTCGGGCCGTCTGCTGCCCGAGCGTACGGTCGCAGGGCTCATCCCGCTGATCGTGCCAGGTCTGCCGTCCGAGGTGGTTGATGCTCTTGTTGCGACGGCGACCGGCGAGGCATTCC
>DATFBI010000263.1:0-31291 GCA_035253925.1 Propionibacteriaceae bacterium
AGGCAACAGCCAACATCGCCTATTCCGGGCACGTAGTGATACCAGTGCACCGCATTGCCGCGCTCGAATTCAGCGATCCGACGCCAGTGCTGAATCCCGTCGAACGCCCCCTCGTCAAGAGGTTTCTGCCGCAAGTAGGCAGCTTCCAGCACCACCGACGCCGGGCGTCGAATGAACCGGTGCTTAGTCATGGGCTGCAAAGCTCATGACGGCGCGGAGGCAGGACGCTGCGGTTTGCGACTTGCCGACTGACGGCCCGTGGTTACCCCAGTTCGGCGCCCGGAAACACCGTGGCGCCTCCACTACTGTTTCGCGACAACAGGCTCGGGTACCTGAGGGGCATGTTGATAGGGCTGTGTGCCCTCACAACCGAGGAGTTCTAGCCGTGGCCAAAGATAGCGGTGGTAAGCGGCCTACGCGCCCGCGGTTCCACAAGGCGTACTCCTTCGGTCTGGTGACCGGTGCATTCTTCCTGGTGTCCTGGCTCGGGCAGTTCTTGTTCCAGATGGTTGTGGTACGTAACGAAGCCGAGCAGCATGGGCAAACGTTCAGCTGGTCAGACTTCCTGCCGCAGTTCTTCTCCTCGACGTTTGAGAACTGGCAGTCGGAGTTTCTGCAGCTGGTGTGGCAGGCTGCTGGCCTAGCGTTCTTCTACTTCTGGGGCTCCTCCCAATCCAGGGAGAGCGATGATCGGCTCGAGGCCAAGATCGATGCGCTGTTAAAGGAGCGCGACATTGATCCGATGCAATTCGAATACGAAGAAGAGGACAAGGCCGAAGGTCAGCAATCACACGGGCAGCGGCGTAGCGGCAGCGACAGACAAGCCTCACACAGCAGCGGTTGATCACCGCGATGATCTGACTGCATCGGGCAGCCGGCTCGGCGCTGATACGCCACATAAGTTCTCCACCGAACCGGACAACGAAGGCGTCCATATCCATGCCGGAGTTCGCTTTGTTACGAAGTGGCTGGAATAACCCGGGACATGATCACGACGGATTTATGTGCTCTCAGCTTGTCGAACGGCACGCGCTTCGACAGGCTCAGCGCGCATTAGGGTCGTAGCGGCAGGTAATGCCAGTCCGTACCGTGCGGTCTAGATGGGTGCCGAGCTCTGGAAGCGCTTCGGAGATGCGGCCAATGGCGTCCCGGATGCGGGCAGTGACCGCCTTGCGGGCGCGTTCAGCAGTCGTGGAGCCTAGTGGGCGGGCCCGCCCGCCCGGTCTCATGGCCCGACGTAACTCGGCGAGGAGCTGTTCACCGCTCATCGGTTACGCGTTCCTGAGCCGCCAGATCGGACCGCTGCTGCGCGACGGTGATTTCCTCATCCAGCTCAGCGAGTCGCTGTCGGTAGGCCACCAGCGCCGTACGGTCTAACGTCGCGTCGGCACCGTCGGAGCTGATTCGCACGCCCTCCCTTGAGGACAGGTCAACCCCGGGCTGCTTTAGCAACGCTGCCAGGTCATGCAGCCCCTTCATGTCCCGCAGATAGGCGCTCTGGCCGCGATAGCTGGCCTGCCACATATCACCAATACGCACCAGCCGAGGCTGGGCACTCCGCAGGCTGGGGACGTCTGCGCCCAGTTGCAGCGCACCGCGCAACGCGGCTGCCCGCTCGGCATGGTGCTGGGCGTCATCACTGCCCAAGCGCCTCAGCTCGACACAGCTCTCGATCTCCCAGGCCCGCGCGCCGAGTCGCCGGTGGATTTGTACTGCCTTAGTCAGCCACCACTGGGCGAGCGCTGGCTGGCCGAGGGCCGCATACAGCAGCCCAACCCGGTGCGCATGCGCGCCCATGAAGCAAACCAGCGCACCGTTGACCGCACACGTATCGGCCACTGGCCGGAGATCGTGGAGAAGTTGCCGGCAGAGCTGTTGATCATCCAGGGCGATTGCTGCAGCGGTCATCTCGCCCACGAAAATCGACCAAAGGTATGAGCGGTCTCCGCGCCAGTCGAGGGACAGGACGGTGTCGAGCTCCCGGCGGGCGGCGTCCTGGTCGCCGGCACGAGCGAGAAAGCCGGCGGCCACTGCGTGAGCGTGGGCTGGTGCCCCCACCCACCATCGGACCGCGTCGGCCGCCATAGCGCGCAACTCATCCGGCTGGTTGCGGGCCCGAACAATCTCAAGGCGGTGTGACATTCGTACGTTGCCCGGTGTCGCTGTCATCGATGGCGTGACCAAGGTCGGCCGCCTCGGCGCTCAGCCGATCACCGTGGTCAATGTCACCATCAAGAAGGGCGAGCGCCGCCTGCCGGATGCGGAGCAGGTAGTCATGACGCGGTTGGCGTAGTGCTTGAGTGACGTGCTGGTAGACGGTCAGAGTTGCCCGAAAGGTCGCCAGCCCATCCTCTGGCACCCGGTGAGGATCACCGGTCCTGCCGTAAGGCAGCTCACCGCGGTTCGCCGAGCACCGCGGCGGCGATCCTTTGTACTCGTTCGGGATCTACGATCGCATCGATCTCGATGATCTTGCCGTCTGCGACGGTGAAGCCCAGCACAGCGAAGGGTCGACCGCGTACGGTGATCACCACGCCAGCTGCTCCGTTAACTAGGGCCGGATGCAATTCCGCGGCCGGAAGCGCGCCGATCAGCGCCTGCCCGGCAACAGCTGCTGGGCCACGAATGATCTTGGGCGCGGTAGGCCGCCGGCCTCCGTAGTCAGAGCGGAGTACGACATTGGGATGCAGTACCGCGATAAGGCCATCGAAATCACCGCCACGTGCTGCCCGGAAGAATGCGTCGACCACCTCCCGTTGTCGGGCAAGATCATGATCAGGAGTCGGTATCTCGACGCCCCGGACCCGTCGCCTTGCCCTGCTGGCCAGCTGTCGCGCCGCCGCAGGAGATCGATCAAGCATCGGAGCGATCTCTTCGAAGGGCAGCCCGAACATGTCATGGAGTACGAACGCCAACCGCTCTGCAGGTGACAAGGTATCCAGCACAACGAGCAGAGCTAGGCCGACGGAGTCGGCCAGTAGCACTTGATCATCGGGCTGGAGCATTTCGTCGGGGCTGATGACCGGATCGGGGAGATGATCTCCGAAGAACTGCTCCCGTCGAGCGTTGCGGCTCCGCAGCATATTCAAACTGATGCGGGCAACGATGGTGGTCAGCCAGCCACCAAGGTTTTCGACCTCGTTGACGTCTGCCCGGGTTACGCGCAGCCAGGTGTCCTGTACTGCGTCGTCAGCCTCGGCAAGTGAGCCAAGCATTCGGTAGGCGACCGCTCGTAGATGGGGTCGGTGCTCCTCGAAGCGGTCTGCCAGCCACTCGTTCTCCTCCATTAGTCACATCGTCTCCTCGCTGCGTGTCATAACAAGTGACACCCCTGAGACGACGAATGTGACAAGGAGAAATGCTCATGAAAGCTCTGGTTACGGGAGGCACTGGCACGCTCGGCCGGCTGGTTGTGCCTCGACTACGTGACGCGGGTTGGGACGTCCGAGTGCTTAGCCGCCGCCATTACGACGCGGAAGACGTCGAGCTGGTGGTCGGCGATCTGGCGAGCGGCGACGGAGTCGAGGCGGCGGTAGCGGGAGCCGAGGTCATCGTCCATGCCGCAGGCACTATGAAGGGCGATGACGACAAGGCGCGGCACCTGGTACACGCCGCCGCCCGAGCCGGCACCAGGCATCTGGTGTTCATCTCGGTCGTAGGCGCCGACAGGGTTCCGGTGGCTAGCGGTCTGGACCGCGCGATCTTCGGATATTACGAGTCCAAGCTTGCGGCCGAGCGGATCGTCGCCGATTCGGGCGTGCCCTGGACGATCCTCCGTGCTACTCAATTCCATCAATCGATGCTGTCGCTGGTAGAGCAGATGGCCAAGTTGTCTGTGATACCAGTCCCTGCTGGTTGGAGGTTCCAGCCCGTCGACGCCGCCGAGGTTGCGGACCGGCTTGTCGAACTTGCCTCGGGTGCGCCGTCCGGGTTGGCTCCTGACTTTGCTGGGCCGCGTGTGTACGAGATGGCTGAGCTGGTGCGCAGCTATCTGCGGGCTCGCGGCAAGCGCCGGTTGATCTTGCCACTATGGCTTCCAGGCAAGGCGAACGGAATCTTCCGGGCTGGCGCGAATCTGGCTCCGGAGCAGGCTTTGGGCCGCCGTACCTGGGAGGAGGTTCTCGCCAGGTCTGCTCGTGCCGCAACACGCGGTGCAGGCGTACCGATTGCGACACGCCCTTGAGTCCAACGTCGCCGATTGGTTGGAACTCGAGGACGGTCGGAGGTCCTGGCCACGTACCGACTCTTGAGGCCGAGGTCTGCATAGGTTGCCTACGGTCTGCACAGGTTGCAGCCTGTGCAGAGCGTGCGAAACCTACGTCCACGTAGGTTTCATCACCAGGGGAGTGAGACTGTGGCGCGCATTAAGGGGTAAGGACTGTTGATCACCAGGCTGAGATCAGATAATCTGATTTCGTGAGAATCATGACCGCTACGGAGGCAAGCCGTTCGTTTGCAGCACTGCTGGATGAGGCCGAGCGTGGCGGTACCACGGTGGTGACCCGCGGTGGTCGACGGATCGCAACTATAGGTCCTGCAACTGCGGCGAACGGCGGTGCTGTTCGGGATTTGCTGGTGACCGCCGACCTTGATGACGATTTCGAGGCCGATGTACGCAGCGCCCGAGAGGCGGCAGTGGCGGAGGCACCTGCGTGGCCCGAAGATTGATCCTCGACACTGGGATCCTGACCGCTTCGGAGCGGCATCGGACTGCATTCTCAGAGGTCATTAGCGAGGACGACGATCTGGTCATAGCTGCGATTTCGGTTGCCGAGCTGCGTACCGGGATCAAGCTTGCTGGGCCGGCCCATCGCGCCGCGCGGAGCGAGTTCCTCCTCCGAGTACTCGAGACTTTGCCCGTCGAGCCCTACGACGTGGCGACTGCCGAGGCGCATGGACGGCTTCTCGCACATGTTCACCGCAGTGGCAAGCAGCGCGGCGCGCACGATCTGAGCATTGCTGCGACTGCTGTGACGTCGAGGCGGATCATCCTCACGAGTGACCGCAACGCACATTTCGATGACCTCCCCGACGTTGAATGCCTCCTGGTGGGATGAGGTCTGCATAGGCTGCCTACGGTCTGCACAGGTTGCAATCTGTGCAGAGCGTGCGAAACCTACGTGCACGTAGGTTTCGTCACCTGGGGAGCGGGACCTGGGAGTGGGGATCCCTCGCTGGCGCACAGGCGTCTGGATACGGTGATCCGATGAACCTGCCGGGTCTGGACGGAGAGCCGTTCAGCTATTCGGCTCCGGTTCTTAGCGACCGTGCAGTCCGGGTACTGTTCGGGCCAGGAAACCTTGATCAAGTGGCATCCCAGGCGCGTACCCTCGGCACTCGGGTCATGATCATCTCGGGCCACCATGAAGCCGACGCCGCGACGCAAGTAAGTGCACAACTGGGTGATGATCTTGCTTGGCGGATCCCAGAGGTCGCACAGCATGTGCCGGTCGACGTTGCCGCCCGGGCCATCGCAGCAGCCGGCGACGCCAGGGCCGAAGTCTTAGTCGCAATCGGCGGCGGGTCCGCAATCGGACTTGCCAAGGCCGTCGCCCGAGACACCGGCCTACCGATCCTCGCCGTGCCGACCACGTACGCCGGCAGCGAGATGACTCCGATCTGGGGGCAATCCGATCAAGGGGAGAAGATCACGGGACGCGACCCGAAGGTCTTACCACGCATCGTCATCTACGATCCGATCCTCACCATCTCAATGCCGCCCGAACTCACCGGAGCAAGCGGCATGAATGCGCTGGCGCATGCACTGGAATCGTTGTACGCGCCAGACAGCAATGCACAGTCGCTGGTAGTGGCCGAGCAAGCTATGAGCGCGCTCTCGCAGGCGCTGCCGCGTACCGTTAGCCAACCGGATGACCTGGCAGCCCGGACCGACGCGCTTCGCGGTGCCTGGCTCGCCGGCTGGGCACTGGGCAGTACCACCATGGGTCTGCATCATAAGCTCGCCCACGTACTCGGCGGCAGGCATCAGCTGCCCCACGCCGGCACACACAGCGCGTTGCTGCCGCAAGTTGCGGCATTCAATGCGCCGGCTGCCTCCGGTCCCTTTGGTCGGGCGGCGCGCGCCCTGGGCATACCGGGTCCTGATGCGGTCGCTCCGGAGCTATTCGACCTCGCTGCGGGACTTCAGGCGCCCACCTCTCTTTCCCAGCTGGGCTTGGAATTTGACGCTATCGAGGCGATCGCCAAGATCGTCGCCCCCCGAGCTGGCATAGCCCCGGTTCGCAATCCGAGGGACTTCACCGAGGAAGATGTCAATTACTTGTTGTTGCAGGCGTACTCGGGGAAGAGGCCGCTGTCAGAGAGGAATTGATGATCATGACGCAGGTCAGCCCGCACGGGTTACACCACGTAACCGCGATTGCCACCGACCCGCAGTCGAATGTGGACTTCTACACCAAAGCGCTCGGCCTACGGCTGGTCAAGCAGACGGTCAACTTCGACGCGCCAGACACCTATCACCTGTACTACGGGGATGAGAAGGGCAGCCCGTCAAGCCTGCTTACCTTCTTCCCGTGGCCGGGCGTACCGCAAGGTCGACAGGGTGCCGGGATGACCACTGCGACGGCATTCAGCGTGCCCGGCTCGGCGATCGGCTGGTGGCAGGAGCGGTTTAAGAGGTTGGGCATTGACTTCGATCCACCGCGTAACCGCGACGAGGAAGAGGTCCTTACTTTTCGTGATCCCGATGGCATGGTGGTCGATCTTGTGGCCTCAGAAGGTGATCATCGCTCGGGTTGGGACGGCGTAGCCGACATTCCGGCTGAGCACGCGGTCCGTGGCCTGCATGCGATCACCTTGTCGGAGCGGCAGCTGGATCCGTCCGCCACGATGCTGACCGAGCTACTGGGCATGAAGCTGGCCGGCGAGGAAGGCGACCGTTCACGGTTTGGCATGGCCGGCGGCGGTACCGGTGCCCTGGTGGACGTTTTTGCCGGAGTTCGTGACCGCGGCTGGCAGGCCGGCGGCACGGTCCATCACGTGGCGTTCCGCGCTCCAGATCTGGCCACCCAGTCGCTGTGGCAGCAGGAGTTGCGCGCCCGTGGCGTCTCGGTGACCGACATTATTGACCGGCAGTACTTCAAGTCGATCTACTTCCGGGAGCCCGGAGGCGTGTTATTCGAGATCGCGACCGACGCGCCGGGCTTCGCGGTTGATGAGCCACTGCTCGAGCTAGGTCGCAGCCTCAAGTTGCCGCCATGGCTGGAACCCAACCGGGAACAGATCGCTGCGGCCCTTCCGCCGCTCCGGCTCGACATGGATATCCCGTGAACCGCCAGGAGACGGGGCTGGAACGGCCCCACGTCTTTCTGCCGGCCGATCATGCGGCGGCTGGACCTCCGCTGCTGCTGTTGCACGGCACCGGCGGAAACGAACATGATCTGCTGCCGCTACGTGATCATCTTTCACCTGGTGCTGCCGTGCTGTCGGTACGCGGCACGGTCTTGGAGAATGGCATGCCGCGGTTCTTCCGGCGGATACGTGAGGGAGTCTTCGACGAGGACGACTTACGACGCCGGGCTGATGATCTTGCCGTTTTCGTGGTGGCGGCCAGCGCGGCGTACCGGATTGCGGAGGGCTCACTGATCGCCGTTGGCTTCTCCAATGGAGCCAATATCGCATCGGCAATGCTGTTACGGCGGCCGGATCTGCTGGCAGGCGCGGTGTTGCTGGCCGCCATGGTGCCCTACGCCGAACCTCCAGCTGCTGATCTTGGCGGCCGCTTAGTGATCATTTCCAATGGTGATCGGGACCCAATGATCGCAGCCGGGGCGACCCAACAGCTGGCTAGCCAGTTGCGGGAGCGCGGTGCTGAAGTGGTAGAACTGCCGCATCCGGGTGGTCATCAGATCTACCCGGAAGTCCTTCCAGAGATCCGACGGATGATTGCTGGCCTGGCGGCGCATCCGGCCGGTCCCGACGTAACAAGGAGCACGGAATGAAGTTGGCTCACCTACCGCTACGCCTCGCCACCGGCGCGTACATCCTCAATTCAGGCCTGAACAAGCAGAACCTGGAAGGGCAGGCAGCAGCGGGCCTGCACGGCATGGCGTCCAATGCGATACCGGCGCTGAAGAAGATGACGCCGGAGCAGTTCGGTCGCATTCTCTCCACTGGAGAGATTGCGCTCGGTGCAGCTTTGATCATTCCCTTCGTGCCCTCAGCGCTGGTAGGAGCCGCACTTGTTGGGTTCTCTGCTGGGCTGGTCCAGCTGTACCTCAAGACGCCGGGCATGCGCAATGAGGGCAGTGTCAGACCTACCCCAGAGGGCCTAGGACTCGCCAAGGATGTCTGGCTACTCGGTTCTGGGGCAACGTTGGTACTTGACGGTTGGCCGAAGCGGGCCCGCCTACAAAAGCCGGACGCGTAATCGCAAAGTTCACCCCACGTGGACGTGGGGCCGCCGGTCCCGATCTGGTTCGGCCCGGCGGATGATCTCCCGAGTAACAGGTGCTACCTCTCCCATACCAAAGATCAGGAATCGGAACAGATTCACTGCCGGATTGCCTTCTGTCCATTCGAAGTAGATGTGGGGCAAGCGCTGGGTGTTGTCTCGTACGGTCAGCAGTAAGGCAGCCAGCGCGTTGGGAATGCTGGAACTGCTGAAGGTCAGGACTCGGTAGCGCTCATGTTGGACTTCACCACACACCTCCAGCCGACTAGCGAATTCTGATGGGTCGGTGAGAGTCACCTCAACGAAGATCACGTCGTTTGGGTCGGCCAGGTCGTTGTCCCGGGTGACCTGACGAAGTTTGTCGCTGTAGTCGGCCCGATCCCGGCGATCCGGCTCCTTGGCAATGAACCGGATTGTGCGCCGGGCCGTGTCGCGGATAAAGATTTGCGCAGTGTGATCAAAGGTGACCTCGGACACCCGCAGTTCGAAGGACCGGGCGAACCGGGAGGCTAATGATACGGCCAAAATTGCTGCGATGAAGACGCTCGCGATCTTGACGCCCTCTGGCCGTTCCAGGATGTTGTCGATCGTTGTGTAAATGAAGATCACAGTAATCAGGCCGAAGGCGAAAGTGAGCCCGCGTTGCCGAGCGTGCCAGGCGGCCAGTGTGACAGCGACAGCTGCCGATGTGATCAAGACCAGCACTCCAGTGGCGTACGCACCGCCCTGGGCATCCACACTGGCATCGAAGATGATCGTAATGAGGAATGCGCCAAGAGTAAGGATCAGCACCAGTGGGCGCACCGCACGAGCCCAGTGCGGCGCCATCCCATACCGCGGCAAGTAGCGCGGGATCAGGTTCAGCAGGCCTGCCATTGCTGATGCTCCGGCAAACCACAAGATCGCGATAGTGGATGCGTCGTAGACGCTCCCGAAGGTGCTTCCGAGGTATTCATGGCCGAGGTAGGCAAGCGCCCGCCCATTGGCGTCACCCCCAGGCTGGAACTCGGCGGGAGGAATGAGCAAGGTGGTCACCAAACTGCTGGTGATCAAGAAAACGCTCATAGTGATCGCTGCCGCGGTGAGCAGCCGTTTGGCTCCCCGAATACGACCTGCTGGATTCGCGTAGGTGTCATTAGGCCCGCCGTTGATATGCGGCATTACTGCCACACCTGTCTCGAAGCCCGACAGCCCCAAAGCTAGCTTCGGGAAAACCAGCAACGCGATGCCGACGACGACTAACGGACTTCCATGTTGTTGAGTCAGGGCCGTACGCCAGTCGGTCCACAGCGATGGCTCGGCCACGACATGTGCCATTGCGTCGGCGATGACCACGACGTTCAGGGCCAGATAGACCGCGACCAAAGCGACCGCGACACTAATGGCTTCGGTGAACCCGCGAAGGAAGACTCCGCCAAGCAGCGCCAGCAGGACCAAAGTGATAATCACCTGATGGCCTTCGAGGAACGGCTCGAGGTGGGGATTCTCCACCAGATGAGCGGTGGCATCGGCGGCCGACAAAGTCATCGTGATCATGAAGTCCGTTGCGGCGAAGCCCAGCAGCACTAGGACAAAGATCTTGCCCTTCCAAAACGACATCAGCCGCTCCAACATGGCGATCGACCCTTCGCCATGAGGGCTCTCTGCTGCCACCCGCCGGTACACCGGTAGCGCACCGAGAAGGGTGAGGGCAACCAGTACGACGGTTGCGATCGGAGAGATTAGGCCAGCGGCGAGAGCCGCGATGCCGGGCTGGTAGCCGAGCGTGGAAAAGTAGTCGACGCCGGTCAGGCACATCACCTGCCACCATCTGTGGGTCTTCTCTGTCCGTTGCGGAGCCGGATGGGGTCCGAGGTGTGAAGGGGAGTCCTCGCGGACTCCCTTCATCAACCATGACCGCAAGGCAGGAGCGGCGGTTCGCGGTTCGTCAGTCCTGGTCACACCGCTGCTCCTCGATCCGGCCGCTATTCCTGGGCTCGCGGCACGGAGAAAACGGCCCGCTCCAAGTGAACCGTCCCGGAGGTCGTCTGCACCACTCCCTGACGGGATTTTGGTTTGAACCGCAGACCAGGAAGCTCGGTGGCGTGAGGTGTCGGTCAGCTTGGCTGGTCGAGGAAATTCAGCACGACTGCAGGAAAGAGCGGCGAGACGGCAAGGTTGTAGTGGGTCAAACCCGGCAAGATCGCGAGCGCATGACCACCCCGCGGCCGGCCCTCACCCATCCAGCCGCCATCCCGGAGGCCGCCGTCAAGCAGCTTGAACATCTCGACGTAATGGCTGGGCGGTGCCATGTCGGCGTCCGCCGCCACCAACAGCGTCGGCACTTGAAGGCTGCGAACCTCCTCGGTGAAGTTGAAGTCCTGGGCCATTGACTCGCCGACCTTGTCCAGTAGCCGCGGGAAGTCCTCCGGCCGCGGTGCGACCCGCTGGTAGAGCTCATACATCGGCGTGTCCTTCAAGGCTTCCGCGGCGGCCGCGTTCACCTGAGCCTGCTGGGCGAGCATCTCGGGCGGAATGGCTTTGCGCCAGGCGTGCGCCGATGCGGCGACAAGGCGACGGATTTTGTCCGGGTACTTCACTGCCGTGAAGAACGCGACCCCACCGCCGAGCGAATAACCGACAACGTCGGGCTTGTCCAGCCTCAGATAGTCGATGAGCGCTGCGATGTCGTCAGCCATAAGCCGGATGTCGATCGGTCGATCAATGTCGGCTGTGCGTCCGTGCCCTTGCAGATCGGGGAGGATGACTTGATGCCGCTCCGCGAGCTTGGGAAGAGTCGGCCCGAACATCTCGCCCGAGCCAAGCCCGCCATGCAG
This sequence comes from Propionibacteriaceae bacterium, assembly GCA_035253925.1. GTDB lineage: Bacteria > Actinomycetota > Actinomycetes > Propionibacteriales > Propionibacteriaceae > Microlunatus. The sequence continues at coordinate 11,230 of DATFBI010000263.1, forward strand.
CAGGATCAGCGGCCGTCCAGTCCCGTGAGTCTCGAAGTACAGATTGATGCCGTTGACCTCGGCGTACTGGCCGGTACCTTTTTGCTCCGTTGTCCAATCGGTGGTCGTCATGCTGCGCTCCTCAGTTGATCACTGGTGGTTCCTTCGCTGACTAGACTCCGCATGCCCTCGAAAATCATCGGCATGCTCTCACCGACACTAAGCGCCGAGCCAGTCCGCCGGTATCTCAGCTCCCACCGATGCCAAGTGCACTGAGCAGCACCAGAAGGACGGTGCTAACGGCGAAAACTCCGTGCAAGACAACCGGTGCGCGTGGGATGTGCTGCTCGGCAAGATCAACTCCGCTGGCATCTGGCCGGAACGGACCGCCAGTACTCGCAGCGGCGGCCATGGCTGCTCGGCCGTCCTTTGCCCACTGCATCACCATCACTAGCCCGATGCTGGCAACCACCACAAGGTCAGCAAATGCGATCCAAGCCAACAATGTGTTGTCAGTGAGTAGATAAACGATCCACAGCACCAGACCCGCGGCGGCGAGGCCAAAATGTGTGAAGACCCGGTACGGCGGAAGGTGTGTCCCTTTTCCCTCCGCACGTCGCATGCCTCCGCGTGTTGCCCAGCGGATCAGCATGAAGGATCCGAACCCGGCAGTGATGATCCAGGTAATCAGTGCGGCGATTGACATTCGACTCCCCTTAAACGGCGTTAGGTGCTCTATCAGATACTCATATCGACGTTAGACCCTGATATCGTCTATCGTCAATAGATCTCTCCATTAGTAAGGGAGCCGCATGCCGGGCTTGGACCGAAACATCACGGGCATCGGTGCGCTTGCCGATCCCGTACGTCGCCGGCTGTATGAGTTTGTCTGCTCCCAAGATCAACCGGTGAGCCGTGACCAAGCGGCGCACGCTGTGGGGATTGCCCGCCACAAAGCGAAGTTCCATTTGGACCGACTCGAGGCTGAAGGGCTGCTCCAGGCCGACTATGTGCGGCTGACGGGGCGCAGCGGCCCGGGTGCTGGCCGTCCCGCCAAGCGCTATCAGCGAGGTCCTCAGGAGTTTGCAGTGGCTCTTCCAGCGCGGGACTATCAGCTAGCCGGCCACATCATGGCCAACGCCATCTCAGAATCAACCCGCGCCGGCACGCCGATTATCAAGGCGATCAAGGACGCAGCCGTGGTATCCGGTGCAGGCCTCGCCAACGCAGCGGCCGAACACCCGCACGACGCCGAAGCCGCTCTCGACTTCGCCGTGCACATCCTCAGCGAACACGGCTACGAACCGCGTCGCACCGATCACACCATCGTGATGGCCAACTGCCCGTTCCGTGCCCTCGCCGCTAGCCACCCGGAGCTGGTCTGTGGGCTGAACCATTCCATGCTGAGCGGGTTCGTTGATGCTGCCGTACCGGGGCTGCTCGATGCCCGCCTGGAACCCGGTGAGAAGCGCTGTTGCGTCTTGCTGGTCGCGCTTCCGGGTCACCATTCGGTTCCATGACGCCCAGCCCGAATCGACCGGCCATATGGTGAGAAGCATGGCCGGAGATGATCAACGGTCCCAATGGCTGGCTTCCGACGAAGATCGGGAGGAAGCACTTCGAGCGCTTCGCCAAGCCTTGGTCGAGGGCCGGATCACCACTGAGCAGCACGGCGAGCGGGTTACGAAGGTCTTAGCGGCCAAGTACGTAGCGGAGCTGGAGGATCTCACTGCGGATATTCCTCCAGCTGATCGACTGCCCGCCAGAGTTGATCATGAACTGGTCACGGCAGGTGGCCGGCGGGCCCACGGCATTTTGCGGAGCGTTTCCCTGAGGCCCAAGGGCGGAGTGCCGAACCGGATGCGTTCTGGCGCCCTCGGTGGTAACGCCGAGATAGATCTGCGTGACGCGATCATCCCAGCCGATGGTCTGGACATCAGTGTTTGGGCGTACCTCGGTGACATCACCGTCGTCGTGCCGCCCAACGTCCAGGTATTCCTGAGTGCGACCCCTGTGCTCGGGCGGGTCGAGCAGGCCATAGCCAGTGGTCCGGGTGGCGCGCCGGTGATCCGAATTCGAGCGCTGGCGATGCTCGGCGATATCAGCGTTCGAACCGAAAACCCGTCTGGCGCCGCACCCAGGTAGTGAGGTGCTCGGCGACTAATCCTGCCGGTCCGCCGACTGCCGGGCGTCGTCAAGCCTGCGGCGCGCGGCTGCCAAAGCGTTGACCGTGTCGCGTTGCCGCGACCTAGCCTCAGCGAGATGGCGCTGAGCCGTGACCTTGTCCCGCCGGGCCTCTATCCGTCTCGAATCAAGCTCGTTCAACGCGTCCTCGGCAGCTTCTACGGCCGCCTCGGCATCAGCAAGCTCGAACTCCGACGTCCAATGTGCGGCCTCGGCGGCGGCAAGGTCCTCCTCCGCCTGGTGCAACTCACGCAGGGTTTTTGATTGATGCGCTTCCAATTGCTGGCCAGCGGCCGGAGGTGAATCCTCATTCACCGCCTCGACATGATCAGTCACCTCGACAAGCTCGACAGCCCGGAGCCTGGCAACCGAACGCCGTCTGGCCGCCAACTCATCCTCAACCGGAGGTATCTCAACCGGCCGCAGTTCAGCACCCGAGCTGATCTCTGCGACGCTGACCCGTGGCCGCGGCCCGAAGCCGCTGTGGGTAAGTGGTCGTACCAGGCGGCCGTTGCGAACGGTCATCGCACCAGCAAGATCAACAAGTGCGGCCTGCAGCGTGGCCTGTACCTCCGACAACACGGCCGGAGTCAGGCGTACCCCAGCCTCATCGGCGTACGCCTGGGCCCGGTCCATCAGGTCGGCGATCAAGTGCCGCCGCTGTTCGGCAAGAGTCCGGAGCTCAGCACCAGCTAGCCCGGTCTGGGCATCGCGTAGCTGTCGGCCAAGGGCCGAGAGGCGCTGCATTGCCGCAGCATCGCCAGCCAGCACATTCACCAGCCAGGCGCTGCGGGTGGGACGACGCAGCTGTTGCAGCCGCTCGGCGATTTCACGGCTGCCGGCCGCCCGGGCTCGCCGCACCAACTCGTTTCGGGCAGCGATGAAATCGGTTGGTGGTAGTACGTAGAGCTCTCGGACGATCTCGTCCAGCTCACGCCCCGTCATCTGCCCCGTCATACGCACAGTCATCCAACGGCCAATCTAGCGTGGCCGCTGGCGGGTGGTGCAAATCAGGATGCGGCCGGCAAGTCTGCTGATTCGTCCGCCACACAGCAGCCGCCGAGCACCGCCATGCAGTCGATGACGAATTTGTGCCGCAAGAGTTCCGGAAGCTGGCAGGCGGCGTCAGTGCACTCCAGGCTCCGGTCCAGGTGCACGACCAGGGTGCCGTGGCAGTGATCGATATAGGGATTGATATCGGGGTCGACATTCAGGCCACAGTCAGGACAACTGCTCATGCGGTCTTAGTAGCAGTTCCCAGCCTCAGAAGCCGGTATTGCGTTTCGGCGTGTTCGACCTATGTCTGAACTTCCAGGACGCTAGCCGCGCTTTTTCGGCGGGCCCGCTTCACCTCCGGCCTCTGCCGACTTCTTGACCCTCTTCTTCGCAGTGCCGCGTCCCCCGTTTCCGGTCGACCGGCGTTGCTTGGCCGCTTCAATGCTGGCCCGCAGGGCACTTAGTAAATCGGGGGCTGGCGCTGCGCCTGGGGTCGGCTCCTCTGTTGTCAGGGTGGTGCGCCCGGTCGCCTTGGCATCGATCAGCGCGGTAAGTGTCTCCCGGTGCTCGTCGCGGTATCTCGCCGGATCTAACTGCTCATCCGACAACGAGTTGATCAGCGCCTCGGCCATGGCAAGCTCCTGGCTGGGCGACAGCCACTCATCGTCCTCTGCCAGGAAGGGGAAGCGCGGTTCCCGTACCTCGTCCGGCCAGAGCATCGTCGCGAGCAACAGCACATCTTCGTGCACCCGCAATACCGCGATGATCTCGCGATCGCGGAGCGTGACCTTGGCGACAGCAACTCGACCCAGCTTGCGTAGCGCGTCCCGCATCAGCCGGTACGCCTTGGCGGCCTGCGGTTCTGGCTCTACGTAGTAGCTCCGGTCAAAGTAAATGGGGTCAACCGCACCCGCCGGGAGAAATGAGATGACCTCGATGGAACGTGATGTCTTGGCGGGCAGCATCGCCAGATCGACGTCGTTCAGCACGACCAGCTCACCAGTAGTCGACACGTAGCCGCGGCCGATCTCTTCGTACGGCACCTCGGCGCCGTCGATCGAGCAGACCCGCTTGTACTGCACCCGGCCACCGTCGGGGACGTGGATCTGGTGGGAGGGAACGCGCTTGCTTTCTGTCGCGACGTACAGCCGGACAGGAATCGTCACCAAGCCGAAGGAAATGGTGCCTCTCCATACCACCCGCATCGCAATCCTCCGACCGTGTCACTATCCATGTTCCCGGCCGCCATACCGGGTTACTTCCATTGTCACAGTGGGAGAACTCTGGTATTGCTCGCCCCAAGTGGCTTGAGATCGATACCCCAGAGAGGAGACCAGCGTGTCGCGTGTACTGGAGATGGTGAGGTCACATCCAAAGGGCTCAGCTGGATTTGATCAAGCAAAGCTCACCGAATGCATCGAGGCGTGTTTCGAGTGTGCCCAGACCTGTACGGCCTGCGCGGATGCCTGCTTGGCGGAAGACATGGTTGCCGAGCTGGTGAACTGTATTCGTACCAACCTCGACTGCGCGGACGTCTGTGGCACAACCGGCGCCGTGCTGTCTCGGCCTGGCTCGGATGTCAGCATCACAGAGGCACTTTTGGAAGCATGCCGGGCGGCTTGTCAGACCTGCGGTGATGAGTGTCAGAGGCACGCCAGCATGCATGAGCACTGCAGAGTGTGCGCCGACGCGTGTCACCGGTGCCAGGCAGCTTGTGCCGATCTGCTCAGCGATCTGGGGTAGGCGGCTTAGACCTGTGGGACCGACACCTGACGCATGATGTCCGCTTCAGACCGAGCAGCGGTCGCGCTGTGACGTAGCAGTTCCTCGGCCTGAGCGGCAGTCCGGCCCGGGTAGTCGTTCCATCGGGTCAGATCTTGCACGTGATGTACGCGCGTTTCCGGAGCCGGTGTTCGGTGCAAATGTTCTGGCGGCCTCCTGAACAAGGTGTTCCAGGTGAGGTCCAGGGCCCGCTGCACCACCTGCGTTCGGACGTAAGGCAGACCACCGCCGGCTTGCACGATGGCACCTACCAGGCAGGCCGCCACCACCGGGTGGCCCGTCATCTGCTTGGCGTTGTAGGCATTGACCGGCCTGATCCGTCCGGTGTCGTCTCGGTAGGCAAACCAACTTTCCTGCAACCAGCCGGCGCGCACCAGGTCGGCGGCGTCGTTCAGAACGCAGGAGATTTGATCAAGCTCGGCGAGCCGCGCGCTGATTTCGTCGCGCAGCCGAAGCTGTCGTGATTGTCGCCGCCGGGCCCTCCAACTGTGGACCTCGACGATGTCGGCGCCAAGAGCTGGGGGCGCCGAAATGGTAGCGGCCGTCATTTGCTGACTGTACCTCCGCACGCCCAGCTGAACGAGTCCCGATTGGACTGAACAACGGGTCCCATTAGCATCTGACGAACATATGACTGGACGCAGTGAAGAACTCGATCCTGAGGCCGATACCACCGATACGGAAACCCGTAACTGGGCGGCCAGGCACGACTTGGTGCTGTACTTCGCGCTGGCCTACCTGCTTTCCTGGGCACTCTGGCCATTGGTGATCTTGAATCCGAACAGTAGCCCGCTGCTGCCGTTCGGACCGTTGATCGCGGCAGTGATAGTTGCGCTTTGGGCCGGCGGAAGGCGTGGGTTGTGGGCGTTGCTGAAGCAGCTAGCCCGCTGGCGAGTGCACCCGATTTGGTACGTCATAGCGCTGCTCGGCCCGTTCGTTATTGCTGCTCTTACGGCGGTGATCGCCGTCGGGCTGGGGATTCCGATGCGCCGTACCGGTGCGTACACCGATTGGCAGACGATTGGTTCCTTCTTCCTTTTGACCAGCGTCATGGTTGGGCTGGGCGAGGAGGTCGGTTGGCGTGGATTTGCGCTGCCCAGGCTTCAGCTCCGCCTCAACGCCCTCTGGGCGGCATTAGTACTCGGCGTGCTGTGGGCACTGTGGCACCTGCCTGAGCTGATCTCTGAGCCGACGGGTCAGCGGCCTCCGGTGCAATTTGTGCTCTGGGCGCTGGCGCTTTCGGTGATCTTTTCCTGGCTCTATAACAGCACAAACGGCAGCCTGCCTATGGTGATCATCTGCCACACCGCGATTGATACTGCCGGCCGGTTCATGCTGCCTGAGTTCGTCGGTAAGGGTTATCAGGTGCTGTGGTGGTTGATGGTCGGGTTGTACTTTCTGGTAGCCGTCGTTGTGGTCCTGATCGCGGGACCTAAACGGTTGACGACACAAACTTCTCGATGATCTAGAGCGTTACGCTGCTCAGCACCGTTGTGCTGTTGATCTTGAGGCGGCCATCGTCGTTGACAAATCCGTACGCGGTTCGCTCGCGGACCACACGGCCGTCGTTGAAGTAGTACGTCAGCGTCGCCTGTGCCGAATATGGCGGTATGCCTCTCACATCGGCCACCGTGACCCTGTCGATGGCATCCCAGAATCGCTGGTACGCCTGCCGTCCGCCGGCATGGTTGGTTTGGTAGGAGGCCGTCATCCGCGGCCAGGCTGCGTCGGTGTTGCGCGGCATCAACGCGTAGTAACTGGTGATCGCCTGCCTGAGCTCTGCTGCAGTCGGGGTGTCTCGAACTGTTGGCGCGGTCGTTGGTGCTGGTGCTCGGGTTTGCCTAGGAGCTGTGGTTTCTGGCTCTGGTGCTCGGGTTTGCCTAGGAGCTGTGGTTTGTGGTCCTGGTGCTGGACCTTGCTGCGGTGCCGATGCTTCCGCCCTGGGCGAAGGTGCGCTTGTGGTCGGGGACCCGAGGGGACTCGTCGTCGCGGGTGCAACCGCTGAGCTTGACTCATCTGTCGCGGACGTCGGATCGGCGGCACGGCGATCGTTCACGAGCAGAGCAGTTACCAGAATTCCAATGCCGATAAGGGCAACGACGGCCACAGCGGCTGCTAGGCCGCGCCGCCGGGGAGGCGCCGCTGGTGAGGCGGGCGCCGGTGCGACCGGCGCCGGTGCGGACGGCGCTGCGGTTGGCGCAGGGATCACCGTCGGCGAGCGGTCAGTGGCCTGGTCAGAGTCCGCAGCTAGTGGCAGCTCCGCTACTGGCAGCTCCGCCGTACGACCCGCGGCTGTCAGTCGCGCCAGACGGTCCGCCACAGCACCCATCGACGGCCGGGCTTCCGGATCGACGGAGAGCATGTCCATGATCAGAGGCGTCAGCGGACCGCTGTGCTGCGGAGGCCGGAACTGACCGGAGGCCACGCGATGCAGCAATGCCATGGTGTTGTCGTCAGTGCCAAACGGCGGACTGCCTTCCAGCGCGCTGTACAAGGTGGAGCCAAGCGAAAACACATCCGAGGCGAAGTTGGCTTCATTCCCTCGGGCGACCTCAGGAGCCAGATAGGCCGGCGTGCCGTGGATCATGCCGCTGCTGGTGAGTGTCGCGTCGCCCAATACCCGAGCAATCCCGAAGTCGCTGATCAAGGCCGAACCATCCTCAGCGATCAAGATGTTGCCCGGCTTAACATCCCGGTGGACGATGCCGAGCGCATGGGCGGCGGCCAGCGCCGACGCGACTTGCGCGCCTGCCTTCGCTGCTTCGTCCGGTTCCAGCGGTCCGGCCTCTTGCAGTAGGGCGGCAAGGGTAACTGAAGGGATGAATTGCATGACCAGCCAGAGCTGGCCGTCCTGCTCCACAGCATCGAATACCGCGACTGCGTGCGGGTGCTGAAGTTGTGCGCTCAGCCGCGCCTCACGCATGGCACGCTGGTTGGCAACTTCCGCTTCTCGTGCTGAGGCTCCTGATTGGCGATAGATCTGTTTGAGTGCGATGCGACGTTCCAGGCGCTCATCCCAGCCTTCCCAGACCACGCCCATGCCCCCGCTGCCTACCCGGTTCAGCAAGCGGTATCGATTGGCAATAAGCGCCTCTTGTTCCGCCATCGAACCTCTCCCAATATCACGCGTGCCGCACCAGCCGGCACCTCGAAAGACCACTTACCCCGTCCGGCGTATTCGATTACCGTGATTCCACGCCGTGACGATCGGCGGTCCCTGCCTCCCGGCGCTAAGTGGTCGACAACGACACTGCTAGATCGATTCAGATGTGGCTGGATACGGACCACTTCCAGCTATGGAGCAGGTTCCTTCGCTTATTCGAGGTGCTTGTCGAAGAAGTCGGCCGTGCGCTCAATCGAGCGCTGCCACTGGCCCTCGAATGTGTGGCCCTCGCCCCGGTACTTGACGAACGTGACATCCTTGCCAGCCGCCTTGAGCGCCTTGACTGTGGCCTCGGACCAGCGCATCGGGCAGGTGTTGTCCCGAGTGCCGTGGTGGACCAGCACCGGCTCGCTGATCCGATCGAAGTGGGGTCGCGCCGAGGCGGCGCGCCAGAACTCGGGTGACTCGTCCGGCAGCCCGTAGGTCCGCGCCATTCTGCGGTTGGTTCGCGACCGGTCTTCGGATGGTCGATAGAACTGTTTCCAGTTGTCAGCGGCCAGCGAGCTCACCGATGCGTAGATGACAGCTGCATCGACTAGGCCGGGCTGAGCCACGAGCGCGGTTAAGGTGACACCACCGCCCATCGACCGCCCCAGCCAGCCAACACGATCCTTGTCGAGGAACTGCAATTTGGAGGACTTGACTGCCTTGACCGCGTTGATGGTGTCGACTGCATACGGCAGGCGGAGCTCGTAATCCACGTTGGGGTCATTGTCGGAGGAGGCGTGACCTCGATAGTCGGTGTGCAGTACCACGAAGCCGTGTCGCGCCAGATAGTCGTGTTCTCGCGGCATGCCCTGGCCTGGGAAGTACGTGTCGGGGTCGATGTAGCCATGGTTGAGCACCAGGACTGGGAATGGTCCTTTGCCATCTGGCACATTCATCACCCCAGAGATCTTCAGCCCGTCACCTCGGTAGGTGATCAAGTAGCGCTTGTACGAGCCAGAGTCGGCTAGCAGCCGACCGAGCTTGAGATTGCGCCCGTCGTACTTCTTATTGATCAATGCCTGCACCGAGATGGGATGCGGCTTGGGCGCCTTGGTCGCTTTCGGCGGTGAAGCACTGGGCGGAGCAGAGGTAGCGGAGGATGCTGGCGTCGTCGCTGAGGCGACAGCCGGAGTGGGGGCCGGCGTAGGGGCTGTGCTCGGTTGGGCTGCGCTGCAAGCCGACAGGACGAGCGCGGCCAGCAACCCCCACAGCGCCTTCACACTGCCAGTATGGTCGGGCTGAGTTCTGTCGGAGGGAGTAACGAATGCCTGCGATCAGTGGAGCGACGGCGGCGGACGCCGGAACGGTTGACATCGGCGGTGACATGACGGTCAACCGTCTGGGCTTCGGGGCGATGCGAGTCACCGGTCGAGGGATCTGGGGCGACCCGCCGGATCGCGACCAGGCCCGGGCCGTGCTGCGGCGGGTCGTTGAGCTCGGCGTCAACTTCATCGATACGGCTGACTCCTACGGCCCGAACGTCAGTGAGGAGCTCATTGCCGAAGCGCTCCATCCATATCCGGAAGATCTGGTGATCGCCACCAAGGGTGGACTGCTACGGCCGGGCCCCGGGCAGTGGCATCCTGACGGACGGCCGGAGCATTTGCGTCAGGCATGCGAGGGCAGCCTACGGCGACTGCGGTTGGACCAGATCGCCGTGTACCAGTTCCACCGGCCCGACCACGACGTACCTTTCGAGGACTCCATCGGTGCGCTCGTTGCTTTGAAGGACGAGGGCAAGATCCGCCATATCGGCCTATCAAACGTCAACGAGAATCGGCTGCGGCAAGCGCAGAGGCTGACGCCTATCGTGTCGATCCAGAACCGGTACAACCCGGGCGATCGCTCATCGGAGTCACTCGTTGACCTGTGTGCCGAGGAAGGGATTGCATTCCTGCCTTGGGCGCCGATCCAGAATCTCGACCGTCTTGCAACGCTCGTCGACATTGCTGAGCGGCATCGCGCCACAACTCAGCAAGTGGCGTTGGCTTGGCTGTTGGCCCGGTCGGAAACGATGCTGACTATCCCCGGTACCGGATCGATCGACCATCTCGAGGAAAACGTGGCCGCCGCGGGCCTGCGTCTCACCCCGGAGGAGATCAGCGCGCTAAACGATCTTGGCTGATTCCAGACCGCTGGGGTCATAACGGCTGGTTGATCAGCCAATCGCCGCTGTCGGGCTGCCGTTCGTGATCTTGGATCCATCTGACGACCTGGCTTAGGTCCAGGCCGTAGACCGGCCCCTCGGTGGTCGCGTAAGTCTCCAAGCGTCGCCGAGCTCGGCCGATGAGGCGCAGCGCGCCAACCCGGTTGCCCCGCTCGGCATGAGTGATGCCTACGCAGAGCTGGGCCAGACCTTGCCATAGCTCACGTTCCGAGGCTGGACCCGCTTTCCAGCGCGCCTCGTACACCTCATGGGCCGAGAAGGGCCGGCCTTCGGCCAGCAATTCGTGCGCGTACGAAATGGTTGCCAATGGTGGTAGTGGTTCCTCTGACACCGGGTCAACGCCGGCGCTGCCGTAGGGCAGTGGGCGACCGAGCCGATCCCGGGGGCGCGCCTGCTTTGCCCGGCCCTGTGGATCTCGATCACGCTCGCGATGTTCTTGATCTTGGCTGCTGCTGGTCCGCCCGGCCAGAAACTGAGTGAGGCTGGGATCGGTGGCCATGAATCGGTCAGCCTCTTCACCGCCGTCACAGCGGTAAAGGCCGACCGTAACCGAGTCCTGATCTTGATTGAGCACTCGCCAAACACCGCCCGCGTCTTCCCATCGGCGCAGTACGTCGACAAAGTCCGTGCGCTCCATGGCACTTGTATACCCCTGGCTGCTCTGGTCGAGTACACGGCAAGATAAGGAGCAATGGAAACGACTCACTCCAATCCGTCATCACCTGATGTCACGCTCCGACTCATCTGGCCGCAGTGGCAGGGCGGAGGCACATCAAGCGTGAAGCAGCTCGCCTCCGAATTCCCCTTCGACATCGCCCGCCGTGGCTACGCGGTTGGGTCGGTGGTCCTTGCGGCGGTTCTGCCGCCGTACGAGGGCCCGACCGCGACCGCGCCGGTCACCATGGCCGATGACGGGCTGGAGGAACGTGACGGCGTGGAAGCCAAAACGATCGTCGTGGAGCAGCTAGCCCGCGCCCTGGAGATCATTTGGCAACACAGCCCGACCCGGATTGTGACACTCGGCGGGGAGTGCTCGGTGAGCGTCGCGCCGTTCTCGGTGCTCGCTGACCGGTACGGGGACGACCTCGCGATCGTCTGGATCGACTCTCACCCCGACGTCGGAACCGGCGACAGTGAATATCCCGGCTACCACGCCATGGCAGTCTCGGCGATCATCGGGCGCGGTGACGCCGATGTACAAACGGTGCTTCCCGCGACAGTTCGTGCAGATCGCGTCGCCCTAGTCGGGCTGCACTCCTGGACCGATGACGACTACCCGCGCGTCGCCGAGTGGGGCCTTACGTCTTTCAGCCCCGATGAGCTGCGGGAGTCGAGTACAGCACTGCTTGACTGGCTCGCCAGCACCGGGTGCTCCCGGGTTGCCATTCACTTCGACGTCGACACCATCGATAGCAATGAGATCGTGCTCGGCCTCGGCGCCGAGCCGAACGGCTTGACCAGTGCAGAAGTGCGACGCATCGTCGCTGATATCGATCAGGCCGTTGATGTTGTCGGATTTACGATCGCCGAGTTCGTTCCTCGGCAGGTGATGCACCTGCAGCAGATCCTCAAGGATTTTCCGCTTATCGAGGCGTCTTCCAATCGCTAGTCATAGCGGCAATGCAGGCGGTGATTGGAACTCGACTTTGGCAAACACTCCGTTGTGATCAGTTGCGTGAATTGGGAGCGCTGTCGAGTCGGTCAGCATGATCGCACCCGCGTACGGCTTGACATGTGGGGACGTCAGGATGTCATCGTTCCACCTACCTTCACGCTTAGTGATCTTCCAGCCGTTGAAGGTGTTGCATGTCTTGCGTGTGATCGCTGACAGCTTGGCGCGTAGGTGCTTGTAGCCGGCATTGCTGGCGATCTTGCGGACCGATGAGTTGGTGGGAATCGAGTTGAAGTCCCCAAAGATGATCACACGCTCATGGTCAGGTCGCTCCTCGAGATGTTGGATCACCAACTTGATCTGCCGCTGCCGGATAGCTTCTTCGTTTGCAATGTTCACCACTAGGTGAGTACTGACGAACCAAGCGAAGCCTCGAGTCTTGATCGACATGAGCTTCAGCATGGTGAGTGGGCGCACCTTGGATATGCCAAGCTCGGTGAATGGCAACCCGGCTTCGAAGTGATCAAGCGCGATCCACTTCGTTGAATCCCAAATGATCTTGGCCGTACGCGACCCCCAGAATGTCCAGTTCGGTCCGAGACCGTTGATGATGTCGGCAGCCATGCTGTTGTTGGTCTCCTGCACTCCGAGCACTGAGGGAGCGCAGTTGTTGATGAATTCGATCAAGACTGGCAGTCGCCGATTCCAATGCCGGCTTGGGAAGGGGATGTCGGCAACAGAGTTTTTATTGCGACAGTTGATCGACAAGGTACGCGCTCGAGTGATTACAGGCTGCCCGCCTGGTGCCCTGGTGTCTTGGGGCTGAGCCTGAATCAAGGGCTGGGTTGGGATCTCGTCTTGCTTGCTGTCAGCGACCGCCTGCCGCCACGGTGAGCCGACATGCTTCGGCCCACGCGGAGTCGTCGACCACGACACTGGATGCCGCCTTGCCAGTCCACGGGGTGCAGATGTCAATTGATTCAGCGAGCATCCTGCGCAACGTGGCATCAGGATCCGGGATCAGCGCATGTGCTGCACCCTCGACCGCGCCGCGGACAGCGTGTGGTGCGGCCTGCCGACGGAAGGCTGCTAGCCGAGGCTGGAAGTTACTGGTGAAGCGTTCGGCCCATTGCCTCGCGTGGGGCACTGCGCCCAGCACGCGAGCACTGTCTGCGGAGAGACTGTCGCTGCGCCCATCGAGTTGGGCCAACACCTTCTCGCAGACCAGGACCGAGACCGCGAGGACTCGCTGTCGGTCAGCCGCTGCGATCGGGAGCGCGATCGTGGCACAGCGGAGCGTGATCAAGGCATCGATATGTGGGTCATCGCCGGTCAGCCCGATAACAGATGGAATCAACTCGCCCAGGCGGGGGCGGCCCTCATCAGAGGTGTGATCGTTGACTAGACGCGCCACGAATGCCAACAACGGATGGGTGCAGGCCGGATGATCACTCCATCGTTCACCGGCAAGATAAGACGCCAACTCCATGAAGCATGCGCCCTTGCGTGGATTACGGTGCTTTCCACGCGACAGCACCGGCAACATGTCAGGCAACTGAGGCTGGGCCTTATACATGGCGAACCTCCCGGGACGGTCAGATGTCAATATGACCAGTCTGCACCCAGCCCCGATGATTTTCCTCACCGAGGAGGGTCCCTACTTTGCAGGAGAGGAGAACTTAATGACGGCCACGCTGATTGCCCAGATAGTCGTGTCCCTCGACGGCTACATCGAGAACGAAGACCACGAGATCGACTTCGAGTTCATCGACGCCGAGTACGACGAGTTCATCCTGCAGACGCTGCGCTCACTGGACGCCATGGTGTTCGGCCGCAAGGCCTATGAGCCGCTGTCGCAGTACTGGCCAACCGCGGCCGAGAACCCGGACGCCACGCCGGTCGACCTGGAGCAAGCCAGACTTATGCATGAGCTGCCCAAGTACGTAGTATCGACCACGCTAAGTGAGACCGACTGGCACAACACGCACATCGTTCATGACGTGACCGAGCTCGAGATGATCAAGACACAGCATGACCGACCTATTGCGATCTTCGCCGGCGGTGGGATCATCTCATCAGCAAGTGATCATGGGCTCGTCGAGGAGTACCGGCTCACCGTCAGCCCGGTGCGCCTGGGGTCCGGTACGCCGCTGTTCCGCCGGTCCGCAAAGCGGGTTCCGCTAACCCTGACCGATTCTCGAGTCTTCGGCTCCGGAGCCGTGCTGCTGACCTACCGGCCCACCGCAGCCTGACTGCAAAACGATGGACAGACCCAGCCAACGCCAAAGGCCCCAGCCAACGCCAAAGGCCACCACGGAATAGGCGGCTTATGCCCCGCTGGCTGGCTTTGGTTGCAGGAGCGTAGGAACGGGTAACGCGATCAACCGATGATCACTTTGCCGATGACGCCGGTCGCCGAAAGCAGCCCGATTACGGTCAGCGCCGCGGTCGCCGCGATGGCACTGCCCACCCACCATCGCCGTCGGCTGCCGGGACCCAGCGCAACGGCCGCAGGTCACGCCGGACAGCGGTGGGTTCATCCCTGCCGTGCAGAGCTTCCATCGGTCCCACCGTAGATCCACGCATGCGCCACACCTCCGGCCCCGATCTGGGCATCCAATCCGACTGCGGCTGACGAATAAACATCGAGTGGTCAGCGGGCCTAGGGAAAAGGTGTCATGTCAGAGTTCGAAGCCAAGCGAGCCGGCCGGCATGGTCGGCGTCGGTCAGGCTGGTGGCGGGATGCGGTTGTCTATCAGGTTTATCTGCGCAGTTTCCAGGACTCCGACGGCGACGGGGTTGGTGATCTTGCTGGTGTGGTCGCCAGGCTGCCGTATCTGCGGAGCCTCGGCGTTGACGGCATCTGGCTCAACCCGTTTTATCCCTCGCCCCAGCACGACCACGGCTACGACGTGTCCGACTACTTTGAGGTGCATTCGGAGTACGGAACGCTGCAAGGCTTCGATCAGCTGATAAATGCGGCGCACCGGCTCGATCTCAAGGTGCTCATCGATATCGTCCCGAACCACTGCTCGATTGAGCACCCATGGTTCGCCGCGGCTTTGGCCGCCGGTCCGGGCAGCTTGGCACGTGAGCGGTTCCACTTTGCCGACGGGCGCGGCGAGCAGGGCGAGCTGCCGCCGAACAACTGGCGCTCCATCTTCGGCGGGTCCGCCTGGCAGCGCGTCACCGAACCTGACCAATCGCCGGGACAGTGGTACCTGCACAGCTTCGCGCCAGAGCAGGCCGACTTCAACTGGCGCCACCCGGACGTGGCGGCGTACTTCGAGCAGGTGCTGCGCTTCTGGTTCGACCGGGATGTGGACGGTATCCGAATCGATGTGGCGCATGGGTTGTACAAGGCCGATGGGTTGCCGGACCACAAGAACGCGATGTGCGACGAGCTCACCGGCGATCCACTCAACCCTCATGCGTGGAACCAGCCCGAGGTGCACCAGGTGTGGCAGCGCTGGCGGACCATTGCCGAGGACTATACGACGCTGACGGGCCGCGAGCGGGTGCTCATTGGAGAGGTCGGCGTGCTGGACAGCGAGCAACTCGCGCTGTACCAGCGCCCGGACGAACTCCACCAGAGCTTTTACTTCGACTTCCTCCGGGCCCGCTGGGACGACCAAACCCTGTACCAGGTAGTGAATCGCGGCCTAAGCACAACCGCCCGCTTTGGCTCGTCGGTCACCTGGGTGCTGAACAACCACGACATGCCGCGGTCGGTGACCCGATATGCCGGTGGTACTCCCGGCCTCGGCGCCGGTGATGTGGATCTCGGCACCAACCGGGCGCGGGCGGCCGCTCTGCTGATGCTCGCGCTGCCGGGATCGGCATACATCTACCAAGGCGAGGAACTTGGCCTGCCCGAGGTCACTGAGCTAACGGCCGACGTACTGGCGGACCCGATGTTCCACCGCAGCCAAGGTGCTCGGCGCGGCCGTGACGGCTGCCGGGTCCCAATGCCTTGGGCCTCCTCAGAGGACGGCTTCGGCTTCTCCACAGCCAATCCATGGCTGCCGCAGCCCGACTGGTTCGCTGATCACGCCGTAGACAAGCAACTGGCCTCCAGCGAGTCGATGCTGCAGCTGTACCGCCAGACCGTGGCGTTGCGGCGGCGGCTCCCGGTATTGGCTGCGAACGATTTTCGGTGGTTGCCGACCGAACCCGGCGTGCTGGCCTTCACCCGAGGCGGCGGCTTCGTGTGCGTGATCAACTGCTCTTCGCGGGTCGTCTCGGCGCCAGTGCACGGTGAACTGCTGCTTGCGAGTCACTATGAAGCAGGTGACAAGGTCCCGCCGAACAGCGCCGCGTGGTACTTGCTGACACGAGCCGAATCGGTGGCTAAGGCGGCATGACGCGGCCGGGCTGACACCGGGGTTCCCCGGCGTGACTACCTCAGTTAGCGTTTCTGAGGAGACGCGATGGGATGCCAGGGCGCCAGCTGAATCGATCCGTTGTGCGCTGGTCAAGCGGGCTGCTGGCCAGTGTCGCAATGGTTGCTGCGCTGACTGGCGTGGTCATCCTGCTCGAGCAGTACGTTCCGGTGTTGAGCCTCCTAGTGCTGTATGTGCTTCCCGTATTGGTTGTCGCCATCTTCTGGGGATCCTGGCTCGCAGTCTTGACATCGATCATCTCGATTACCGCCTTTGCGCTGTTGCTGCCACCACGTGGCTCACCTCAGCTTGCCGACCCGAGAGACTTTGCAGCGCTAGCGGTCTTCTTGGTAACCGCAGTGGTGGTTGGCGAGCTGGCAGCGCGGTCCCGGCGGGCGGCGCTGGAATCTGCTCGGCTCTCACGTGAGCAATCCGCGCTGCGACGCGTCGCGACCCTCATTGCCCAGTCGGCACCGCCCTTGGCGGTCTTCGAGGCCGTCACCCGCGAGGTCGGAACGCTGTCCGGCGCCGACCTAGCACGCATGGAGCGCTATGAGCCAGATGAGACCGTAACCGGCGTCGCAGCCTGGAGCCGGGTACCAGCCCAACTAGCCGTCGGCACCCGGTTGCCCCTTGACGGGTCCAGCATTGCCCGCGATGTCCGGCAGACCAGTGGTCCAGTGCGGCTGGAAAGCTTCGCCGGCGCCACGGGTGCTATCGCCGACGAAGCCCACACGGTCGGTATCCGCTCCTCGGTCGGTTGCCCGATCTTCGTGGCCGGCCAGCTGTGGGGGGTGATCGCTGCCTCGACCAACCGCGACGAGCCATTTCCACCAGACACCGAGTCACAGATTGCGCGGTTCACCGAACTCGTCGCGACCGCTGTGGAAAGCGCCGAAGCACGGGAAGAGCTGCGCCGCATCGCCGAGGAGCAGGCCGCGTTACGGCGGGTGGCAACACTCGTCGCCCGCGGCGTAGAGCCCGATGCCGTCTTCGAAGCTGTGACGGAAGAGATCCACGCGCTGTTTCAAGCGGACGCCACTGCGCTGATCCGATTCGAAGCGAACAGAGACGCCACGTTCCTCAGCGGCCGCGGCTGGTCTGGACAGCGGCTGCCGGGATCACGGTTCCAACCACTTCCCGGCTTCGCCTTAGCCTCAATCCAAGAGACCGGTCGCGTCGCTCGCTACCGCATCGACGATTCGGCTACCACGTCGCTGCCCGAGCAACTCCGCCAGGAGGGAATGCGCTACCTGCTTGACGCCCCCATCACAGTCGAGGGTCATCTCTGGGGCGCGATCAACGTCGCTTCCCGGCGGGAACCACTTCCTCGCGACATTGAGCAGCGAATCGTGGATTTCACCGAACTCGTCGCGACGGCCATCGCGAATGCCGATGCCCGCACGAAGCTGACTCAGTCGCGGGCACGCATCGTGGCCACCGCGGACGCAACCCGCCGCCGTATCGAGCGAGACCTCCACGACGGAGCCCAGCAACAGCTCGTCTCACTGGCACTTGAACTGCGCCTCGCGCAGGAATCGGTGCCCGCAGAACTCCCAGCGCTGCGGGACGGCATCGGTCAAGTCGCGGACGGGCTGACTGCGGTCTTGGAAGAGCTCCGCGAGATATCGCGCGGGATCCATCCCGCGATCTTGTCCGAGGGTGGGCTCGGCCCGGCACTCCGTACACTGGCTCGACGCTCCCCGATTCCGGTTGAGTTAGACATCCGGGCTGACTCCCGGTATCCCGCGTCGGTAGAGGTAGCGGCGTATTACGTGGTTTCCGAGGCGCTAACCAACACGGCCAAACACGCCAACGCGTCACACGCCGACGTAGTCGTATGGCAAGCGAACAGCACCCTGCGGCTACGGGTGTCGGACGCGGGCGTCGGCGGCGCTCAACCGCAGCAGGGCACTGGTCTGACGGGCCTGCGTGACCGGGTCGAAGCCTTGGGGGGGTCGATCGAGGTCACCAGTCCGGCCGGCCAGGGCACCGTGCTAGACGTTTTTCTTCCTATTGACAGCTCGGACTGATCAACGCAGCCTCAGGGCCCTTCCGTCAACCGCGGCCGCCGCTGGTTCCGAGGCCCCCGATTAGGTTGATGGTGGCGGCCAGGATCACCGCGCCGAACAGGTAAGACAGCAGAGCGTGTTTGAGCGCGGTTGCACGCATCTCCGGCGTTCTTAGATCAGTGTCGGAGACCTGGAAGGTCATGCCGATAGTGAACGCCAGATAGGCGAAGTCGAGGTAGCGTGGCGCGATTTCCTGATTGAAGTCCACGCCACGGTCGGGTCCGGTGTAGTACAGCTGTGCGTACCGGAGCATGAACAGTGTGTGCACGGTGAACCAGGACAGTCCGACGCTGGCGATGCCGAGCAGTGCAAGCATGTCCTGCGCCAGTCCCTGGCTTGAATTAGCTCGCACCAGTGCGATGCTGATCGCCCCGAGGCTTGCGACTGCCGCGATGAGAATGATCACGTCGCCTACCGCACCACCGGGGTTTTCCCGCGTCGCGTGCGCGGCGGTGGCCGAGGAGTTCATCCGGCCGACGGTCAGCCAGACCCATAGCGTGAAGACCAGCGCGGCGACATCCCAGCCGCAAAGCGGAGCATAGGCCCATTGACCGGCCAGGCCGACAGCAAGGGCAACACCCACGCCAGCCGAGAACATCGTGGTGACATGAACTCGGGCACTGGCAGCCGGCAGCCGGAGTCCGGCCCCCAGCTCTCCCATTCGAGAGATCAACTTGACCGGCGCCATAGCACTTCTCCAAGAGCAATCAGTAGCGCGAGCAGCATGAAGGCACACGTAGCGACCAAGGCATCCGATACCGCGGCTTGGTAATCATTACCGGTTTGGTTGAGCGCGTGATAAAAGATGGTGGCGAGCGTGGCGGCCCCCATTGCCGCCCCGATCCGTTGCACGGTTTGCAGCGCGCCGCCGGCAGCACCGGCCATTCGCACCGGCACGTTCTCAAGGGTCAGGGTGATGTTCGGTGAGGTGACCATGCCACCGCCAAGTCCTGCCACGAGCAGCGGCCCAATTATGATCCACTGCGCCGACGCTCCAGCAGTGTGTCGCAACAGCAGTGCAGTGGCGAGCAGCCCGACCCCCGTCGCAGCGAGGCCGCAGACAGTCAGCCAGCGTCCAAGCCGGAAAACCAGGCTTCCCGCGATGACTGCCGAGGAGGCTACACCGACTGCAAAAGGTGTGACGGACAGCCCCGCGCGTAACGGCGAGTACCCCAAGCCGTCCTGCAGGAACAGCGTAAGGACCAGCCAAACCCCGGTGAAGCCAATGAAGTAGACGAGTCCGATCACGGACCCGGCAACGTAGCCGGAAGTGCTTTTCAGCCGCGGGTCGAGCAGTGGCTGCCGGCCACGCCCGACGATGTGTGTCTCCCACCAGGAGAACAGCACCAGCAGCAACACGCCCACCAGCCCGAGCCACCAAAGTCGGCTGAATCCGCCGTCGGCTGCGTCGACCACCGGGATCAGGAAGGCAAGGACGCCACCGCCGAGCAGCAGTGAACCCAGCAGGTCAAGGTCGATACCGCGCCAGCCCGCGCTTATGGTTGCTGGCAGGAGCCGGGCCGCCAGCAGCAATGCGACGAGGCCGATTGGCACGTTGACGTAGAACACCCAACGCCAGGCGTCCGGTCCAGGAATTCCCAGTATGAGCCCGCCGATCACCGGCCCGGCCGCCGTTGCGATGCCAATCGTGGAACCCAGGATTCCAAAGGCGCGGCCGCGTTCTGCACCGCGGAACAGCTCCTGGATCAACCCGGAGTTCTGCGGGATCAGCATGCC
>DATFBI010000264.1:0-25482 GCA_035253925.1 Propionibacteriaceae bacterium
TAAAGCGCTATCTGAACGCTTTCGACGTTGCTGAAAACCCGATCATGTGTGTGCGGAACTCGGTCCATGCGGCTCGCCAGATAGATCGGGCCGCCGCGAACCAGAACGATCGCGACGACGAAGATCACCAGATCGAGCGGGTTATCGGCGATCGCCTGGGGATCGATGTTCATGCCGGAGGTGATGAAGAAGATCGGAATCAGCAAACCGAACGCCAGACCGTCGAGCTTGTGCTCAAGCGACTCATCGCCCTCAGGAAGGGCTCGGCGGAGCACGAAACCTGCGGCGAAGGCACCGAGCACCACATCAAGATCAAAGGCGATGGCCAGTCCTCCAAGACTGACCAGCAGTAACACGACGAGTCGTACGGTGATCTGTGCTGTGGTCTCAGAGCTTCCGGTGATGATCTGATGGGCGCGTGACCCGTGCCGCAGGTGTGCCGCCGGAAGTGTGAAGATCACCGCGACGACCGCGAAGATGACCAATACTCCGATCGATGCCAATGTGACTCTGGTGCTGAGCAGCAGAGCCATGGCGATGATCGGGCACAGTTCGCCGAAAGCGCCATGGTTGAGGACTGCTGCGCCTAGCCTCGTGTCCAGCTGGCCGCTGTCTTTCAAGATCGGAAGTAGTGCCCCCAAGGCTGTCGAGACGAGGGCGATCGCAACGGCGGTCTCTGCGTTGATTGCGCCGATCAGCCCGACGAACCCGACTAGACCAAGTGCCAGCGCGAAGCAAATCAACCAGGTGACCAGGGCTCTTCGACCGCCATGGCCCGTAAGCTTTTTCAGCTCGATCTCGTACCCGGCGAGTAGGAACAACATCCCGAGGCCAAGCTCGTGCAGTACCTCAAGACCCTCGCCGACTGCGGCCAGACCAAGTGCACCAGGACCGATCAGGACACCGAGCGCAAGAAGCAATACCACTTCCGGAACTAGTCGTCGCGGTACCAGACCCGCGACCAGCGGCGCTATCACGGCGCACAAGGCAATCCAGAACAATGACGCCGCCGTGCTCACCATGGCTAAACCATCTCACCGGACGAGGGTCTTAGGCCTCGATCTCTGGCTGCTGCGGTGCTGGCTCCAACAAGCCGATGCGCTCCAACTTATCGGCCATACCTGCGCCATCTAAAGCGTAGAGCCAGGGCACAGTCGAATCACCGGTCTTGGTGTGACCGCGGAAACTGCTGCCGGCGAACACGGCCTCGCTTGGTGTCAGCTGGCGGATACAGATCGCGTTCACATTGTCGCGATGTTGTGCTACGAAGTCGCCGTAAATCGACTCATCGTGCTGACCATCATCACCGATCAACAGCCATTTGATCTCAGGGAATTCGCGCGCCAGACGTTCCAAACTGCTGCGCTTGTGCTGCCGACCGCTGCGGAACCAGCTGTCTGCGGTCGGCCCCCAATCGGTAAGCAGCAACGGCCCGGCCGGATAAAGGTTGCGCGAAAGAAAGCGAGTCAAGGTAGGGGCAACGTTCCAGGCTCCAGTGGACAGGTAGATGAACGGTGCTCCCGGATAACGCGTGCTCAGCCGCTCGTATAGGACTGGCATGCCCGGGGTTGTCGCTCGCGCATGTTCGTTGACAACGAAGGTGTGCCAAGCGGCAAGCAGCGGCCGCGGCAGTGCGGTGACCATGACCGTGTCATCAACGTCAGAAACCACCCCGAAGGTGGTTTGGGGGTCGACGATGAAGACCAGTGCCGTCGCTATATCTGAGCCGTCCGAGCTCAGTCCGATTTGATGCCATCCCGGTTCAAGATCAACATCGATGACAACGTCGATGATGCCGCTGTGGTCGGCCTGCACCTCGTGCGATCCTGCCTCGGTATCGACGCTTACCCTCGCGTTCTCCACCGGGACGCCGACGAAGTTACGCCAGCCGCGTATCCCGGTCGGCAGATCGGTCTGTCGCTGAGAATTCTTTGCCAGCACCACACGAGCCAAGATCCGCAACCAGCTTGTCGAGCCATAGCTGGTGTACGGAATCACCTCGGTGATGTAGCCGGCCTTGCGAGCCCGTTCAGCTCGCCAGCGTTGCACCGCATAGTCAATGCCAACAGCGCGCCGGTGTATCAGGGATTCGACCACACAGCAGACCCTAGCGAGCGCTCTGCTGCTAGTCAGGGCGAGGGCTCACTCGCCGCCACTGCGACGCAGCACCTCACTCAGCCGTTCCGCAGCGGCTATTACCGCTGGTGCATGGAGCCGGCCGGGCTGGCGGGACAGACGTTCGATTGGACCAGAAACGCTCACCGCGGCAATGACCTTCCCAGAGGGGGAGCGTACGGGTGCCGAAACCGAGGCCACGCCAGGTTCTCGCTCACCGACCGAATGGGCCCAGCCGCGTCGGCGTACCGCCGCCAAGGCGACCGCAGAAAAGCGGCTGCCTCGTAGACCTCGCTGCATCCGTTCGGGCTCCTCCCAGGCAAGCAGCACCTGGGCCGCTGAGCCCGCGCTCATGGTCAGCTGTGTGCCGATCGGCACACTGTCGCGCAATCCCGACATCCGCTCAGCAGTGGCTACGCATACCCGATAGTCGCCTTGCCTGCGAAACATCTGAGCCGACTCGCCGGTGATATCGCGCAGCCGGGCGAGTACCGGCCCAGCGGTCGCCAACAGTCGGTCCTCGCCAGCAGCCGATGCCAGTTCACCGAGCCGCGGCCCGAGCACGAATCGGCCTTGCAGATCCCTGCTCACCAGACGATGATGCTCGAGGGCAACGGCAAGTCGGTGCGCAGTCGGCCGGGCCAATCCAGTGGCAGCGACCAGGCCTGCCAGAGTGGTCGGTCCGGTCTCCAAGGCACTGAGCACCAGGGCGGCTTTGTCAAGGACGCCGACACCGCTAGAGTTGTCCATGCCTTGATACTGCCGTCTCGCATGCTGGAAGGCAAGTGCAAAGATTAGCTTGCCAGCCGTGGGAAATCCTTAGAGCTCCGGCAGTTGGGGACCGGGGACAGGAGAAGATCAATCATTATGGGCAAGACATTGAGCGAAAAGGTGTGGGATGACCACGTCGTGCGAACCGCCGAGGGTGAGCCCGATCTGCTCTTTATCGATCTCCACCTTGTCCACGAGGTCACCAGCCCTCAGGCTTTTGATGGCTTGCGTCAGGCCGGCCGACCGGTACGCCGACCTGACCTGACACTGGCAACAGAGGACCACAACACACCGACGCTCAACATCGACCGGCCCATCGCCGACCCGGTGTCGCGGACTCAGGTCGAGACGCTGCGTAATAACGCGCGGGAGTTCGGCATTCGAATCCATAGCCTTGGTGATCTTGATCAGGGCATTGTGCACATCATCGGTCCCCAGCTGGGCTTGACTCAGCCCGGCCTGACCGTGGTCTGCGGTGACTCGCATACCTCCACACACGGCGCATTCGGGGCCATCGCCTTCGGTATCGGTACCTCTGAGGTGGAGCATGTGTTGGCCACGCAGACGTTGCCGCAGGCCAGGCCGAAGACCATGGCGGTGAATGTCAACGGCGAATTGCCCGTCGGGGTCACTGCGAAGGACATCGTGCTGGCATTGATCGCCAAGGTAGGTACCGGCGGGGGCCAGGGCTACATCGTGGAGTATCGCGGCACCACCATCGAGGCGCTGAGCATGGAAGGTCGCATGACGATCTGCAACATGAGCATCGAATGGGGTGCCAAGGCTGGCATGATCGCGCCTGACGAAACCACCTTCGCCTACCTCAAGGGACGCCCGCATGCTCCGGAAGGTGCGAATTGGGATGCCGCCCTGGCCTATTGGCAGACGCTCCGCAGTGATCCCGAAGCCACCTTCGACGCAGAAGTTGATCTTGATGCGAGTCAGCTGACGCCTTTCGTCACCTGGGGAACCAATCCAGGTCAGGGTGTTCCGCTGGGTGCCGAGGTGCCCGATCCGGAGATCTTTGCCGAAGAGGCGGACCGGACCGCAGCGCTGAAGGCGCTGGAATACATGGCGCTCGAGCCGGGGCAGAAGATGCGTGACATCAGCGTCGACACTGTCTTTCTTGGCTCTTGTACCAACGGGCGAATCGAGGACCTGCGCGCGGCGGCTGGCATCATCAAGGGACACCACGTCGCCGAGAGCGTGCGCATGTTGGTCGTTCCTGGCTCCGCACGAGTGCGCTTGCAAGCCGAATCCGAGGGTCTGGACCTGATCTTCAAAGACGCCGGAGCGGAATGGCGAGCCGCCGGTTGCTCGATGTGCCTAGGCATGAACCCTGACCAACTCTCTCCCGGCGAGCGGGCGGCTTCAACCTCGAATCGCAACTTCGAGGGGCGGCAGGGTAAGGGTGGTCGGACACATCTGGTGTCGCCGCTCGTCGCCGCTGCCACGGCCGTGACCGGCAGGCTCAGCTCCCCAGCCGATCTGTCCGGCAGGAGATGATCATGGACGCGTTCACCACTCATACTGGCACCGCACTCCCGCTGCGACGCAGCAATGTCGACACCGATCAGATCATTCCGGCGGTCTATCTGAAGCGGGTCACTAAAACGGGCTTCGAGGATGGCCTGTTCGCAGCTTGGCGCTCCGACCCCAATTTCGTGCTGAACCTGCCGCAGTACGCCGGCGCGACGATCTTGGTCGTGGGTCCAGATTTCGGCACCGGCTCTTCCCGGGAGCATGCGGTCTGGGCGTTGCAGAATTACGGGTTCAAGGTCGTGATCGGATCAAGGTTCGGCGATATCTTCCGGAGCAATTCCGGGAAGGCTGGTCTGCTGATTGCCGTCGTCGACCAGAAGATCATTGAAGAACTATGGGACTTCGTCGAGGAACATCCGGCTGCTCCGATCACCGTCGACCTTGTTGGGCGGCAGATCACTGCCGACGCTTTCCAGAGCGAGTTCGAGATTGACGACTACACCAGATGGCGGCTCATGGAAGGCCTGGACGACATCGGGTTGACGCTGCGGCATGTTGATCAAATCGAGGAGTTCGAACGCGACCGGCCGGCGTACAAGCCAAAGACGCTGCCGGCGAAGGTGGCCGCTGTCAATTAGCACGGCCTCCGTGAGTGTTTTTTCCTTACAAGACACCAAAATGTGCAACTCAAGTGATTGTCTGGCTGCGCGATCTTCCCTAGCGTTGGCTCTGCAGGCGTACCGTACGCTGCCCAAGTTCCCACCAAGCTTGGAACCGCATCGAGAAGGGAAGCTGTGAACAAGGCCGAATTGATTCAGGCGCTGTCCGAATACTATGACGGCAGCAAGACCGAAGCAGCCAAGGCCCTTGACGCCGTAGTGAAAACGATCACCTACAAGACTGCGGCTGGGGAGAAGGTGTCGATCACCGGATTTGGTGTTTTCGAGAAGGTGTCTCGTTCGGCAAGGATGGTGCGGAACCCGCGTACGGGCGAGCGCAAGCGCGCCAAAGCCACGGCTGTTCCACGCTTCCGTGCGGGCTCGGACTTGAAGGCCTATGTCTCGGGAGCCAAGAAGGTGCCCAAGGCGACCGCGAGAAAGGCGCCCACAAAGGCCGCCAGCGGTAGCGCGGCGACATCGAAGACTGCGGTGCCGGCAAGGAAAACCGTAGCCAAGAAGACCTCGACGGCGAAGAAGACCGCCGCCAGGCGCTAGTTCTACTTTCAAAGCCAGGCAGATAAAACTCGGCCAGCGGCTGCCACGGAATGGAGGCGCTGGCCGACTTTGGCATGCCGGAGATCCTTCCCTAGGGCCTCAGAAGGTAGGGCGATCCGTCTTCCAGAAGCAGTGATCGCGAGTTGGTTGCCGTCCGCATCACGCCATTGCGTCGCAGTGATCAACTCATAGCAGCCGAGTCGACCTGTTTCAGGATCGATGAGCGATTGGGTTGCTGGACCCACGCCAAGTCCAATCGCTGCTGCAAGATCGGCTTGGGTATCAACATCCCGGCGGGCGTCGGCAATCGGCGATCCAAAGGCTTCCTCCGAAAGGCTCACTGCGCCGGATGCGTAGTGAGCCGCAGCCGACCGTCCCTGAAACTGTGGCGCCAGATCGACGTTGTGCGCCACCAGCATCGTGGTGCCTATTCCCGATGCGTCCGCGACGAAGGATCGTTGATGAGCTCGAGAAGCGTCAAGGACTCGAAGGACAGATTCCGGCCGTAAGGCTGGAAGATCACCTACACACGCCATGACAGTGGTGAAGCCTGCGCGCCGTAATGTCATGGCGCCGTGGCTTAGGGCTGAGTTGATGCCGACATGACCGGAGTCGCTCACCACATCTGCCGCGATCTCTTCCCGGCGGAGTTTGGACTCCAATGCCGGCTGATCACTGACCACTAATACCTGCGGTAGTGCGCGAGCTAACGCGGATAAGGTGTCGAGCGCCATCGTCCAGGCGAGCTGTCGGCGCAGCGGATCGGGCAGCGCGAGTCGGGATTTCGCGTGCGCGGTCGGCTTGAGCGCGATCACCGCTGCGGCAGTCGGCGTTGGCGCCATCATCTGGAGCTGACGTCAAAATCCACCTGCCCATGATCCCGTAAGGTGAAGCAACTTAGGGACGGTTGGCTACCGCGAACGAGACAGAACCGTCCCTGAATGAGCATGAGCAGCTATGAAGACCGAGGTGTTGATGACCGAGAACCCCGTCGTGAGTCAACGTACGGTGCTCAGGCCATTGTCAGAGGTCAATCATGAGCCGGGAGCGCAGACGATCTCGACGGTGGTCAGGATTCTCAATGCGATCCTCCGGCCGCTAACCAAGCGGGACTGGCGGCACCAAGACAGGGTGCCCCAAACCGGCGGAGTGATCTTCGTGGTGAACCACATCTCCAATGCAGATCCTCTGGCTATTGGTCAATTTCTGGCGTTTTCGGGCCGCTGGCCTCGATTCCTGGCAAAAACTTCGGTGTTCCAGATTCCCGTCATCGGGCGCATCATTGCTGCTTGTGGCCAAATTCCCGTTGAGCGCGGGTCCGCGCGATCCAAGGAAGCGCTCGTTGCTGCAGCTCAGGCGATCGAGCAGGGTCGCGCGTTGGTGATCTATCCCGAGGGCACGATTACCTATGATCCGGAGCTGTGGCCGATCCAGGGCAAATCGGGTGCGGCGCGGCTGGCATTTCAAACTGGCTGTCCGGTGGTGCCGATCGGACAGTGGGGTGCCCATGAGCTGATGCCCGGCCGCAAGCCGCGTTTCCCCAAGCTGTTTCCTCGCAAGACCTTGCGTGTCGCGGTTGGCGCCCCGGTTTCACTCGATGATCTTCGGGCCAAGTCGATCACTGCCAGCACGCTTGAGGAGGCGACAACCAGGATCATGGACGCCATCACAGTCTTGGTGGCCGAGCTCCGCGCTGCCCCACCTCCCGGGTTTCGCTACGATCCGCGGAACGAATTGACCACCGGAGACCAAACATGAGCGGCGCTGCAGAAGCCCGAGTCTCGGCGCGCATTACCATCATGGGTTCGGGCTCCTGGGGTACGGCCTTTGCACTCGTTGTCAGCGACGCCGGTAATGAGGTCACGCTCTGGGCGCGGCGACCAGAACTCGCGGACAAGATCAACTTTGATCACTGCAACCCGGACTACTTTCCCGACCTCGAGCTGCCGGAGTCGCTTAGGGCCCTGAGTGACCCACAGGTTGCCATGAGTGGGGCCGACTTTGTGGTGCTAGCAGTGCCCTCTCAATCGCTCCGCAGCAACCTCAGTCATTGGCAGATCCCAGAAAACGCCATCGTGGTAAGCCTGGCAAAGGGTATTGAGCTTGGAACCGGGTTGCGGATGAGCGAGGTGATCGCCGAAGCCGGTCAGATCGCGCCCGAGCGCATCGTCGTTGTCACCGGGCCCAACTTGGCTAGGGAAATCGCCGAACGGCAGCCATCGGCCAGTGTCGTGGCTAGCGTCTTACTTGCGACGGCGGAGGCATTCCAGGCGGTATGTCATACCGCGCGATTCCGGGCGTACACCAACACCGATGTCATCGGCTGCGAGCTTGGCGGCGCAATTAAGAACGTCATTGCGCTGGCTGTTGGCATGGCGATCGGGCTGGGCCTGGGAGCGAATGCGACCGCGTCGGTGATCACGAGAGGACTGGCTGAGATCACTCGGCTGGGTCTTGTGCTGGGCGCCGACCCGTATACCTTCTCCGGCCTGGCCGGACTCGGTGATCTGGTCGCCACTTGCTCATCGCCCTTGTCACGCAACCGAACTTTCGGTGAGGAGCTCGGAAGGGGGCGTACCGTCGCGGAGATCACCGCGTCCACCCGGCAGGTTGCCGAAGGCGTCAAGTCCTGCGCATCCATCACCGAACTGGCTGCCAAGCATCATGTGGAAATGCCGATCGTGGAAAATGTAGCCGCTGTGATCGCCGGCGAGCTGACCCCGGCGGAGATGATCACAGCACTTATGTCGCGCTCCGCTAAACCAGAGCGTTACTAATCTTCGAAGGGGTTACTAACCCTCAAAGATGATCAAGAGCCCGAGCGAGATCGTCCCACAAGTCCTCAACGTGCTCGATCCCAACTGACAACCGAACTAAACCCTCGGGCACGGATAAAAGTTCGCCGGCCCAGCGCCGGCGACGCTCCAAGGTGGACTCGACCCCGCCAAGGCTGGTGGCAAATCCCCACAGTGAGCAGCCCTCGACGAAAGTCTCCGCCGTTCTGGCATCCGCTAGGTCAATGGAGATCACTGAGCCGAAACCCGACATAGTGCGTTGAGCTATGGCGTGGCCCGGATCGTCTGGAAGTCCTGGAAAACGCACCCGTCGTACATGCCTATGTGTGACGAGCCGTTCGGCAAGGATTTGCGCACTGGCCTGAGCTTTGGCTAGCCGTAGTGCCAGGGTGCGCAGGCCACGCAACGTCAGGTAGGCCTCCATGGGACCAGGAGCTGCGCCGAAGGAGCGACGTACTGCATCCAATGCCGCAGAAATCTCGGTGTCGTGGGCCTTGACGACTAAGGCGCCGAGCAGGACATCGGAATGACCTGACAGCAACTTGGTGGCCGAGTGCAACACGATATCGGCGCCGTACTCCAGTGGGCGTTGCAGCAGGGGAGTGGCGAAGGTGTTGTCCACCACGAAAAGTGACTCACCGGCCAGCGCCCGTCCTAACGCGGGCAGGTCGGCCACCTCAATCGTCGGATTAGTGGGTGACTCGATCCACACCAGATCCGCATCTTCGGCCGCCGCCAGCACCTGCGTGCTATCGGCGACGTTGACCCGCCGTATCTGCCAGCCATATCTGGCAGCCCGTCGATCGACGGCCTCGGCAACGCCGAGATAGCAGTTGTGAGGAATCACCACAACAGCACTCGGCGGCATCAGCTCAAGCACCGCGTGTGCGGCAGCCATACCGGATGCGAAAGCCAGCGCCCTGCCGCCTTCCAGCGCACCGATCGCCTGCTCCAGCGCCTGCCAGGTCGGGTTGTCATAGCGGCCGTAGCCGAGCTGTGCGGCACCGATGTCATGCGCACCTATGTAGGTGGAGGCGAACACCACTGGCGGGTTCAGCGGTGCGTCCACCACGCGCTCAGGGCGGCCAGCGGTGACCGCCACTGTCTCGGGACGTAACCGAGTTTGGAAAGTGCTATCGGCATCGTGCGGGTGCTTGGTCACAGGCCCAAGTCTGGTGCTTGACCGGCGGCAGCGGCCGCCTGCGGATAAGGTCAAGAATCGTGAGTGAAAGCCGGCCGGGCAATGGAAGGGTCAACGGTTCTCGGCACCGCGTCGCGGTGGTCTTCGGGGGAACCAGCAGCGAGCACGGCGTGTCCTGTCTCACCGCGGCTGGGGTGCTCAGCGCGTTGGATCAGGATCGCTTTGATGTGGTGGGTATCGGCATTACGCCCACCGGGCGGTGGATCCTGGTGGATCCGGAGACCATCAGCCGGCTGGCGGTCAGCCAGGGGAGGCTGCCGGAGCTCAGCGAGACTGCGGCTGAAGCGTTGCTGATGCGGGTCTCTAGCGGCAGCGAGCTTGCCGTTCGGGAACAATCCGCACTGTCTCAGCTGGGTCCGGTCGACGTTGCGCTCGCACTACTGCATGGGCCCTACGGTGAAGACGGCACCATCCAGGGCCTGTTCGAGATGATGGGGACCCGCTACGTGGGTGCCGGGGTGCTGGCGAGCGCCGTGGGTATGGACAAGCACTACATGAAGCTTGTGCTCGCTGCGTCCGGCCTGCCGGTTGGACCCTTCGTCCCGGTCACTCCGGCAGAGTGGCGGCGGGACAGGGCCGCATGTCTGGAGGCGATTGCAGCGCTGCAGTACCCGCTGTTCGTCAAGCCGGCCCGGGGCGGATCCAGCTTGGGCATCTCGAAGGTGAACAATCCTGCCGATCTCGAGGAGGCCATTCTCCTCGCCCAAGGCTACGATCCCAAGATCATCGTGGAACACGGATTCGTCGGGGCCCGCGAGCTTGAGTGCGGTGTGTTAGATGATCTTGGCGGCGGATCACCGATGGCAAGTGTGGTAGCCGAGATACGCGTGCACAGTGCGTCTGGCTTCTATGACTTTGAGGCCAAGTACTTACCCGAGGAACAGGTTGATCTTGATGTGCCAGCTCAGGTGCAACCCGAGCTGGCCGACCAGGTCCGGCACCTGGCGATCAAGACCTTTGAGGCGATTGGCTGTGAGGGGCTGGCCCGGGTAGACGTCTTCCTTACCCGCGACGGAGAGGTAGTGGTCAATGAGATCAACACCATGCCGGGGTTCACGCCGCATTCCATGTTTCCGCGGATGTGGGCAGCTAGCGGCGTGCCCTACTCGGAGTTGGTTGAGCGATTGATCACGTTGGCGCTACGCCGCCCTGTTGGGCTGCGGTAGCAGCTGCGTACACTTCCAAATTCAGCTGCGAGCGTCGGATAATCGCCGCCGCCGTGCTGAGCCAGGCTGGCCCAAAGGGCAGCCTCAGCGAGCGGAGCGAGCAATCGAACACAGAGCGAGCCGTAATTTCCTCTGCGAGTGACGACGAAGTAGGCGGGCTCCACGCGATTGCGCGAGCAGCTCCAAAATTAAATGTGAACGACCGGGCAGGTGACCGTGCGAGTGATGCCAGGGACCGTTTGCACCCGGGCGACTACCAGCTGGCCGAGCTCGTCGACACTGGCGGCCTCGGCACGCACAATAACGTCGTAAGGGCCGGTCACATCTTCGGCCAGCGTGACACCCTGAATGTTGGCAATCGCGTGCGCGACCTCAGCTGCCTTGCCGACGTTGGTCTGAACCAAGATGTATGCCTGCACGACCATCAGGTGGTACCTCCTGCGTTTTCTCCACGGGGGTGTCTTTCGTACTCTCAGGGGCGCATCGTCAGTGGGCAACAGACCGCGTACGCTCGCCGATGTGCGTCACGCTACAGGGTCTGACGGCAGCGCGCGTATCGGGCATGACGGGAGATTGGCGTGAATCTGAGCCGCAACGCCACGTTGGCTGAAGTGGGGGAGTTTCCTCTCATTGCGGCAATTACCGATGGCTTGCCGTTGGCCAATGATGTCGGCGTCGGCCCCGGCGACGATGCCGCCGTGCTGGCGATCAAGGACGCCGTGGCGGCATCGGTCGACATGCTTGTTGAGGGAGTGGATTTTCGGCGCGATTGGTCTGAGGCTCGCGACGTGGGACGTAAGGCGGTCGCGGTCAATATCGCCGACCTGGAGGCTATCGGCGCCCGGGCAACCGGCCTCCTTGTCGGATTCTCCGCCCCGGCCGACCTGACGTTGGGATGGGTCCTTGACTTCGCCGATGGACTTCGTCAGGAAAGTCATGCGGCCGGGGTGAGCCTGCTCGGCGGCGATGTGACCAAAGCGCGCGACATAACCATCGCGGTCACCGCAATAGGCTCACTTGACGGACGGAAGCCTGTGCTCCGATCCGGGGCACGGCCAGGCGACGTGGTCGCCGTTCATGGCCGGCTGGGCTGGGCTGCTGCCGGCTTGGCCGTCCTTGGTAGGGGATTTCGGTCACCTCGCGTGCTGGTGGAGGCGCACCGGGCGCCGCAAGTTAGCTACGGCGGTGGTGCCGCCGCCGCGCGGGCGGGCGCCACGTCCATGATCGACGTCTCAGATGGACTACTGGCCGATCTAGGACATGTGGCGCAAGCCTCTGGCGTCGTAATCGATGTAAGCCGAGACGCTTTCGAGGTGGCCGAACCGTTGCAGGCAGTTGCCGCGGCAACCGGCTCCGACCCGTACCACTTCATCCTCACCGGAGGCGAAGACCACGCCCTGGCGGCCACATTTCCGACTGCGGATTCGGTGCCGGAGGGCTGGTTGCTGATTGGCCGGGTCGATGCCGCAGATCATGATCAAATCGGGGTCCTGGTCGATGGTGCGGAGTGGGAGGCGCCTACCGGCTTTGATCATTTCCGCGCTGCCCGAGCACCTCAGACCCCAGGCAGTACCCGCCCCGGCGTCGGCGTGTGACCCAGGCTATCCGGCCGTTGATCTTGTAACCTCACAAGCATGGCGACCCGTGCGTCTTCCCCACCGCGGTCCCGCAGCAGTTCTGGATCGTCCCAGCGTGCGAGATCACGGTCGACCGGAAGGAAGAGATCGACGGTAGCTGCTGCGGCACAGCCCAGTGCCTCACGCCGGCGCACCGGCAGCAGCCGATCTCGGAGTCGTCGCCGGCGTCAGCCGCTTTTCGATCAGCTGATCTTGGGTGTAGTCGCGATCTTGGGCGCGCTTGCCTACGCCGTCGGCCGCGCGGTACGGCGCATTGGCCCGACTGTGGAAGAGGTCGATCCTGCCCTACGTCGGGACGGGATTGGGCTGTTCCTGCTGGGCAGTGCGATCATCGTTGCTGCGGCAGTGTGGTGGGGGCTGCCGGGCGCGGTAGGGCATGCCATTTTGATCGGTGTTGCCAGCACCATCGGAACCCTGAGCTACGTGGCACCCATTCTCTTGCTGCTGATGGCCTGGCGGACATTGCGGCACCCAGACCGCAACGGTCCACTGGGACGTCAGCTGATCGGCTGGAGCGCGATCATGTTCGGCTTGCTCGGCTTGATCAACATCGCCAGCGGGTTGCCTCGTACCAATGAGCCCGAACGGCTACGCAGTGCCGGCGGGATCATCGGCTACGTTTCGTCCAGCTTGCTCTCGGATCTGTTGACCGTGTATGTCGCCGTGCCATTGCTGATCTTGCTGCTGCTCTTCGGATTGGTGGTAGTTGTCGGCATTCCGCTACACCAGATCCCCGATCGGATGCGGTCAGCACGCGCTCGGCTGCGACGTCCTGTGGTGATCGAGGGTCAAGTGGTTCCTGAGCTTGAGTACGGCGGTGACAAGGCCTACGACACACCGGTGATCGGAGATCAGGCTGGGCAGCGGCGGCGCGGATCAGCGGATGCACCACAGCTGGAGGGTGCCGAATCCGAGTCCGAGGCTGCGGCGGAGTCAGGCCTGGAGCAGCGGCGTCCCGTTACCGCCGGACTACCGCCCGGCGTAATGGTGCACGGAGTCGATGGCGAGGAGTTGGAGGCTCCGCAGCACACCCCCATGCCACAGCGGGTGGAACAGCTCCAGCTATCCGGAGATGTGCAGTATCTGCTTCCCGACCCCGCGATCTTGAAGCACGGCAGCGTACATAAGGCACGCACCAACGCCTCTGACGCTGTCGTTCATCAGTTGACCGAGGTGCTGCTTCAGTTCGAGATCGACGCACACGTCACTGGTTACAGCCGCGGCCCGACCGTAACCCGATACGAGGTCGAATTGGGTCCGGCCGTCAAAGTGGAGAAGGTCACTGCGCTTAGCCGCAACATCGCGTACGCGGTGGCAAGCGCCGATGTGCGCATCCTTTCTCCCATTCCCGGCAAGTCCGCTATTGGCATCGAGATTCCCAACAGTGACAAGGAAGTCGTTTCTCTAGGGGACGTGCTACGGTCGGCCCGCGCCAGAAATGATCATCATCCGATGACTGTCGGATTGGGCAAGGACGTCGAGGGCGGCTTCGTGGTGGCAAACCTGGCGAAGATGCCACACCTGCTGGTTGCAGGCGCCACCGGGTCGGGGAAGTCCAGCTTCGTGAACTCCATGATCACCTCGATCATGATGCGGGCCACGCCTGATGAGGTTCGGCTGCTGCTGGTGGATCCGAAGCGGGTCGAGCTGACCGCGTACGAGGGAATTCCGCATCTGGTAGCGCCGATCATTACCCACCCCAAAAGGGCTGCGGAAGCACTGCAGTGGGTCGTTCGTGAGATGGACCTGCGATACGACGACCTAGCCAGGTACGGCTTCCGGCATGTGGACGATTTCAACAAGGCAGTGCGTACCGGCTCGGTTAAGCCATCCGCTGCAGAATCCAGCGGCGGGGAACGTGCGCTCCCGCTGGATGAATTGTCGAATCGGGTGCTGTCGCCTTATCCGTATCTGGTTGTGATCGTTGATGAGCTTTCCGACCTGATGATGGTGGCTCCTCGTGACGTCGAGGATTCGATAGTCCGAATAACGCAGCTAGCCCGAGCCGCCGGAATCCACCTAGTGCTAGCGACCCAACGGCCGAGTACCGATGTCGTTACGGGTCTCATCAAGGCGAACGTGCCAAGCCGGCTGGCGTTTGCGACATCATCAATGACGGACTCCCGAGTGATCTTGGATCAGCCAGGTGCCGAGAAGTTGGTCGGTCAGGGCGACGGTTTATTCCTCCCCATGGGGTCGAGCAAACCGATTCGTATCCAGGGCGCATGGGTGACTGAGCAGGAAGTCCGTGCCGTTGTCGGCCATGTGAGTGATCAGCTGAAGCCGACCTACCGCGATGACGTGACGTTGGCCACCGAATCGTCTACCCGGGTTCCTGAGGACATCGGTGATGATCTTGACTTGGTGCTTCAGGCGGTGGAGCTTGTGGTTACCTTGCAGCTCGGCTCGACCTCGATGCTGCAACGCAAGCTTCGCGTCGGCTTCGCCAAGGCCGGGCGGTTGATGGACATCCTGGAAACCCGCGGCATCGTTGGACCATCGGAAGGATCAAAGCCTCGGGAGGTTCTGGTTACTCCCGACGAGTTGGAAGTGGTCTTGGACAACCTCAGGCAGGGCTAGCCGGAGCAGCCCAGTCAAAGCCTGGGGCCGACCACGAAACGGTGGTTTATCGCGACATCGGTCATACTGGGACGGCCATGCTTGAACCCGCACTGTCCGCCGTTCGGGCTGGCAACCATGGCCCGATAAGCTCCAGTCCCACGGCGGTGCACCTGGTCACACTCGGTTGTGCTCGCAATGAAGTCGATTCCGAAGAGCTTGCCGCTCGGCTGAACGGCGGTGGCTTCCGGCTGGTTGCCGATCCGCGCGAGGCGGAGGCGGTGGTGGTCAATACCTGCGGTTTCATTGAGGCGGCCAAGAAGGACTCGATCGATACCTTGCTCTCGGCAAGCGATCTCAAGACGGCTGGGCAAGCCAAGGTTGTTGTTGCCGTCGGCTGCCTGGCAGAGCGCTATGGGCGCGAGCTGGCCGGGTCCCTGCCGGAAGCTGATGCCGTTCTTGGCTTTGACGACTACGCCCATATCGCCGACCGACTCCGCGGGATCTTGGCAGGTGAACATCACCAGGCTCACATGCCGCGTGATCGCCGCCTGCTGCTGCCCCTAGCACCTGCAGCGCGACCAGCAGCGGCGAATGGCGTTGCGATTCCCGGACACGGGGCTGCGCAAGTGACCCCCGGGGTGAGCAGTGTCGGGCCGGCAAGCGGCCCGCGGATATTCCGGCAACGCCTCGACGGAGCGCCGTCAGCGCCGCTGAAGATTGCTTCCGGCTGTGATCGGCGCTGTACCTTCTGCGCTATTCCGTCTTTTCGTGGTGCATACGTGTCGCGGCCGCCTGCGGAGATCATTGCTGAGGCAGCTTGGCTAGTCGAGCGTGGCGTCGGCGAACTCTTCTTGGTCAGCGAAAACTCCTCCAGCTACGGCAAGGATCTGGGCGACATAAGACTGCTCGAGCGTCTGCTCATTGAGTTATCGAAGCTCGACGACCTGTATTGGATTCGGGTTTCCTACCTACAACCGGCCGAGATGCGACCGAGCCTGATCGAGGTAATGACCAGCACGCCGAAGGTGGTTCCATATTTCGACCTCTCATTCCAGCACGCGGCACCCGGCGTGCTTCGCCGCATGCGGCGCTTTGGTGACGCTGACTCGTTCCTGGGATTGATTCGGTCGATCCGACAGGTGGCGCCGGCCGCAGGAATCCGAAGCAACGTCATTTGCGGGTTTCCCGGCGAGACCGAGGCCGATATCGATGTGCTCTGCGACTTTCTTATGGCGGCGGAACTGGATGCCATCGGAGTCTTCGGGTTCTCGGCTGAGGAGGGCACAGGGGCACAGCGGTTGCGCGGGCAGCATTCACCATCCGAAATCGAGGCTCGGCGGGCCCGTATGGCCGATCTTGCAGAGGAGCTGGTAAGTCAGCGAGCTGCGTCGCGGATCGGAGAGTATGTGCAGGTGCTGGTTGAGGAAATTGATCGGGAGACCGTTGGACGTGCCGCGCATCAGGGTCCCGAGGTCGACGGCAACGTATCTTTGATGATCACCGAGCCAGTGGGCCCGGGTGATCTTGTGGAAGCGGTCGTCTGCGGCACTGCGGGCGTCGATCTGTTGGCCACTATGACAGCTCATCAGCGCAGCATCGGGGCCAGAGGACAGGAATTCAGGTCACCGTGATCGACGATCCACAGCGCCGAGAGGCCGGGGCCGACAGATTGCGACCGAGGCCGGATCCCGATGCCCTGGCACCGAGTGAGACTCACCCCGTTGGACCGATGGCGGAACCGGAGACGAGTCCCTGGAATCTGCCCAATGCGCTTACCGCGTTCCGCATCGTGTTAGTTCCGATCTTCGCCTGGATGCTGTTGGCTCATCCACAACAACCCTGGTGGAGGTTGCTGACTGCGGTGATCTTTACCGTGGCCATCTTGACGGATTTGTTGGACGGTCACCTGGCACGTAAGCACAACATCATTACCCGTTTCGGCAAACTTGCCGATCCCATTGCCGACAAGGCGTTGACCGGAATGGCCTTCATCGGCCTATCGATCATCGGTGAACTGTCCTGGTGGGTAACCGTTACGATCTTGGTCCGGGAATGGGGGATCACCGCTATGCGTTTCGTTGTGTTGCGCTATGGCGTGATGGCGGCGGGCCGCGGCGGCAAGGTCAAGACCGTAACCCAGGCGATCGCGGTGATCATGTATCTGCTGCCCTTGCCAGGACCGGCTCACATCGTCGCCATGATCGTAATGGCGGTGGCATGGGTGATCACGATGGCGACCGGCCTGGACTACGTCCGCGAAGCACTCCGGCTACGACGTCAGGCCCGCGCCCGACGATGAGGTCTGCGCTGGCGGCAAGCATTCTGGCCGAGCTCAAGGGTCGTGGGGAGACTCTGGCAAGCGCTGAGTCGCTGACCGGAGGAATGCTCGGAGCACTGCTTACTGACATACCGGGATCATCAGCAAGTTACCTGGGCGGCGTGATTAGCTACGCGACCTCGCTCAAGGCGACCCTAGCTGGAGTGGACGCGGCTACGCTGACCGAGTTTGGTCCGGTCGCTGCACCTACCGCAGCCGAGATGGCTCGTGGAGTCGCGTACCGCTGCAACGCCGACTGGGGAGTCGCCGCAACCGGAGTCGCAGGACCGGAGGCACAGGACGGGCATCCGGTTGGCCAGGTCTTTGTCGCTGTTAGCCACCAGGCCGGCGAGCTGTTACGGGTGCAGGAACTCTCATTGCAAGGTGACCGCGCCGCTGTTCGCAAGCAGGCAGCAGCCGCCGCACTCACACTGCTCGCAGACGCACTCGGACTCGACAGCGTCGAAGCAGAAGTTGCCGACGCGAGTCTGACATGAGGGTGATGCGCTCTGGTGTTGTCAGTGAGGATGGGTACAGTTTGCATATGCGATCCGAGGAACTCCCGATGAAGCCGGTGCTGGTGCGCGAGCTCATCGGTGAGTCGCTCCGTGAGGAGCGCGTCTCGCAGGGAAAAACGCTGCGCGAGGTGTCTAGGAAGGCACGAGTCAGCCTCGGATATCTCTCCGAGGTCGAACGAGGTCAGAAGGAGGCCTCAAGCGAGCTTCTTGCCGCCATCTGCGCGGCGCTGGATCTGCCGCTCTCCGTGGTGCTCAATGTGGTCAGCGAGAAGATGGCGGTCTATGAAGGCGTGACCGCGTTGCCGAGCATGCGTGCCATGGCCCAGGCTGCGGCCTGAGGCGCTGCCTGCACACTACAGACCCGGCCCCTAAAGACTCGGGCGCAGCCGCAGCCCCTGTGGGGTCATCCGGAAGCCGGCATCCTGCAGCGCTTCACTGACGCGTACCGAACCAAAGATGTGTGCCCCGTCGGCTCGCTCCACCGTCAGCTTTCCGAGCAGACCCTCCTGAACCGACCTAGCAAGCGCTGCCGCGGCCGGGGCCAGCTTTGTCGCGTCCTCGCTGAAGGACAGCAGCGTCTTGCCGCCGCGTTCCACATAGAAGATCAACGCACCGCCCACTAGCACGACCAAGGCTCCTGCCTTGCGACCCGGTCGGTGGCCCTCGCGGTCAGGCCAGGGCAGAGCAGCACCGTACGGGCTGGCCGGATCACAGGCCGCTAACACAACAGCACCAGGCTCTGCCGGTTCTCCCTGATGAGTGCGTAGTCGATCCACCGCGCCGGTCAGCGCGAATTGAGCTGCACCCAAGCCTTCGACGAAGTATCCGCGACGACAGTGACCCGCCTCCTCCAGCGCACTCAGGGCTCGGTATGCCGCACCAAAGCCGCCTTCGGC
Source organism: Propionibacteriaceae bacterium (assembly GCA_035253925.1). Taxonomy (GTDB): domain Bacteria; phylum Actinomycetota; class Actinomycetes; order Propionibacteriales; family Propionibacteriaceae; genus Microlunatus. The sequence continues at coordinate 18,675 of DATFBI010000264.1, forward strand.
GTTTTCGGTGAGTACGCTGCCCCGGGTCACCACCCCATAACGGTCGAGCAAGGCAAAAATGTCAGAAGCCAAGCGGTCCGCTGCCGATGGTGTGGACCGTTGGATGAGTGACCAGCGCCCCGCCGTAGTCGGCGTGACCATGCGCGGCGTACGTGCCGGCCGGCCGAGGCGGCGCCCACTATCGGTCCAGGCCGCACCGGCAAGCCGAACCCGATGGGTCCTGGCAACTGGCCGACTAGGCCTGCGATGAGCTCCACTTGCCGCCAGGCTGCGAACCGGGGCAAAGGTGTCCGCGGCCACCAAGCCGGCCCAGACAAGCTCCCACAACGCATCCACGTACTGGGATCGCTCTGGTACCGGCAAACCGGAGGGCAGCAAACCATCAAAGAACGAGGCGCCACGCTCCGCTAGAGCAGCCAAGATCTCCTGGCTGCGATACTGTTCCGGCTCGCCGCGTGCCGGATGTGGCTCCTGATCCGCGACATACCAGCGAACCCAACCATCGGACTCACCGATGGGCCCGTCTCCGACCCAATAGATATCGCCGGCTGCGGTCAGTTCATCGAGCATCGAAGACGTGTAGTTCGCTACCCGGGCCGGCAAGATCATGGACTCCAGAGCACTGGCTGGTATGGGATAACCCGAGAGCTGTTCGATCGCCCCCAGCACAGCATCAACACCACGACTGCCTGAGCCGATCCCGTGCCACTTTGCCAAAAAGCGGCCAAATGCGACCTGCTCGACTGGCTCAACGCCCTTGCGGAGCAATGCTAGGGTGCGTCTCTTGATCAACGCCAAGACCTGACTGTGGCAGTACTGGCGCCGTTCATTTGCTGCCTCGCCAGTTAGGTCGAGGAATGATCCGGCAACCAGGGTGCCGGACCTTACGAGTGCGTCGCAGGCCGACTCAACGACCGCGCGTCCCAATCCATAGCGCTGAGCAACCGAGGTGACGACGAATGGTCCGTGGCTCCGCGCCCAACGCAGCACAAGATCATCTATGGGATGTTCGGCGACCTCGGTGAACGTTGCCGCAGCGCCAGGAGGAATCGGTACGCCGAGGCCGTCGCGAAGCCGCGGCACGTCCTCAGCAACAGCCAGCATCTCTTGACCGGCGATCCGGAGCTCGACAACACGGCGATCGCTGATGAGTGTGTCGGCTACCTCCGCGACATCGAGCTCTGGCGCAGCCCGTGCGGTCAGCTCCGGGCGAGTAAACGGTCCGGCCGTGCGCAGCAAATCGAACGCTTGCTCCAGCGTCGTCACCCGTTTTTCGGCGCTAAGACACTGCAGATCAGCCTCAACGCGGGCGATGACTTCAGCGTCAAGCAGCTGTTTGATGCCATCCTTGCCGAGCAGCTCGGCCAGCAAAGTGGCATCGAGTGAGAGGGCCGCCGCCTTCCGCTCCGCAAGCGGAACATCACCCTCGTAGACGAACGCACCGACGTAGCCGAAAAGCAGCGAGCGCGCAAACGGCGACGGCTCTTTTGTCTCCACCTCGACGATCCGGACGGCTCGCGAGGCGATCTGTCGCTGCACGTCGAGCAGGCCATCAAGATCGAAAACGTCGTTCAGGCATTCCCGCATGGTCTCCAACACGATCGGGAACTCCGGATACTGCGCGGCCACCGATAACAGCTGCGCCGAGCGCATCCGCTGCTGCCACAGTGGCGAACGTGACTTTGGGTCACGTCTGGGTAGCAGCAGTGCGCGGGCTGCGTTTTCACGGAAGCGGGCGGCGAAGAGGGCCGACGAGCCCACTTCGTCTGTGATCACCGACTCAATCATTTCAGGGTCAGAGAGGAGCAACTCAGCACTCGGCGGATCGGACTCGGTGTCAGGGATCCGGAGCACCATGCCGTCGTTGGTCGCGGTCGCCTGTACCTCCATGCCGTAGCGCTGACGTGCTGCGTGCTCGACCGCAAGGGCCCAGGGGCTGAGGACTCCGGTGCCGAGCGGACAGTGCACACACACTCGCCAGTCACCGAGCTCGTCGCGGAACCTTTCAAATACGACCGTTAGGTCGGTTGGTAATGCGCCGGTGGTTGCTTGCTGTTCGGCGAGATAGGACACCAAGTTGTCGGCAGCAAACTCGTCAAGCCCGGCCTCGCGCAACCGGGATGTCGCTGCCTCAGGGCGTAGCGCGCCAACCTCTCGGACGAACTTGCCAAACGCCCTCCCTAGCTCCAACGGCCGACCTGGTGCGTCACCTTTCCAGAACGGCAGCCGTCCGGGCGCGCCCGGGGCGGGCGAGACCAGGACTTGATCATGGGTGATCTGCTCCACCCGCCAGCTGGTCGTGCCCAAGGTGAACACGTCGCCGACTCGAGTCTCGTAAACCATTTCTTCGTCGAGTTCGCCGACTCGCCGGCCCGCTTCATGCCGGCCTGACGCATTGCCCTCGCCGATCAGGAAGACCCCGAAGAGTCCACGATCAGGAATCGTGCCGCCCGAGGTGACGGCAAGCCGCTGAGATCCCGGACGGGCCACCAATACACCGGTATCCCGGTGCCAAACCAGCCGCGGCCTTAGTTCGGCAAATTGCTCGCTGGGATAGCGCCCGCTCAGCATGTCGAGCACCGCCTCAAAGGCGCTGTGGGGGAGGTCTTGGAAGCTGTACGCCCGGCGCACCAAGGCGTACAGCTCTTCCACCTTGGCGTCCTCAACCGAAACGATCGCCACAATCTGCTGGGCCAGCACATCCAATGGATTGCGCAGCACCGCAACTTTCTCGATGGCGCCTTGCCGCATGCGTTCCACGACGACGGCTGATGCGACCAAATCCCCGCGGTGGTTCGGAAAAAAAACACCGCGAGATGTCGCGCCCACATGGTGTCCCGCGCGACCCACGCGCTGCAGACCACTGGCCACCGAGGGTGGTGCCTCGACCTGGACAACGACATCGACGGCACCCATATCGATCCCGAGCTCCAGTGACGACGTCGCGACAACGCACGGCAACCGGCCGGCTTTCAGGTCATCCTCGATCTGGGCACGCTGTTCTTTACTGACCGAGCCATGGTGGGCTCGAGCAATCACTGCGCCTCTGGTTCCGTCGCGGCCGCTGGACGCGCCGGACTGAGCCATCACCTGCGCTGGAGGTGGGAACGCGTCCGTGACTTCTCCGAGACGCTCAGCGTGCAAATCGTTGAGATGCGCAGTGAGGCGTTCGGCAAGCCGCCGGGAATTGGCGAACACAATGCTGGAGCGATGCGTACTGATCAGGTCCAGAATGCGGTTCTCGACATGAGGCCAGATCGAGGGTGGCCGGGGCGGGGCCTGATCATCATCGAGGCTTGATGGCCTTTCCGTGATCGCAGTCGAGGCGGTGGCGCCGAGATCGCTCATGTCCTCGACCGGCACCACAATGGAGAGATCCCACGACTTCTCCGCGTGAGGCGCCACGATCTGCACTTGATGGGGCCCGCCGAGAAAAGCAGCAACTCGCTCGGGCGGTCGCACGGTCGCGGATAGACCGATGCGCTGCAGCGGACACGGCGTGCCCGACGTGACACCATCGGGGGCTGTCAGCGCCTCGAGTCGTTCCAAAGAGACTTCAAGGTGGGCGCCACGCTTGGTTCCAGCCAGGGCATGCACCTCATCGACAATGACGGTTTGCACTGAGCGGAGGATCTCCCGAGCCGCAGATGTGAGCATTAAGAACAGGGACTCGGGAGTAGTGATCAAGATGTCGGGCGGTCGGGCGATGAGGCTGCGCCGGTCCGCTGCAGACGTGTCACCGGAGCGCACACCTACGGTGACACTGGGAGGTGTTTGGTTGAGCCGCAGCGCAGTCTGGGTGATGCCAGCCAGTGGGGCGCGCAGGTTTCGCTCGACATCGACCGCCAGCGCCTTGAGCGGAGAGACGTAGAGGACGCGGCAGCGCTGCTTGACGGCCGGCCGTTGTGAACGGGTGAGCTCATCGAGGGCCCACAGAAACGCGGCAAGCGTCTTGCCGGAACCAGTCGGCGCGATGACCAGGGCATTTTCGCCGCTTGAGATGGCCTGCCAGGCGCCTACTTGAGCGTCCGTCGGACGTGCAAAGACCTCCCGAAACCATGTTGCGGTTGCCGGAGAGAAAACGGCCACTGGATCAGCTGATGGTGAACCAGCAGAGGGTGAGTCAGCAGGCACGTTGTCTATCTTGCCCTCGAGGACTGACAGCTTTCCGCGTACTGATCTGGTGACGGATTTCCGCAGGCACAATGGCGGCTATGAAGGAGACCGAGCTCTGGGAGCGCCTGCGACTACACCTCGGTGCGGGATACTTCCGCGTCTGGGCCTCGGAATACAGCCTTGCTGCCCTTGACCAGCGCACCGTGGTCCAAGCGTTAGCGGACGGAGTGCCCTGCAAGATCATCTGGCGGGCCGTGTGGGCCGCCTTGGAACTGCCAGCCCGGGAGCGTTAGGAGCTGAGCCAGCCGGGGGCGTACGGCGTGTCGAATACTGTTCGAACAGACGTTCGGTAGGTTATCCACTGGGCGTCCGGATCGGTTATCCACAGAATTCCGAGCGAACGAACGATTGTCAGTGCTCGTCCTTAGGGTCACAGCGCAAGACTTTCAGACAACGAGGGAAGGATCACCATGGCCACGGAAGACCGCGAGAAGGCACTCGAGGCAGCACTCGCGCAGATCGACAAGCAGTATGGAAAGGGATCGGTGATGCGCCTCGGTGAGGAAGTTCGGGCGCCGATCGAGATCATCCCCACTGGCTCTATTGCCCTAGATATAGCTCTCGGTATCGGTGGCCTCCCTCGAGGCCGGGTAGTAGAAATCTACGGTCCCGAATCGAGCGGCAAGACAACCGTGGCTCTGCATGCCATTGCCAACGCCCAGGCTGGGGGAGGCATCTGCGCATTCATCGACGCCGAGCATGCATTGGATCCGGATTATGCGAGACGGCTTGGTGTTGACACCGATTCCCTTCTGGTCAGTCAGCCTGACAACGGCGAGCAGGCCTTGGAGATCGCCGACATGCTGATCCGCTCGGGTGCCTTGTCGCTGATTGTGATCGACTCAGTGGCCGCGCTGACGCCTCGGGCCGAGATCGAGGGTGAGATGGGTGACAATCATGTAGGTCTTCAGGCACGGCTCATGAGCCAAGCCCTTCGGAAGATGACGAGCGCTTTGAGCGGCGCCGGTACGACAGCGATCTTCATCAATCAGCTTCGGGAGAAGATCGGAGTGATGTTTGGATCGCCGGAAACCACAACGGGTGGCCGTGCACTTAAGTTCTACGCATCAGTGCGGCTGGATGTGCGGCGTATTGAGACACTCAAAGACGGCCAAGAAATGGTTGGCAACCGTACCCGGGTAAAGGTAGTCAAAAACAAAGTTGCGCCACCATTCAAGCAAGCTGAGTTCGATATTCTCTATGGGCAAGGAATCAGTCGAGAAGGCAGTCTGATCGATTTGGGTGTAGACACCGGAATCATTCGCAAGGCCGGGGCTTGGTTCACTTATGATGCCGATCAATTGGGTCAGGGACGGGAGAACGCTCGCAGCTATCTGCGAAACAATCCCGATCTGGCTGATGAGTTGGAGAAGAAGATAAAGGAGCGGATGGGCATCGGTCCGAAGATCGATCTACCTGCAGGCATAGATCCGGTGACTGGCGAGGTGGAGTTCTAGGCAGTGCCGATCGACGCCCGCGCCTGGCTGGAGCGGCATGGCGAAGCGAGACCAGACCAAAGGATCAATCAGTCCGTTTCGCCGCCGCCCGAGCCGACTGAGGTTGGTTCTGCTCTGCCGCCGTCCGATCATGTGGAGGACGGATCCACGGCATTTGATGATCATGCAGATGCTGAGTCGATCGCCCGCAGCATCGCATTACGAAAACTAACCGCGCGAGCCCGCACTAGACACGAACTTGACCAGGCGCTGCGGGCGAGGAACGTGCCGCCGAGCGTAAGGGAGGCAGTACTCGAGCGAATACAAGACCTCGGCCTGGTCGACGATGCCTCGTTTGCGGTTGATTGGGTGACCTCGCGTCAGCAGCGCCGCCACCTCTCCCGCCGGGCGCTCAGGCGCGAACTGGAGGCAAAGGGAGTCGAACGCAACGATATCAATACGGCACTCGAGGAAGTTGATTTCAACTCAGAACTGGCCACCGCCCGCGATCTGATCGCGCGGAAACGACCGCAGCTGAGTGGACTTACACGCGATGTGCAGTATCGACGCTTGGCCGGAATACTGAGCCGGCGCGGATTCGATAGTGCTCTGACAGTGCAAGTGCTCAACGAGTCGCTGGACGCTCAGAGTGATGAGCGACACATGTAGGCACACGTTCGCAGAGCGGAGCTCACTTTTGTGCTTGACCAAGGCGATCACCGGACATACCCTGCAAACACGAGGTATCTGACAACGCCTGAACGATATGACGAAAGCCCGGATCAAAGACTGTTCCGGATGAGTTAACTAAATGAAGCAGTTTTCTATCAAATCAAAGGAGTTAATGAGGGGACCTGACGCCCACTAACTGGGGCGTTGGCTGATTTGCTTTTTGCGTTGCGGATCCTCATGAGTGCACGTGGAAGCGTGCAGACAGGAGCGCAACGGTGGGCGGGGTCTTTGAAGCACTGATAGTTGTTGGTCTCTTCTTACTAATCGCTGTCGTCGGCTTGGCGACACTCGTCATGTCCCGACGCGGACGCCAAAGCCCAGCACAGCACAGCACAGGCGTCTACCAACCCGGTACCGGCGTGGCAGTGCGGTCCGCATCATCCGCATCAGGAGCCACTCTTGGTGATCCGGTTGATGTTGGCGATGCGGAATCGGGCGAGGAGCACTCCGGTTCCGAGACGGAA
>DATFBI010000265.1:0-3511 GCA_035253925.1 Propionibacteriaceae bacterium
TTCCCCGAGTCCCGCCAACGTTGAAGAATCTGGATTACGGCGTCCGGGTCCGTCTTCGTGATGTCGTTGAGATGATTGGCCACCGAACGGGTTACGAACCGCGTGGGGTCGGCGTACAGCCGGTCGAGGATCGGGAGTCCCGCCGTGGTGGGCAGAGCTAGGCGAGACGCCCAGGGGAGCCTGGGTCGTGTTCCTTCGCTGCAGAGCCGACGGACGTGGTAATGCCTTTCGCTGGTCCATTGCAGCAGGGTGTTCATCGTGTGGTCGGGGTAGGCGTTGATGAACGTACGGATCGCGTCTTCTGCCGAGAACCGCGTGGTGATCTCCTTCAGCGCAGTCAGGGAGAAGTCCACGTCAGATTCGCCGCAGCCGCGCTGTGCAACGTAGGCAGAGAATGGGGCGTAGATGAAATCCCCCGAATCGCCGTCGGACAAGGTCGGGTCACATGGTGGTGGAAGTGCCGCCAGCAGCACTTGCACCGCGGATCGGTAGTCCTGGGGCAAGTGCCTCTCAAGACACTCCGAGATCCATCGGATCCGCTCCTTCAACCTAAGCGAGCTGAGTCGGCCCATGACGTCCTCGACGAAGGCATCGCGCTGAAATGCGCGGTGCACGCTGCCGATCTCGGCTGCGACCTGGGCAATCTTGTCCCGGTTGAACAGCAAGTCCGCGAGAGGTGTCTCAAGGATGGTCATCAGTCGTAGTCTTAATGCTTCGTAGACATTGGGGAACCGTCACAGATCCCGAGCTCGAGACGCAGTACCTGTACTAGAACATGCCGGTGTGAGTCAGGTCAGCGGCACGGTTGTGAAGCGAGCCAACGCGGCAAGCAGGCTGTCTTGAAAGTGGCTGTCGCGGACCGCAGGGTGTGGAGTGCGGAGCCGCTGGTGGAACCAGTAGCCGCCGCTGCTGCGCGCCTCGGGTTCGTCACTGGTGGCAAGCCATTCCTGAGTCAAGTGCCCAAGTCGGAGGTCGTCGGGTGCACCGGGCCCGCCCATTCTGGTGGGCACCCAACCGGGGTCGACCGCGTTGCTGTACACATCGGGCCAGATGCGGGCAACAGCGACGGCAAGGGTGGTGACGAACAGTTTGCTGTCCGAGTATGAGCCGGTCCGGCTTTGTCCACTCCAATCCACGCCGGCCACGTCCGCTCGTCCGCCGTGATGCATGCCACTGCTCAGGTAGACGAGCCGCTGCGGACGTTGGATGAGGGCGGTGAGCAGGTAGGGGCCAACAACATTGACCGGCATGATCTGCGGACCGCTGTAGATGCCGGCGTTGTGGATCACTGCGTCGACCCGGCCAAGCTGGTTGACCTGATCGGCCAATGCTCGGGTCTGGTTCAAGTCGGCCAAGTCTCCGACGACGGCTGACGCGCCCTGGCCGATGAGGTGTTCGACGGCGGCTAATCGCTCGGCGCTGCGGGCGTGGACGATGATTTCGTGCCCGTCTCCAAACAGGGTCTGTGCGGCTGCTCGACCCAGTCCGCCGGCAGAACCGGTGATGAAGACGCGTGCCATGTGCTTCCTTTCCCCGTCATCACCGTTAGCGTCAACTCACCAGGCGTACGCCTGCGGGGCTTCCCCCGGTCCCGGCCAGATTTGATCGAGTCGTTTCACGGCGGCGTCGTCCAATTCCACCGTGAGCGCGCCGAGGTCTGCTCGCAGCTCATCGATCGACAGTGCCCCGACGATTGTGGTTGAAACGACAGGGTGGCGCAGCAGCCAGGCCAGCGCCACTTCCGCCGGTTTTGTGCCCAACTCCCGGCACAGCCCTTCATACGCTTCGAGCTGGTCGCGGTGGGCCTCGATCCGCTGCCGCATCGAGTCGTCTGAGATTCGCCCCTCGTTGGCCGTTCCGAGCACCCCGGCGAGCAGACCAGCGTGGAGCGGGCTGTACGGGATCAGGCCGATGCCAAGGTGGCGCAGCGCGGGGATCAGCTCCAACTCCACGGCTCGCACGGCGAGGTTATACAAGCTCTGCTCAGAGGTCAGGCCCATGAAGTGCCGTGCCGAGGCGGCGCATTGGGCCAGGGCCACGTCCCAGGCGGCGAAGTTGCTGCTGCCTACGTAGCTGATCTTGCCTTCCCGGACCAGCTGCTCCATCGCCTGCCAGATCTCTTCCCACGGCGTGGCCCGGTCGACGTGGTGCATCTGGTACATGTCGATGTGATCGGTCTGCAACCGCCGCAGGCTCGCCTCGCACGCGCGCCGGATGTGGTAGGCGGACAGCCGGCGGTCGTTCGGACCAAGTCCCATCGGCTGGTACACCTTCGTGGCCAAGACGATGTCGTCGCGGCGCCCGCTGCGTTGCAGCCACCGACCGACGGTCTGCTCCGAGATGCCGTACCCCTTCTCCATGTCCGCCGACTGCGGGCCGCCGTAGACGTCGGCGGTGTCGAAGAAGTTGATGCCCGCGTCGATGGCGGCGTCCATGACCACGAAACTGCTCGACTCGTCCACGGTGTAGCCGAAGTTCATGGTGCCGAGGCCGATCCGGCTGACCAACAGACCAGAGCGGCCCAGGTGTCCATAGGTCATCTCGACGGTCACGCCAGGAAGCATACGGATTTTATTTCGGCAAGGGATGCCCTGGCAGGGCACCTTACGGCCGAGCAAGGACGGTGAGTAGGACTGGCTTACCAAGCTCGGCGACGCGAGACTTGATTGATGGCGCCACTGCTGCGCATGATCCGGCGCCATCCTGTGATGGCGTTCATGGTGATCAATCTCGGGCCTTACTTCCCGGTGGCAGCGATTCGGCCGATTGCCGATGCCGATGTCTTGCCGTTCGGCTTGCCGCTGCACGGACTCGTGGGAGCAACGCTCGGGGTCGTTGTGGGTGCCTTCTTGGTGACTGGAGCTCTCGCGGGACGCAATGGAGTTGTTGATCTTGCTCGGCGTGGCGTGCGCTGGCGCGTCCCGGTGCGTTGGTACCTGGTGGCGCTGTTCACTGTTCCGGTCGTGGCGACGCTTATTTCTGTCGCAATCTACGGTCCGCGAGCGCTGGCAGCACCTGCCGGTGGGTGGCTGCCGGCGCTGGCGGAGGTGACCGCCGTCTTTCTCCTACAGCTGGTGCTGTTTCAGCTGGCCGAGGAGATCGGTTTCACCGGGTTCCTCCAGCACCATTGGCAGGACCGCTACCACCCGATGAGACTCACCTCGTACGTGGCACTGCTGTGGGCGGTGTGGCACGTGCCTGACCACTTCGCCGAAGAACGTTGGGGCGTCGAGGCGCTGATCTCGGCTCCGATCATCTTTGCTATCGAGTTTGTCTCGTTGTTCTTCGCCCGCGCCCTGTTTGTGTGGTTCTACAACGTCACGGCGTTCAGCGTGCTACTGGTGGCGATCTTCCATGCCAGCTTCGATGGCGCAATCAATCAGCTCTCCTTCGACGTCGTGCCGGCTTCAAACACGGTGAGGTTTTTGATCTTCAGTGCGGCGGTCCTGCTCCCGGCTGCGACGGTGATCATCGCTACCAAAGGACGACTCGGGCGAGTCAAAGAGACCGC
>DATFBI010000266.1:0-30988 GCA_035253925.1 Propionibacteriaceae bacterium
GTACGGAGAGTCCACCGAGCTGCGCTGTCGAGCGGCCCCTATGCCCGAGCGCGCTGGGCAGACGACTCCACGCGGGGCGTGGCAAGTGCGGTGTATCGACCGCTGCTGTCCGCGGACCTGTACGTGGTCGGTCCTGAGGAAGTCGCACTGTAGCTGTTCGACCATCTGGAGCAGTGCACGGAAGTGCCCAGGAGCTGCAACATCGTCGCCGTCAAGAAAGCTGATATAACGGCCGCGAGCCGCAGCCAAGCCCGCGTTGCGAGCAGCCGAGAGCCCGGAGTTCCTGGGCAGTCGGATCAGGCTGCCGCCGGGCAACCGGCCCACGCCCTCGGCCACGATGCACGACGTGGCATCAGTGGAGCCATCGTCGACCAGCACGAACTCGATGTCGGCAGCGGGGCTGTGAGCCAGGCTGCTGAGATTCTCGGCGGCATATCGCTCAACATTGAAGATCGGAACGATCACCGACAATCTGATCACTTTACGACCATAGATAGCTTCCCTATGGCACATGATGATCATTAGGTAAGTGTTAGGTTGCCACTCGGTGAACTGCATGTGATCAACACCCGCCATGTTGTCCAACTGTTTCCCCGCTGTTCAGATCTCCAGGAATGCTGAGCCATCTGTGCTACCTAGGGTCGTGATCATGGCAAACAAGTCTTGGTTCTTGGAGGCCCCTACGCGGAAACTTGGCGACCGCCTAGTCGGTACCGGGTTACCGGTGTACATCACGGGGGAGATTGGCATCAACCACAACGGCGATCTAGCCAATGCGATTGTATTGATCGACCAAGCGGCCGACGCCGGCTGCGATGCAGTCAAGTTCCAGAAGCGCACACCAGAAATCTGCACCCCACGTGACCAGTGGGATATTGAACGCGACACTCCATGGGGTCGCATGACCTACATCGACTATCGGCACCGGGTCGAGTTGGACATTGAGGCGTACGGCGCCATCGATGAGCACGCCAAGCGTCGTGGCATCGCGTGGTTCGCCTCGCCCTGGGATCTTCAATCGGTCGACTTCTTGGAGGCCTTCGACGTGCCGGCGCACAAAGTAGCCTCGGCTTGCCTGACTGACGACGAGCTACTGCGGCGACTGAGGGCTACGGGCCGGACGATTATCCTCTCGACAGGCATGTCGACCATGCGACAGATCCGGCACGCTGTTGAAGTACTGGGCAGCGACAACATCATCTTGTGTCATGCCACCAGCACCTATCCGGCGCCTGCCGCCGAGCTGAACCTAAAAATGATCAACACGCTGCAGGCTGAGTTTCCCAACGTTCCCATCGGTTACTCAGGCCACGAGACGGGGCTTCAGACCACACTGGCAGCTGTGGCCATGGGTGCCGTCTTCGTTGAGCGCCACATCACCTTGGACCGCTCCATGTGGGGCTCTGACCAGGCCGCGTCAATCGAGCCGCAAGGTCTTGTCCGGCTAGTGCGCGACGTGCGAGTCATCACCGAAGCCATGGGTGATGGCGTGAAACGGATCTACGACGGCGAGCGGGCGGCAATGAAGAAGCTGCGTCGGGTACCCGGTGAGCTGGCCGATCATGTTGATCTGGCGGCTGTGTCGTGACCTTCTATGCCGGGCCAGGGCAGGGCGCCTTGGCCCTCGTGGAAAGCCCGGCACAACTGCTCAACGTGATGGAGTTGGCGCAGCTCGAAGATGATCTTGTGGGTCTCAAGATCGCAGTTCTGGCACCAGTCGCTGGGTTGACTCGTACGCAGCTAAGGTCCATGATCGTGCTCGCGCGCGAGGCTGGTCACACGGTTTCGTGGCACGAACCGCGGCTGGGCGGCTTGGCTGTTGCTCGGAGCCTACGCGCCCTCGCTGGCGAGCTGACCGGGGTACGCCGGCTGGTGGTCGGTGACCCGTATTCAGGTGTCATCCAGGCGATCATCAGCGTCACAAAGCTCTCCGAAGTAACAATCGTCGACGATGGCACGGCCACACTTGAGTTTGCCCGTCAGTGGTTGGCGGGGGAACAGTTCTCGCGTTGGCACCGAGTAACAACCTCCAACCAGCGTCGGCAGATTACCGCGGTAGCGCGGAATCAGGTTGCGGGGACAGTGCGCCGCCGGTTGTCCCCACACTCCGGCTTCCGGCTGCGGTTGTTCACCTGCATGCCGGTCGATCTACCAGGGGTTCGGGTAATCCGGAACGACTTCTCTTGGGTTCGCGCCCGACACCCGGTTCCCCAGTTGAAGCCCGGCGCCGACTTGGTCGGTACGTCGTTGGTCGAATCGGGCGTCGTTAAGGCTGACTGTTACCTCGGTGGAGTAGAGACCTTGATCACACGCTATGACGCGGACCGTTACTTCGCCCACCGTAAGGAGGCTGACTGGAAGCTGGACCTGATCGAACGCATGGGGATCGAGGTGGCGAGGGCGGCACTGCCGCTGGAAATCGTCGCGCGCAGAGGGCCCGTCGGCCGCACGATTGTCAGCTTCCCTTCGACCGTGGTGCACACGCTGCCCATGGTGCTGGCCGGGTCGAAAGCGCGAGTAGTGGTCTGCGAGATCGCAAGCGAGTGGTACCAACCGGAGACCATGGTAAGAGCCGACGACTTCCTGGGTCGGGTGACTGCGTCGGCGCAGAGTAGCTACGGTGTCGGAACTGTAGCCTCCTGAAACCGATCGAAGGGTTTCTGCACGTGAATTCGCAAGTCACGGCGATCATTCCGGCCCGCGGCGGCTCCAAGGGCGTGCCAGGCAAGAATCTACGGCGTATTGGCGGACGAAGTCTTATCGAGCGTGCCGTCGATGCATGCCGTGCCGCGCGGCTCGTTGATGCTGTCTATGTCAGCACCGACGATCCGCAGATCGCCGCAGCTGCCGAAACTGCCGGAGCCCAGGTGATCATGCGGCCAGCGGAGCTGTCCGGCGACACTGCCTCATCCGAATCTGCGTTGCTCCATGCACTCGACCAGCTAAGCATGGTCGGCGAAGAGCCGGAGATCATTGTCTTTGTGCAGTGCACGAGTCCGTTCATTGCGCCTGATGATCTTGACAGAGCTGTCGAGCTGATCCTTCACGATCATGCGGATTCGGTCTTCTCTGCCGTAGCTACCTATGATTTTCTATGGCGCCCCAGCAACGGCTTCGGCCTGGTCACGGGACAGAACCATGACCCTGCCGTACGACCCCGCCGTCAGGACAGAGAGCCCGACTTTCGTGAAACCGGTGCCTTCTACGCTATGTCGGTCACGGGTTTCCGAGCGGCACGGCACCGCTTCTTCGGCCGTACAGCGGTCGTTCAAGTGCCCGAGTTGAGTGCGGTTGACGTCGATCACCTTGATGATTTGATCTTGGCCGGCGCTGTGGCGCAAGTCATGAAGCCGCCGCAGGAGATCGATGTCGATGTAGTGATCACCGACTTCGACGGCGTGCACACCGATGATCTGGTGACAGTTGCGCAGGACGGTTGGGAGTCGGTGCGGGTTAGTCGCGCCGACGGCATGGGCGTAGAACGACTGCGGGCGGTTGGAATACCGCTGCTCATTGTGAGCAAGGAGGTCAATCCCGTTGTTCAGGCACGAGCAACCAAGCTTGGTGTCGAGCTTCTCCATAGCGTTGAGGACAAACGCCGGATCGTGGGGGAGTGGCTGATGGCGCGCCAGATTCCCGCCGGCCGCGCTGCCTATCTCGGCAACGACGTCAATGATCTTGGTGCCATGGGTCTCGTCGGGTGGCCGGTTGCGGTTGCCGATGCTCATCCAGCCGTGCAACAGGCTGCGCGATTGGTACTGGCCCGGCCGGGTGGCCATGGCGCGGTCCGGGAACTCTGCGACCTGGTCATTGAGCACCGCCAGCGCGCAGATCCTGTGACACGATCGAGCGTTAGGTCCGTAGGCGCGCAGCAGTCATTTGGGCGGCTGATAAACGGAGCTTTGTCGATGCGGCTAGAGCAAACGCCTGCGGAGTACCCCGATGCTGCTTCTCCGCTGGCGCGCGCCGATAGCGCGTCACAGAATCGGAGATGAGGGTTACCCCTCGTGGTCCCTCGTTGCTCCACCAGGGCTTAGATTTCGGCTGCTCTGCGAGTGAACCGGTTGATGCGTAACCGGCGAAGGTGAGGCAGCAGTCGGGCCGGAATGATTAGCCGGACCCGTCTACGCACACGTTGTCGCAGCGAGCCGCTCAAGCGCGGCCGCCCAGGCAGCTGCCCAGCCGCGCGTACCGTGAGCAGCTCGGCTAGCCGTTCCCGCCAGTCGTTCTCGTTGGCATGATGAAAGTAGTTGGCCTCCAGCCACCGGGGATCGGGTCGGAAGAAGCGGCCGTAACGAAGATCGTCTAAGGTCCCGAGGCAACCAGACTCTTCGAATACCAAATTGATCATTTCGGCGGAGACTCCAAAGTCGGAGATGATCACGATTGGCCGATCCATCGCTATTGCCTCGAGCGCCGCGGTCGATGAGACCGTTGTGAAGGCGCTTGCAGTGCAGAGTGCGTCATGCATGGCGCCCCCAATGAAGGTGACGCCGCCTTCGGATATCCGCTGCTGAGCAACCAGATCCGCCATGATCTGTGGGTATGACCAGGTCTCGGCGTGCGTCTGGTTTTCCTCAGACCAAGCCCGGAGCTTGACGACGGCGGATCCAGCCTCAGCCAGCGCCAGCAGAATCTGTTCCCGGTGGGTCCGCTCAGGCGGCACTTTGGCCTGGGCGCCAAAGACCAGGTGATGCCCGAGCGTGGAATCGGCCACATCGCTAGGCACTCGGTTGGGCAAGAAGGGTAGCGACGCCAACCCGAATGCGGGCCGCGGCGCATACCATGCTGCGATTTCGCCGAATTCTGCGACTTCGCGCTTGCTGTGCAACAGGAACAGATCACATGCAGCCCGCGCCGCCACTGCCCGGCGGGTCGCCGGCACACTGATTCCCGGTAGACCGGTAATCAGCACGGGTCGGTTGCGTCCCCAAAGAGCACGCCGAGCGGTCAGGGTGGCGACCACCGGCCCCGTGCAGGCCAGCAGTACTACCTCGGGGCACTGGCGCCGGATCCGGCGCAGCAGTGCAGCGTGTGACAAGATCTCTACCGGCCGGCTGCTGGCTGCCCGAATTTGGGCCTCCGAGGGCATGGCTGGGTTGGTAATGAGCACCTGGCTGGATTCCCAGGATTGTGGGAGGGCGTCCAATGTTGCGGCGCTCCACTTGAGGTAGGAGTCTGTGTCAGAAACAGCCAGCACGTGGACTGCGGCTGAGACTGCGGGTTCAGGGCACACTGCACGCTCGCTCGCTCATAGCCACACGACCCTATGACGGCTGGTTTCGGAGATGTAGCGCTCGGATGAACGTCGGGTGAACTCGTCGGATCTTCAGCTCTCTAGGCTCCCGCACGGAGTCATGGGTCAGCCTCGTTGCTCGAGACATGTGCTCACGCTTGAGGCCGATGCCGTTCCAGTGCATGAACCGCGTTGTCCCCCGTGAGATGCGCGACCAGGAACTCCCCGGTCGCCAAAGTCGTCGGCGGAACGTCGAGAGCACGAAGAATCTGGGGCAGCACCGGCCGATGTACGCACAGAGCGGTTGGCTGACCACTGTCGATTGCGGCGACCCGGACTTCGCCAATCAGGCTCTCGACAGCCTTCGGGTCACTTTCGCCTTCTTCCTCCGTTAGCAAGCTGTACGTGTCAAGAACCAGCTCGTGCTGATGCGCGTAAGGCAGCACCGTGGTGATACAGCGAGTCGCTGTAGAGCTGACGATCTTGGTCACGCCATAGGCGTCCAGCAAAGGGATCAACATCTTGGCCTGCCGCCGCCCGCGGGCGTTGAGGGGTCGTGCCGCATCCTTGCGCGACCAATCCTTGCGATCCATTGCTTTCCCGTGCCGCAAGATGATCAACGGCGTAGTGGCCGGCTGATCAAGGTACTGTTGCACCAGAAAATGATCATGGGAGTAGGTGAGTCGACTGAGTGCGGCACGTACCGGCAGCCAGGAGACGACATCGACCTCGGCATCCGGTGCCCGGGGCACCGAGGCTAAAACCACGCCGCCCCAGTAGTCGACCCTCTTCAGACCAGAGCTGCCAGCTTCGTAGGTAATCGAGTCCAACGGCACGCTGAGCCTGATCGTGGCGCCGGTTTCCTCATGCACTTCACGTACCGCACACACCGGCACTGGCTCTCCGGCCTCCACCTTTCCTTTCGGCAAAGTCCAATCGTCGTAGCGCTTGCGATGGATGATCACGACCTCGGTGCCACGCTGCGGATGTTCCCGAGTGACTACGGCGCCACCGGCGAGGATCGGTCGGCTAGGCGACCGCACCTGGTTCTTACTGGTGCTGGTTGCGCTGACCGAGGGCACTGAACAGCTACTTCGTCGCAGCGCGTCGCCGGCTGGAGGCGTTGATCAGGTACTCCTGCATGTCCAGCAAAGGATGATCGTCGCTATCGCTGGTGTGCGGAGTCCAGCTTCCGTCAGGTTGCAGATGCCACGATGCTGTGCCGTCGTCAAAGGCGATGTCGAACAGGTGCTCAATCTCGGCGATATGTGCTGGATTGGTGATGGAAACCAATACCTCCACTCGGCGGTCGAGGTTACGGTGCATCATGTCCGCGGAGCCGATGCCAACCGACGGCGAACCATCGTTGGCGAACCAGAAGAGGCGGCTGTGCTCCAAGAAGCGGCCCAGAATGCTACGCACTCGAATGTTTTCACTAAGCCCTGGCACGCCGGGCCGGATAGTGCAGATGCCGCGCACCCACAGGTCCACCGGCACGCCGGCCTGCGAAGCATGATAGAGGGCATCGGAGGTCGCCTCATCCACGATGGAGTTGACCTTGATCTTGATACCGGCGGGCTTGCCGTCCTGGTGATTGGCGATCTCGTGGTTGATCCGGTCGATCAGCCCATTGCGGATCCCGTGCGGCGCAACCAGCAGTCTCTTGTACTGGGTCTCCTGGGCCATTCCGGATAGGTGGTTGAACAACCTGCCAATGTCCTCGGTGACGATCGGGTTGGCGGTAAGAAGCCCCATGTCCTCATAGAGCCGAGCGGTCTTGGGGTTGTAGTTGCCGGTGCCAATGTGGGCGTAGCGGCGCAGGCCGTCTGGTTCTTCCCGGACCACCATGGAGAGCTTGCAGTGCGTCTTCAGTCCCAGCAAGCCGTAAACCACGTGGCAGCCGTGCTGCTCGAGCCGACGGGCCCAGGCGATATTGGCCTGCTCATCAAATCGCGCCTTGATCTCGACCAGGGCAAGAACCTGCTTACCGGCCTCAGATGCCTCGATCAACGCGTCGATGATCGGCGAGTCACCGGAGGTGCGGTAAAGGGTCTGCTTGATCGCCAGCACGTGCGGATCATCAGCCGCCTGCTCAATGAAGCGCTGCACGCTGGTGGCGAAGGAGTCGTACGGGTGGTGCAGCAGCACATCGCGTTGTTTTAGTGCGGCGAACATGTCGGCCGGCTTGGCCGTTTCAACTTCGGCGAGATGCGGATGGGTGGAGGGCAGGAAAGCCGGGTACTTCAGCTCAGCGCGATCAATGTCGGCGAACGAAAACAGTCCGCGCAGGTCCAATGGCCCGGGCAAATGAAAGACCTCACGCTCGCTGATATCCAGTTCACTAATCAGCAGCTCCAGCATCCTCGGATCCATGTCGTCTTCGACCTCGAGCCGCACCGGGGGCCGCCCAACCTTGCGCCGCAGCAGCTCCTTCTCCAAGGCGAGCAGCAGATTCTCGGCGTCGTCCTCTTCCACCTCGACGTCTTCGTTGCGAGTCACCCGGAATGTGTGGTGCTGCACGATCTCCATGCCGCTGAAGAGTTGATCAAGATGGTGAGCAATGACGTCTTCAAGTGCGACATAGCGGCCCTCGGCCAATGGGATGAAGCGCGAGAGCATTGTCGGGACCTTGACTCTGGCGAACTGTCGAACGCCCGTCTCCGGATTGCGCACCAGCACGGCAAGGTTGATTGACAAGCCGGAGATGTAGGGGAACGGGTGTGAGGGATCGACAGCAAGGGGGGTAAGCACCGGGAAGATGCGCTCTGCGAAGAGCTCGTCCATTCGATCTTGTTCGGCAGCAGTCAGCTCATCCCAGCGGAGGATTTCGATGCCCTCCTTCGCCAGAGCCGGCCGCACGTCCTCCTGGAAGACTCGCGCCTGCTCAGTCACGAGCTCGCGAGTCCGCTTGAGAATTGCTTGGTGCACCTCGCGCGGCATCAGCCCGCTGACTGTTGGAACCGCGACCCCGGCCGCAATGCGGCGCTTCAGCCCGGCGACGCGGACCATATAGAACTCGTCAAGGTTGGACGAGAAGATGGCGAGAAACTTCGCACGTTCCAATAGCGGCACTCGCAGGTCATCTTTGGCCAAATCGAGGACGCGGTTGTTGAAAGCCAACCACGACAGTTCGCGGTCCAGAAAACGATCAGCCGGGAGCTCCACTTGGCTTGGAGGAGGGAGCAATTCCTCTATCACGGTCGAGACCTCTACTGCTTCCATCTCTTACTCCTGAGTTGTCCGTGATCTCTTTCGCGCCCAATGGGACCGAAAGAAGGCTCAACCCTGCGCGTACATCACATCACGGCTCGCTATCGCGAATCCATAGGTCAGATATAGCTCGATCGCAGCCTGGTGCTCCGATTCCACATAAAGCTTTACGCGGGTGTTTCCCTGCCGCTGCAACCAGCGCAGTCCGGTGAGCAGCAGCGCCTTGCCCAGGCCCTGCCGGAACGCCGACGGTGCGACGCCCAGCACGTACACTTCGCCGAGCCGATCTTTATGCTGCTTCGTCCAATGGAAACCGATCATGGTGCCGTCCCAGCTGGCGACGAAGAAGCCGTTAGGGTCGAACCACGGTTCAGCCATGCGGTCCTTGAGGTCGTTAAGGTCGATCAGCGCCTGCTCCGGATGATTGGCGAATGCTGCGGCGTTGACACGTAACCATTCCTGCTCGTCCTGACCGGGCACGAAGTTTCTGATCTGTACGCCGGGCGGGATCAGCGGCGTTGGCAGCCCATCATCTAGCCCGCGCTCCATGATCAGCAACTCTCGTTGACGTACCATGCCGACGCCCGTGGCGAGGGCCCGTGCTGCAGGGGTGTCACTCATTGCCCAGACTCGCAATGGAGTAGGCGCCTCGACGATCAATCGCTGCAGTAGTTGGGTGCCAACACCTTT
This sequence comes from Propionibacteriaceae bacterium, assembly GCA_035253925.1. Taxonomy (GTDB): domain Bacteria; phylum Actinomycetota; class Actinomycetes; order Propionibacteriales; family Propionibacteriaceae; genus Microlunatus. Next base: position 9,137 of record DATFBI010000266.1, read on the forward strand.
TCGGCGGTGGTTGGGCGACACTACGAGCTGGCCCGCACTCCACTCAGGTCCTGACTCCAGCTGCGCGTAACCGACCAGATGCCCGTCCTCGCTGACCAGCAGGTGCTGGGTAGTCGGATGTGGACGCCGCAGCCGCAGCAGGGCCGCCTCGTTGAGGGCGGGTATCTGGTCCACGGCCTCGGCAGCAGTCACCAGTGCCAACACGCTGTTGATCTCTGCCTCGTTGAGCTCGGTCACCACCGAGATGGTCAACAGTGTCGACATAGGCCCCACGGTAACGGCCAGGGGTGAGACGTTACGTCGGAGTGATGCCCCGGCATGCGCCCTGAGCCCTTCCAAAAGCTCAGGACGGCGGCCCCTCGACAGCTCAGGACAGCAGCTGTCGAAGGGCGCCTTCGTGGGTATCGACGGGCGTAGCCCACAGGCATTTATGCTGCGGTTCATGACTGAGGATGAGAATCCTTCGAGGCCGATCGCCGCCTACGGCGCAACCGCTCAGCCAGCAATCGCCGCCCGAATGGCTCCTCATTTGCGCTTGACACAGATTGGCGCAGCGTGCGCTGCGGTTGCGGTTGTTGCGGCAGCCGCAGCCGTCGTGCTATTCCCGTCCTTCGCCGGCGCTGGGCCGGGACGCGGTTGGGCCATCGGAGCGCTTATCTCTGCCGGTCTCATGCTGGTGGTCTGTGTCATCCAGGTGGCGGTCTGGCAGCGTGCCATGGCCTCTTGGAGCGGTCGGCAATTACATGATCTATACGGTGAGGCGCGGCTCTCCTGGATTGTGCACTTAGTGTCCTACGCCATTGCACTTGCCGCGCTCTTCACCTGCATGGAGGGCAGCGACGCAGCCGGATGGGTAACGGCATCGGCCGGGCTGCTGGCGATCACTTTGCTTTTTGTGCTCGCTGCCCAGGTACTTGCGGGGGTGCAGTTCTTGCGCCCCAGCGGCCCTCCCGGAACCCTTCCGGCCCACATCCGGCGCCTAAGAGAGCAATCCCGCCGGCGAAATGAATAAGCAACGCCGGTCAGCGGATGTGCCCTGAGCTTGTCGAAGGGCACGCGCTCCGACAGGCTCAGCGCGCATTCGCCACCGCCGGTGGGTCGACGACTAGCCGCTGAGCCGCGCGGACTCCTCGGCCGGGGTGACAAACCGATATCCGACGTTGCGAACCGTGCCGATGACCGATTCGTACTCCGGGCCGAGCTTCGCGCGGAGTCGCCGGACATGCACGTCGACGGTACGCGTGCCGCCGTAATAGTCGTATCCCCAGACGTCGCTCAGCAGCTGTTGCCGGCTGAAAACCCGACCAGGGTGCTGCGCGAGGTACTTCAAGAGCTCGAACTCGGTGTAGGTCAGATCAAGCTGTACGCCGTTGAGCTTCGCGCTGTAGGCCGCCTCGTCGATAACGAGGTTCCCGGACTGGATTACCGGGTCGACGTTGCTTGCTACGGCTGGCGTCATCGCTAACCGCAGTCGTACGTCCACTTCGGCTGGGCCGGCCGTGGTCAATAGCAGGTCGTCAAAGCCCCAGTCGGCTGAAAGCGCTGCCAAGCCGCCTTCGTTGGCGATCACTAGCAGCGGCGCCTCTTTTCCGGTTGTCTCCATAAGCCGACACAGCGAACGAGCCGCGACCAGGTCTCGGCGAGCGTCGAGCAAGATCACGTCCGCTGCCGGTGCGTCGAGCAGAGCAGTGGCTTCGGCCTGGGCAACTTTGACCTGGTGGGGTAGAAGCTCCAACGCGGGCAGGATTTCGGTTGAGGCGTGCATGTCGTTGGTTAGCAGCAGCAAGGTGGCCATTGCGGTCTCCTCACTAGATTGATGGTGATTGCTCGCGATCCCGACGCTTGCAATCACTGGGTCAGGTTTCGATGCCGGTGCTAGCCTTCAGCCCACCCCGATATGGCCTGAATGCATGCTTGAGAGTAACGCAATGGTGTCCGTTTCCCTTCACTACTGGGCTGGCGCACGGGCTGCAGCAGGCGTCACCGAGGAGGTGATCGAGGCCCAATCGGTCGCTCAGGCCCTCCAGATTGCGCGTCAGCGGCGGTCGAATCCGCACTTCGACAGGGTCATCAAGGTGAGTTCTGTATTAATCGATGGGCGCGCGGCTCACCAGGAAGATCTTGAGCAGCAACTGACTCACGCCGTACAAGTTGAAGTACTGCCGCCATTCGCCGGCGGCACCTAGCCCGATCGCCGCTCCTGCTGAGGGCCGAAGATCGCGGAGTTGGTTCAGCCCCTCCTCTGGAGGTGGCCGAAGTCAGGATAACGAAAGCATGACGATGATGAAGCAACCGGTTGTGCCTGAGGACGCGTCCAATATTTGGAACACCGTATCGCATACCGAGACACGTTGTTGGGCTGCACTCAATACCACCCCTAGTCTTCTCCTCGTGACTTCGACGAACCCGTGGGCGCTGCCGCTCACGCGCCGGCGTGCTGTAGACCACTGCCGGATGCGTTCGTCGTTGTGTCAGCTGCGGCGAATGTAGAGGCGCGTTTTTGCCGTCTCGAGCCTGACCGCATTGGGCTCTAGTCGCCGCCGCCCTCCTCCCGCCTCCCGCGTACGGCCATTCCGTACCCTCACCTCGGCTGTTTAGCCACATACCAAATCAGGAGAGAGACACAACATGAGCAGGCAAGAAGTACTCGTGGATGCCGACTGGGTCGAAGAACACGCAAATGACGAGAACGTTGTTCTCGTCGAGGTCGACGAAGACACCACTGCATACGACGGTGGCCACATCCCAGGCGCCATCAAGCTGGACTGGAAGAAAGACCTGCAGGATCCGGTCCGCCGTGACTTCATCAATAAAGAGCAGTTCGAGAAGCTGCTGTCCGAGCGGGGCGTCAGCAACGACGACACGGTGGTGCTCTACGGCGGCAACAACAACTGGTTCGCCGCATACGCGTACTGGTATTTCAAGCTATACGGGCATGAGAAGGCGTTGCTGCTTGACGGTGGCCGCAAGAAATGGGAGCTCGACGCGCGCGAGCTGAGCACTGAAACTGTCACTCGGCCGGCTACCAGCTACACCGCGACCGAGCCCAACCTGGACATCCGGGCCTTTCGCGATGAAGTGGTTTCGGCAATTGGTGCCAAGAGTCTGGTCGATGTTCGCAGCCCTGACGAGTACGCCGGTCGGCTGCTTGCTCCGGCCCACCTGCCGCAGGAGCAGGCGCAGCGCGGTGGTCACATCCCGACCGCGGTCAACGTGCCGTGGAGCAAGGCTGCCAACGACGACGGCACGTTCAAGTCAGACGATGAGCTCAAGGAGCTTTACAGCAACGCTGGCCTGAGCTGGGACAAAGACATCATCGCCTACTGCCGGATCGGGGAACGCAGCGCGCACACCTGGTTTGTGCTGCACCAGATCCTCGGACAGAAGAACGTAAAGAACTACGACGGTTCCTGGACCGAATACGGCTCGCTAGTTGGCGTTCCGGTGGCCGTCGGCGACGAACCTGGCAACGCGTAAGGGCTTGATCATTCACGACGCGATCTCGCGTCAGTTCTAAGGAGAACAGCATGTGCGCAGCAACAAAGGGTGGCCTCAGTCTGGCCGACGTGGATGTCACCAAAGAGGCTGTGATTCAGGGGCGCGTGCTGCGCGGCGGCAATCCGGTCGCCGGGGCGTACGTTCGGCTGCTCGACTCAGGTGGTGAATTCACCGCTGAGGTCCCGACTTCGGCGACTGGCCATTTCCGCTTCTTCGCCGTCGACGGCAACTGGACGCTGCGCACGCTGGTGCCGGGGGCCAAGCTGGATCGGCAGGTCGTGGCCGCACGTGGCCGCGTCGCTGAGATCGACGTCGATGTAGAAGGCGCCCTAGTCTGAGCCTGATTTCTCGTCCCGGGATGGCTAACGAGGCTTCATCAATCTGAACTGATATGACACTCGTTAGTCATCTCGAGACGGTGAACGCGATATCGAAAATAGCTTTGGTGGCTGCCTAGCTAGCTGAATCAAGGATCAGGGTTACCGGCCCGTCATTGGTCAATGTGACTTCCATGTGGGCGCCGAAGACCCCAGTCGCAACCTCCGCGCCACGTCGTCGAAGGGAAGAGACGAAGTTCTCGATCAAAGGTTCGCTGACGGCTCGCGGCGCGGCGGCGTTCCAGGTTGGTCGGCGACCCTTCCGAGTGTCTGCATAAAGCGTGAACTGACTGACAACCAAGATCGGCGCATTCTCATCCTGACAAGATCGTTCACCATCGAGGATCCGCAGCGTCCAAACCTTCTCGGCAAGCCGATCGGCCGTCGCTTCCTGATCATCGTGGGTCACCCCGGCCAAGATCAGTAATCCTGGCCGATCGATGGTGCCAACGATCTCACCGGCAACCTCAACCCGCGCCGAGCTCACGCGTTGCACCACCAGGCGCATAGTCAGCTGCCCGATCGTTCCGTCACGGCTGCCAGTCTTCCATCTGGCTGAGTTCAAGATCGGAGTTTCCGGTATAGGCCTCGACTTCGACCTCGACCAGATGTCGGGGATCGGCCAGCCGCGTTACCTCCACCATGGTTGCCACCGGACGAACGTGCCCGAACAGCTCGAAGTGCGCCCGCCCGATTTCTGCTTGGGCGCTGATGTCGGTGACGTACATCCGGGTTCGTACCACTTGCTCGGTTGCCGCGCCCGCGGCTTTCAGAGCGTCGAGCGCGATGGTGAATGCCGCCAAGGTCTGACGGTACGCGTCACCCGGATGCAGCACACCATCTAATCCGGTTGCTGTTGTGCCAGCCGTAATGGCCCAATCTCCGGCTGCGACCACCCGTGAGTAGCCGTAGGTCGCTTCCCAGGGCGCCGACCCTGCATATCTTGTGATCAACACAGCGATACCCTCTGCCACAATGAGAGGCCATGTCCACCGAAATCACCGTTCGGTCACTACTGATCAAGATCACCTGCGGCGCCGAGGCGCCTGAGCGAGCCAACCAGGCGTGGACCGTCGCTGCTATGGGCGTTGCTGCCGGAGCCTCCGTCTCGGTCTGGTTGACCGGTGAAGCCGTCTGGTTCGCCGTGCCTGGGCGACAGCCCGATCTGGAGTTACCGTACGCGACCCCCGTCGCCGAGCTCATTGAGACCGTCCGGCTAGGCGGCACGATCACGGTATGCACCCAGTGCGCCGCGCGGCGCGAGCTCGTTGTCGACGATCTGGTCGAATCGGCAACGATCCAAGGTGCTGCGAGTTTCGTTGAGGCAGCGCTCGCCGACAATGTCCAGGCCTTGGTCTATTGACCGCCTGGTTTGGGCCGTAGCCGCACAACTCCACGAGTGGGACAGAACCCGTCCCGATCGGCCTACCTTGTGGCTGTCTGTGAAGAGACGGATCCTTCAGTGCCTATCCATGGAGGACATCGGCAAGCTGATCGGAGAGCGACCCCTGGTACCGGCTTCACGGTGAAGCCGGCAGTGCGGGACGCGCTTTCCTCGTCATCACTGGTATATCCGATACCCGCGGCATCTAGCACCACGCGAGCCTCGATCTCAGCCTCGGTAACTAATGGTCGCCAATCTCCATTGCGGCCAACCAGGGCCTGGAAGACGTTGCCGATGTTGCTGATCAATTTGCGGTACTTCCAGGCCATTACGTCGTCGGTGAGCGGCACGTCGAAGTTAGCAGCGCTGAGATCGGCGGCAACCTGCTTCAGCAGTTGATCATGACCCGCTGTGATCTTGGGCACCGGTCCGATGTGGAGTGTGCCGGATCGCGGTGTGCCACGAATGATCACCTCGCCAGGTACCAGATGAACAACCGGCATCCAAACGCATACTCCGAACACTCGCTGGAAGTACCTTTGCGCAAACGTCTCGGCGGCGACTCCATTGAGCGCAATGAAGATCGGCAGGTGCTCACCTGCTGTGCCAAGTACCTGGCCGTTGTGGTGTACCGGAGTGTCGGTCCAGCGAACAGAACCTCGTTTGCCTGCTGGGTCTTCGTTGTCAAGATCAGTATGTCGTCGAAATCGAGCTCGATCTCCTCAGGGCCAGCGATTGCTCGCAGATATTGGGTGCGGTCCTCATCGGGCGTCCGAAGCCGGAGGCCACGCTGCCGCAGAGCCGCCAGGTGATCGCCGCGGGCTAGGAGTACAACTTCCCGGCTGGCCAAACCCAGCCGACCGCCCAGCGCTCCGCCGACCGCTCCGGCGCCGAGAATGATGTGGCGAGGCATGTTTCTCGCCGTAACCTGGCACAGTAGTGGGCAATGGACCTGACGCTAACCTTTCGTGATCTTGAGCCAGCCGACCTGAGCGATCTCGACTGGTCAGGAGGGCCGGAGCACATCCGGGCGGTTGCGGCAGCCCTTGAGGCCTCCTACGCCGGAGAGGTTGCGTTGCTTGTGGGTTGTCTCCCGAATAACCGGCTGATCGCTTTGGGCGGTGCGGACTTTCGGCTATCGGAGGACGCCGGGAATATCTGGATGCTGGCGGTGCACGAACGGTTCCAGTCTCTCGGTACCGGAGCAGAGCTGATCGCGGCCCTGGAGAAAAAGATCATCGATCATGGTCGTCCACTGGCCAGGATGTTGGTCGAGCATGACAATCCCCGCGCCAGGGTGCTTTATGAGCGTTTGGGTTACTTGGAGGCGGGAGCGACGCTGGACAGTTGGCCAGTGGCTGGTGGTCGCACCTATGTAACAGCCTGCACGATCATGGAACGCAAGCTCATGGAGATCCAAGGCGATGATGCATATCCCGATTAGACTCCCAGCCATGTCGGTGTCTTCCACTTTCGCTGCACTGCTGATCGGTGGTGTCGCCGCCTTGGGACTGATGTTGCTGATCATGCTGATCATGCTGATCGTGCGCTCCACGACCAGCCGTTCCGGTGGCTGATCATGCCGTTCGAGCTTTCAGATAATCTGCATCCTGATCTCACGCCCCTCGCATGGATGATCGGCCGCTGGGAGGGCAACGGCAAGGCCACCTATCCGGGTACTGCAGACTTCGACTTCGGGCAACAGATCGATTTTGCTCACAATGGTGGGAATTACCTGCACTACCTGTCCCAGATATTTGAAGTCGATGATCAGGGAATGGCGATCCGCCCGCTCGATATGGAGACCGGGTTCTGGCGACCGCGCAACGATGGCAGCCTGGAGGTCGTCATGTGCAACCCAGGGGGATACGCCGAGGTCTGGTACGGATCGATCGAGGGAGCCAAGATCGAGTTGGTCACCGACGCCGTCGTGCGGACCGCCTCGGCGGAGGAGTATGCAGCCGGACAGCGCCTTTACGGGAACGTCGCTGGTGATCTGTTGTGGACGTTTGACAAGGCTGCTGGGGGACACAACTTGCAAATCCATATGTGGGGCCGGCTGCGCCGAGTCTGATTTACAGCCGCCGTTTGACCAAGCGGCGTAATCAGTTGTCAATGGTCTGATACTCGCCGCCTCCTCGGCCTGTCGCTGACTGCCCTTGGTGCCCTTGGTGCCCTCGGTGCTAGGACCCTGTATGGGCCTCATTCCAGGCCGCTCGGACATCTGGTGGAATCCGACCCCGGTCTGGTACCTCCAAGCCGACCTGCCGCGCCCAGCTGCGAATAGTTGCTGGTTTCGGCTCAATGGGTGGTGCGGTTGCGTACGCGTCCACCGCCCGGCTGAAACTCTCCTCCAGGGTCGAGGTACCGGCCACCAGCTCAAGTTCGTATTGACAAGCGCCGAGCCAGCGGTAGGTCCACTCCTCGGCAAGTGACCGGGTTTCGCAGAACACGATTGGCACTGCCGGAAACTGCGCCTGGAGCTCAGCCACTCGATCGGCCGCAACAGAGCCGGTGACGTAGGGGTGCTTGAAGATCTTGCTATAGCCCTCCTCGACTACGACTGCTGCTCGCGACAGCGCGGCCAACTCGGCCATCAAGAACTTCATCCGCCCGGTCATCATCGATGAGATCAAGTCGTTGATCGTCTTGCGCTCCACCACGGCAACGATCCTGCCGTCAACCTGCACCGCATAGTCGCCGCAGGGCAGATGTTCCCGCGCAGTCGTAGCCTGTTGTGCATTGAATCGGTAGGGGTATTTCTCGCCAGAGTCGATCAAGATCTCGAGCACCTGGCTATGGGCTCGGGCCGTCGGGATGTGAACACCCGGCCGAGCCTGCTTCGTGGTCCTGGGTGACTGCCAGAAGATCATTTCTCGACCCCGCGCTCGGGTGATCACGAATTGCGAACGGTTCTCGCGGGCGCGGTCGACAACAAGATCGATCGCGGCGCCCCGCCGCGTGCAGCGGCGTACCGGTAGCCGAACGACAATCTCAGCGTCGGCGGGCCAGGCCGATGCTCGGTGACAGTAGAGCTTGGAGGTTCGCGGCCAGGTGTCCCTGGTCTTGAGGACGATGCCGGACGCACCGAGTGGGATCCGCACCAGGTAGGGAAGGGAGGAATCCTCCTCGGGATTGAGGGCAATCAGCAGATCGTCGGGCACCTTCCTACGATGGCAGACGTACGGGAAGAAATGCATCGTCGGAAGTGCTGAAGCGACCATGAGCGCGGTAGTGGCCCAGACCGGTCCAGATATGGGTGTGCCTTGGCACTACGGAGACCCGATGCATGAGCAGCGGCGGCTGGATGCCGGCGAGGGTGTTGTCGACCTATCTCACCGCGGGGTTATTACCGTGTCCGGGCCGGACCGGCTGAGCTGGCTGCACTCGCTGACCACTCAGTATCTGGAGGGACTCGAGCCTGGTCGCGGCATCACCACGTTGGTGTTGTCACCGCACGGCCACATCGAGCATGTGCTGTATGGCGTCGATGACGGCGAGACCTTCTGGGCACACACCGAACCAGGTGCCGCGCCGGCATTGGTTAGCTGGCTGGACGGCATGCGGTTCTTGATGCGAGTCGAGGTCAGTGACAGAAGCCGGGATTACGCATTGGTGTGGTCCGCTGGGGAGCTGCCCGGTAATCATCTGGTGCGAACCGGCCAAGACTCGCTGGGCGGCCGAGAGGCTTTCGTCGCACCTGATCGCTTCGAGGAGCTCATGAATCAGGGTCCCCGAGCCGGCACCTGGGCTCTCGAAGCGCGGCGGATTGCTGCCGGAGTGCCGAGGATCGGCCTTGATACCGACCACCGCACCATTCCCAATGAGATCGGCCTGCTCGGCGTAGCAGTTCACCTTGACAAAGGCTGCTATCGGGGTCAGGAAACTATTGCCCGCGTACACAACCTCGGCCGGCCGCCGCGCCGCCTGGTCCGGCTAGACCTGGACGGCAGTGTCGATGCGCTGCCAACTCCTGGAGCGGAGCTAGAGCTCGATGGGCGTGGAGTCGGCTTCGTTGGTGGCTCGGCGCGGCACTTCGAACTCGGGCCTATTGCGCTGGGCCTGATAAAGCGCGGCACATCCATTGATGCCCAACTCATTGTCGAGGGCATCGCTGCGGCCCAAGAGCCGCTAGTTGATCCCGACATCGGCCTCCACGTGCGTCCGACCCTCCCATAGGGTTCAAACGGTCTGGAATTTTGCGCCTTTGAGCCTGTCGGAGAGCGCTTCGACGAGCGCCGTCCTGAGCTTGTCGGAGGGCTCAGCGCACCTAACCCGATCGGGTTGCAAGCGTTAGGAGCCTAGTTGGGAAAGGGTTTCTTTGGAGGGCCGGATCTCACCGACCCGCTCCCCGGCGCCGAAGACTGCAGCGCTGACCTGATCGTCCAGTGTTTCATGATCAAATCCGAGCCGCTGCAGTACCCCGGCCATGGCAACCGGACGAGCCCGGGGGTGGCCGTCACTGATCTTGATTGCGATTCCTCGACCATCAGGCAGGCCGGCCGCGTAGACCGACTCTGCACCGGATTTTGCCATGAGACCGGGAATCGCCCGGTGCAAGTCAAGTTCGTCACGGCGGGTGCCGGACACATACTCCGGATGGTTGCGGATCGCCGCCGCGACGCGGTATTCAGGACCCTCGGATGAACTAGCAATGCGGCCGAAGGCACGCGCTAGTGCATAGAGCGAGATGGCATACAGCGGTGCGCCGCAACCGTCAATCGCGAGATTGGTGGCCTGCTCATGGGCAAGATCATCAATCGCCTGCACGATTGCCAGCTGCGTCGGATGATCAGGATCGCGGTAACTGGCAATGTCATGGCTGTTGAGAAGAGTCGTCCTGATCATCCCCGCATGCTTTCCGGAACAGTTCATGGCAACCGGGGATTTCGCAATCCCGTCACGGATGGCGTTCTCCCTAGCCTGCTGATCTAGCGGCCACTCCGCGGGCATCTGCAGTGCTGACTCCTCGAGTTCTGACATAGCCAAAATGCGACGCACACCATCAAGCTGAAAAGCTTCGCCGGAGTGCGACGCACAGACCAGTGCCAGTAGCTCGTCATCAAGATCAAGACCGGCCCGCAGCATGCCGACCGCCTGAAGTGGTTTGTTGGCACTGCGCGGATACATCGGAGCAAAGTCCGCACCGACCGATGAGGCCAGGCCTCCGTCAGGATTGGTAATGGCTACCCGGCCGCGATGAACACTTTCGACAAAGCCATTGCGGACCACCTCGACCACCACGGGGTCGGACTCAAAAGGGCTCACCACGACCTGACCATATGCCCCGATCAGCCCGCGAGTGGCCATTGTTTGCGATAGGCGAACGGCGTTATGTCTCATTGCACCTCGCGGAGCGTTACGGCGGCCTAATCTTCTCGTGTGGACTGGCGTGATTACGACGCGGCGTTGTTCGACCTGGACGGCGTGCTGACTCCTACTGCCGAGGTGCATATGCGTGCCTGGCGGCGGCTCTTCAGCGACTTCTTGATCAAGCGCGGCATCGACCAGCCATATGTGGAAAGCGACTACTTCGACTACATCGACGGTAAGCCGCGCTATGACGGGGTTCGGAACTTTCTTGCGTCGCGCGGCGTTCAGCTGGCCGATGGCGATCCCAGTGATGGCCCAGAAGCGGAGACAGTCTGCGGCCTTGGCAATCGTAAGAACGAGTTCTTCGGCGCAGCGCTTCGCGAGGAGGGCGTTCGACCCTACGTTGGCTCCATTCGGTTGCTTGATCATCTCGCTGAGCTGGGAACCAAGGTTGCCGTCGTGACCTCATCGCGGAATGCAACCGCGGTACTCGATGCTGCAGACTTGCGACCAAGATTCGACGTGGTCGTCGACGGCAATGTTGCCGCCGAGAAGGGCCTCCGCGGCAAGCCGTTTCCCGACACCTTCGTCGCGGCGGCGGACCAGCTCGGCGTGCCAGTAGAGCGGGCCGTGGTCTTCGAGGATGCGGTCTCTGGTGTCGAGGCTGGACATGCTGGTGGCTTTGGACTCGTGGTCGGCGTCGACCGTGGGGTGGGTGCCCAGCGGCTCTCGGACTCCGGCGCGGACGTTGTCATTGCCGATCTCGCGGAGCTGACGACATCATGACTCGTCGTAGTCCCGACGATCCGATCAGCGCAACGGACCCGCTCAATCGCAATCGTTTTCCGATCGATGAATGGAAGTTCATCGAGGCCGAATACAGCACAGAAGATCTTGGCGTAACCGAGTCGCTGTTTGCGGTCGGCAATGGTTATCTGGGTATGCGCGGCAACGTCGAAGAGGGCCGAGAGACGTTCTATCACGGCACGTTCATCAATGGATTTCATGAGACGTGGCCGATCCGGCACGCCGAGGAGGCCTTCGGCTTTGCGCGGGTGGGTCAGACGATCGTCAACGTGCCGGACAACAAGACCATCAAGCTGTATGTCGACGACGAGCCGATGTTGCTGCCGGTTGCTGATCTTGAAGCGTACGAGAGGGCGCTGGACTTCCGGGCTGGAATGCTGCGTCGCGACATCATTTGGCGGACGCCGGGTGGTAAGCGCGTCAAAGTCTCCTCGACTCGCATGGTCTCGTTCACCCAGCGACACCTCGCGATAATGACGATGGAGGTCACCATGCTGGATGCTGAGGCTCCAGTGGTGATCTCCTCGCAAACTCTGAACCGCCAAGATGGCCGCGACGAGTACCACGTGCGCTCGGCGGCAATGGGCACCGGGCTGGATCCGCGCAAGGGGGCGCCCTTCGAGTCCCGGGTGCTCGAGCCGCAAAGCCACTGGTGGCAAGATCAGCGGATCATCCTCGGTTATCGCTGCGCCAATTCCAAAATGACCCTGGCTGTCGGAGTTGATCATCAGATCATTACCGACAACGACTATCGCACTTTCACCAGCGCCGACGAAGACACCGGCAAGATGGTCTACCGGGTGCAAGCCAAGTGTGGTCAGCCCATCACGGTCACAAAGGTGGTTTCCTACCACACTTCGCGTGGCGTACCCTCTCGCGAGCTCGTTGATCGCTGTCGCCGGACCCTTGATCGGGTGCTGGAGAACGGTGTCGAATCGGAGTTTGCCGCCCAACGAGAGTGGTTGGACAAGTTCTGGGAACGTTCCGATGTCGTTGTTCATGGTCAGCCGGCTCTGCAGCAGGCCATTCGCTGGAATCTGTTCCAGGTAGCTCAAGCCGCCGCGCGTGCCGAGCAGTCTGGGGTGCCTGCCAAGGGCGTGACGGGCACGGGTTACAGCGGACACTATTTTTGGGACACAGAGATTTTCGTCGTGCCCTTCCTCACCTACACCTCGCCACAGATGGCGCGCAGTGAACTGCGGTTCCGTTACAACATGCTGGGTGCGGCTCGGCGCCGTGCGGAGGAGCTTGCCCAAAGTGGCGCGCTGTTCCCGTGGCGCACAGTCAACGGCGAAGAGGCATCGGCGTACTACGCAGCCGGCACGGCGCAATACCACATCGACGCCGACATCGCTTACGCCCTCTGCAAGTACGTCACTGCCAGCGGCGATCAGGACTTCATGAATCGCGAGGGCGTCGACATTTTGGTCGAGACTGCGAGGCTGTGGGCCGATCTCGGCTTCTGGCGAGAAAACGGCACCGGCCAGCGGAGCTTCCACGTCCATGGCGTGACCGGACCGGATGAATACACCACGGTCGTCAACGACAACCTTTTCACCAACGTCATGGCCCGGTTCAACCTCGCCAAGGCAGCAGAGCTGCTACGTCAGCTCAAGCGTGACCTGCCGCGCGCGTACCAGCGCGTCGTGGAACGCCTTGAGCTTGCCGACCAAGAGATCGAGGAGTGGGCGGCGTGCGCGGAAGCGATGTCAATCCCGTATGACAAGGTCACCGGGATCAACCCACAGGACGCCCACTTCCTTGATCGGGAAGTCTGGGATCTGAAGAGAACCCCGGCAGAGAAGCGGCCATTGTTGCTGCACTATCACCCGCTGGTGATCTACCGGTTCCAGGTACTCAAGCAAGCCGATGTGGTGTTGGCGATGTTCTTGCAAGGTGATCATTTCAGCAAAGAGCAGAAGCGCAACAACTTCGAGTATTACGACCCCATCACCACTGGCGATTCCACGCTGTCCGGAATTGTGCAATCGATCATCGCAGCGGAAGTCGGTTATCGTGATCTTGCGCTGCGCTATTTCTACAATGCGGCGTTTGTCGACCTAGCCGATCTACACGGCAACACCAGCGACGGCGTGCACGTGGCTTCCACCGCCGGGGTCTGGAACATGCTGGCCTATGGGTTTGGCGGCATGCGCGATTACAACGGCGTCATCACCTTCGATCCGCGGCTCCCTGAATCCTGGGCTGGCCTGAGGTTCCAGATCACGCTGCGCGGCAACCGCGTCAAAGTTGATGTGACCAGCGATGCAATCGCCTTTACGGTTGTGAATGGCGGAAGCGTAGAACTGGCGGTGCGCGACGAGCGCTTCATCGTCTCGGCCGGCAACCCGATACGCGTGCCGCTAGCCCACCAAGGCCCTGACGTGGACGGACCGCTGCCGTCCAAGACCGTCGATCGCCGACCGGACGGCACCCTCATCACCGCTTCAGTCCCGCAGGCCGTCGTTTTGGGTCGATAGCGGCCACGGCAAAAGCCGGCCTGCTAGCTAATAGCTTGAATATTGCTTGCAATTGCAAGCAAAATGAGTGCCATGGTAAGGATCCGAACCCACAAGATCACCGACCAGCTCGGGTCCCTGGGTGAGTTCATCGCTGGTCAGCGGCGAGCAGCCCGGCTGTCGCTGCGCCAGCTCGCTGCGCAGACCGGCATCTCGAACCCGTACCTCAGCCAGATCGAGCGCGGGCTGCGCAAGCCGTCCGCCGAGGTGCTGCAGCAGCTGGCCAAGGCATTACGAATCTCGGCAGAAACCTTGTACGTGCGGGCCGGAATCCTTGATCCGGATGACCATCCCGCGACCTCGGTGGAGATGGCCGTGTTCGCCGATGCAGCGATAACCGAGCGACAGAAGCGCGTCCTGATCGACGTCTACACCTCCTTTGTCAAGGAAAACTCCAGAAGTGCAAACGGCCAAGCCCTGAAGAATGCCGAGCAAGAATCAAGAGGAGCTGCGCAGGTTCGTGATCACTCGCCCGGAGCAGTTCAAGAATCTCCCTGAGCGAACCAATCCAATGACCCCCTCACGCCCCACCTTCTTGCTCGCGCCCCCCGCGAGCAAGAGAGGTGGGGCGTGAGTCGCCTCCCCCCGGGCTGACCCAGACCCCTAAAGCTCCACCCGACGGCGACCGATCCCCGCACCAAAGGCGGTCGAGAATCGAGTGGATAGCAAAAGGTGACGTACCGATCCGACGGCTTCGACAATCCCGGCGCGCGCTGTAAGCCAGCGACCAGCATGCCGAGTCTGCTTCATCGAATCCTCCCCTAGTGTCATGAGGCCGGCACTTTAGCCGCATCTTCGGTGGGGAAGTACCGATGGCTGCAAAGCGTCGAGAAATATCTTCACCGACGCAGCCCGTCGCGTGGCGGCCGACAGCGCGGTCGTGATCGACTTGTGTCGAAGCGCTCCGCGTTTGGTTACGAATTGAGCACTATGACCAGCTCAGGTTTGCTTGACCCGAGCTCGGCCACGAGCGCGCTGAGCCGCCGATAGCACAACCTTTCGCAGCCTGACAGCCTCCGGAGTCACCTCCAGGCACTCATCTGTACGACAGAACTCAAGCGCCTGCTCCAAGCTCATCAGCCGTGGTGGTGCAAGCCGCTCGAGTTCCTCCCCGGTGGAGGAACGCACATTGCTGAGCTTCTTCTCTCGCGTGGGGTTGACGTCTATGTCTTCGGCGCGGGCGTTCTCACCGATGATCATGCCCTGGTATACCTCCAGGCCCGGACTGACGAAGAGCGTGCCGCGCTCCTGGAGGTTGAACAGCGCGTATGAGGTGACCTGGCCTGACCGGTCGGCCACCAGAGAGCCGGTGAGGCGGCTACGAATGTCACCAGCCCAGGGCTCGTACCCCTCAAAAACGTGATGCATCAGTCCGGTACCGCGCGTCTCGGTCAAGAACTCGGTGCGGAAACCGATCAGGCCACGGGCGGGCACCAGGTATTCCATGCGGACCCAGCCGCTGCCGTGGTTGACCAGCTGTTCCAACCTGCCGCGGCGCAATCCGAGCAATTGTGTGACAACACCGACGAACTCTTCCGGGACATCAATCGTCAGCCGCTCGACCGGCTCGCAGATCTGACCATTGATAGAGCGGGTCACCACCTGGGGTTTCCCGACGGTCACCTCGAAGGACTCGCGACGCATCATCTCAACCAAAACCGCCAGCTGGAGCTCACCGCGGCCTTGCACCTCCCAGGTATCCGGGCGTTCGGTGGGGAAGACCCGGAGCGAGACATTGCCGACCAACTCGGCATCCAGCCGGGCCTTCAACAAGCGGGCTGTGAGGTTCTTGCCGGAGCGGCCGGCAAGTGGCGAGGTATTGATGCCGATAGTCATGGAAATCGACGGTTCATCAACGGTGATCAAGGGCAGCGGCCTCGGCTCCACCGGATCAGCGAGGGTCTCTCCGATGGTGATGTCCGGAATCCCAGCAATAGCCACGATGTCGCCAGGCCCTGCGGATTCGGCGGGCTCGCGATGCAGCGCATTGGTGATCAACAACTCGGACAGTTTGACGGTACGGATAGTGCCGTCGGCGCGGCACCAGGCGACGTTCTGATTGCGCCGCAACGTTCCAGCGACGACCCGGCACAGCGCCAGACGGCCGAGGTAGGGCGAGGCGTCCAGATTGGTTACGTGTGCCTGTAGGGGTGCTCCCTGTACATAGCTGGGCGGCGGGATGTGCTGCAAGATCGTGGAAAAGAGCACCCCTAGATCTGGACTGTCGGGCATCTCGCCATTTGGCGGCGCGGCCAGTGACGCTCGACCGGCCCGCGCCGAGGCGTACACCACCGGGAAGTCCAGAACGTGGCTGCTGTCGTCGTCCAGCAGGTCAAGGAACAGGTCGTAGGTCTCCTCCACTACTTCGGCGATTCGAGCATCGTTTCGGTCTACCTTGTTGATCACAACGATGATCGGCAGCTGCTTAGCCAGTGCCTTGCGTAGCACGAAGCGGGTCTGCGGTAGTGGGCCTTCAGAGGCGTCCACTAGGAGCAGCACCCCATCGACCATCTCAAGCCCGCGCTCTACTTCACCGCCGAAGTCGGCGTGTCCTGGCGTATCGATGATGTTGATCGTGACCGTGGCACCGTCTGGCAGCTTGTGGCGTACCGCAGTGTTCTTGGCCAGGATGGTGATGCCCTTCTCACGCTCCAGATCCATCGAGTCCAATACCCGTTTCTGAACGGCCTGGCCGGCACGGAAGGCTCCCGACTGCCAAAGCATGGCGTCTACCAGCGTGGTTTTGCCATGGTCGACGTGGGCGACAATCGCAACGTTCCGAAGATCAGAACGGACGGGCACGCAAAACACTCTCTCCGGGCTTGGGATCAGGGCTCAGGGCAACCCCGCGAGTCTACTGAGGCGGTTTGAAGACATTGGCTACTAGCGCCGGCCAGCGCGCTGGGAGCATGAGGATGCACTTTTGCCGTCGTGCCATGCGCACTGAACGGCTTCCGGAACTTCGGTGGCCCGTACCCTTGGGCCTATGGCGGGAAGCACAGACTGGTTTCGGAATTCCTTCCGAGCCGAGTATGACAAGCAGAACGCAGCAATCGGACGGTTCAATCTGGCGATCTTCGGCAAGACCGGCGTCGGAAAGTCGACCCTGATCAATGCGATCTTCGGCGAAGAGGTGGCGCGTACCGGCATCGGAGAGCCGGTCACCCGCGGCAGCCATCTTTATCTCGACAAGATCGGCCATCTCGGCATCGTCGACACCCAGGGCCTTGAGGTGGGCAAGGACAACAAGCAGATCTTGTCCGAGCTTGACAAGGCGATGACTCAAATGCGCCAGCTACCGCTGTCGGAGCAGATCCACGTTGCGTGGTATTGCCTACGCGGCATGGACCGGCGCTTCGAGGAGGCCGAAGCCCATTTCGTGCGTCGGCTCGACGAGATGGGCCTTCCGGTGATCGTGGTTTTAACCCAGGTGCCTATGCGCGACGGGTACTACCATCCCGACGCGGTGATGCTGGCAGAGCAGATCATGGCAAAACGGCTGCCCATCGTGGCCGAGCGCCCGTTTATGACCTACGCCAAGGCCGATGAGTTTTCTGGTCAGCCGGCGTACGGACTCATGGAACTCCTCGATGCCACCTTTCGCGTTGCGCCCGAAGGTGTTCAGGGAGCGCTCGTCGCAGCGCAAGAAATCGATCATTCGCGGAAAGCGCAGGAGACCAACAAGTACATAACTGCTGCCGCAGGCAGTGCGGCGGCTGCTGCCGCCACCCCGATTCCGTTCTCTGATGCCGCGTTGCTGGTCCCGATCCAGCTGGGCATGATGGCCCGGATCGCGCAGGTCTACAAGATCAAGTTCGACCGTGCCGCACTGATGGCGGTTGCCTCGACCGCGGCGGCGACACAGCTAGGACGCGCGACTTTCACCAGTCTGTTAAAGATGGTGCCTGGCGCCGGATCGGTTGTCGGCGGAGTGATCGGAGCCGGAGTCGCCTCGACGTTTACCTACGCCATGGGGCAGGCCTGGTTGACACTGTGCCAGCGAGTAGTGAAGGGCAAGCTCGGCACCGCCGGCACAGTTATTGATAATGATCAGCTTCGCGAGGTCTTTATGGATGAGTTCCGGAAGCGGATCAAAGTAGGACGCAAGGAGCTCCGCGAAGCCTCGCAGACCGACCCCAATCTCATCGATTCCAGCAAGCCAAGCTAGCCGCGACCTTGCCGCTCAGCCAGCTGCCCTGCTTGCTGGTCGAGACTGCTGACAAGCCGATATCTCCTCCAATAGCCTGCGAGCAATGACCGTTCCAAATGTCGCGCCGCTGCTTGACGGCGAACCATCACATGATCAAGTTGTGTTTGCGACGCGGTTGCAACGCTATTGGCCCGACCTGCTGACCGGCCTAACCGGTGCCTACCCTGATCATGCACCGGAGATGGCTAATCGGGTGGTTGAGATCGCGGCACAGAACTTCCGGCAGCGGCCCGCCGGCCTCCGATTGCTGGATCTACGCCGTCACGCAGATCCGCAGTGGTTTCAGCACCCCCGCATGCTGGGCTACGCCACCTACACCGATCTGTTCGCCGGTGATCTCAAAGGCGTCGCTGATCGGGTGGACTACCTCGCTGAGCTCGGTGTGACATATCTGCATCTGATGCCGTTGCTCAAGCCGCGGCCAGGACAGAGCGACGGCGGTTACGCGGTCATGGATTATCGGGCGGTACGCGATGATCTGGGCAGCATCGATGACGTACGGGAGCTGGCCACAGTGCTGCGTTCGCGTGGCATTTCGCTCACTCTTGATCTTGTCCTGAACCATGTCGCGGCCGAGCATCAGTGGGCGATGAACGCCCGGGCCGGAGATCCGTACTACCGGAACTACTTCCATATGTTCGCCGATCGGGAGCTGCCGGACGCCTATGAGCGGACCTTGCCGGAGGTTTTTCCCGATTTTGCGCCCGGGAACTTCAGCTATGACGAGGAGTCCCATTCCTGGGTCTGGACCACCTTCAACAGCTGGCAATGGGACCTCAACTGGCACAACCCAGACGTCTTCTACGAGTTCGCTGATTTGATCTTGTGGCTGGCAAATCTCGGCGTGGAGTGTCTGCGACTAGACGCGATTGCCTTCATCTACAAGCGGATGGGCACCAACTGCCAGAACCAACCAGAGGTGCATGCCATCACCCAAGCCCTGCGTACGGTGGCGCGGATCGCTGCTCCGGCGTTGATCTTCAAGGCTGAGGCCATCGTCGGCCCTGCCGACCTAGCGCCCTACCTGGGTGTCGGCAAACATGCTGGCAAGGTCAGCGACATGGCGTACCAGAACTCCTTGATGGTGCAGATCTGGTCGGCGCTGGCGGCCAAAGAGACCAGGCTTTTTTGCGCGGCCATGAACCGGTTCCCGGCCAAACCACCAAGTACGGTCTGGGGCACCTACCTGCGCTGCCACGACGACATCGGGTGGGCAATCGATGACGATGATGCAGCCTCGGTCGGTCTGAGCGGTTACGAACATCGGCGTTTTCTCGCCGATTACTACGCCGGGCTGTATCCCATGAGTGATGCTCGCGGCCTGGTGTTCCAGGAGAATCTGTTAACCGGTGACCGCCGGATCAGCGGGACTGCGGCATCGCTTGCCGGCGTTGAGGCGGCCTTGAACAGCGGTGATGACGTACATCTCGACTTTGCCATCCGGCGTTATCTGCTGGCCTACAGCCTGGTCCTCGGATTCGGAGGTTTGCCGCTGATCTATATGGGCGACGAGCTGGGTCTGCGCAACTACTACGACTTCGTCGGGGATTCCGATCATGTCGATGACAACCGCTGGGTCCATCGGCCGCCGATGCCCTGGGACTTGGTCGATCGCCGCCATACCGAGGGGACAGTGGAATATCGCATTTGGCATGGCTTGCGGCATGTCATAGCGGTGCGATCTTCGCTGCCGAGCTTGGATGCCTCGGTTGAGAGCGAAATCCTCGATCCGGTGAACCCGGCGGTTCTGGTGCTGCTGCGCCGGTTCCCGACCCAAACCATGGTGGCTGTGTACAACATGACGACTGAGTCGCAGAGTTTGCCGCGTTGGCTCATCCCGCTGGGCAACTGGGCCTGGGATGCGCTTACCGAGGAAACCCCCTTGACTGATGGGCCGCTGACCTTGGACGGTTATCAGGTCCGCTGGTTTGTGCAACAGACGTGAACGGGCTTCGCGACCGCGCAATCGGTGAAATTCGGGCGGAGTTGTCCCAGCTTGGGCTCGACTGGAGCGAGACGGCACCGGGACTTTTCTCAGTCAACCTGCCTGGCACCCGCAAGTTAGTGACCGAATGCGCGCTCGAGGTGGGAACGCACAGCCTGAACCTACGGGCCTTCGTTGCTCGCAATCCTGATGAGAATCATGTCGGCGTCTATCGATGGCTGCTGGAGCGCAACCTGAAACTGCACGGCATCTGCTTCGCGCTGGACGCGCTCGGTGACATCTATCTGACGGGTCGGATGCCGGTCGAGCTCGTCACGCGTGCAGATGTCGACCGACTCCTTGGTGCCGTAGCGGCAGCGGCAGACGACAGCTTCAATGTGATCTTGGAGCTGGGGTTTGCTGAGAGCATCCGGAAGGAATGGGCATGGCGACGCGCTCGTGGCGAGTCGACAGCAAACCTTGCCGCCTTCACCCATTTGGACCCGGATCGCGCGCCGCCGTGCTGAGGAAAGTGAGGGGACACGCTTTTCGTCCCCGAGCGACGACCAAGTAGGCGGCAACACAAGCGCGATCCGCGCCCGCGATGTTCGCGCCGCCGATCTGCAGGAGAAGCCGACGAAACCCTTCGAGATCAGAGCCGACTCTCCGACACAGTCGTCTTCGTCGGATTCGACGAAGACGGCGGCTTCCCGGCGATCATCGCAGCGAGCGAAGCGAGCCATTAGATGGAGCGGGCGCAGCGAGCGGAGCAATCAAACACAGTGTCCCGAAAAGCTGATCGGGGGGCGGCGCGTTCGTTCAGTTGACCACTAGGCTCCTGCCATGAGTACGACGCAGGAGCGTGTGTCATGCCTGGAACTTTGATCCTCTTGCGGCACGGCGAGAGCGAATGGAACGCCAAAAACCTCTTCACCGGCTGGGTCGATGTTGATCTGAACGCCAAGGGCGAGGCCGAGGCAACCCGAGGCGGTGAGCTGCTCGTTGAAAGCAAACTGTTGCCTGATGTGGTGCATACCTCAGTGCTGCGCAGGGCGATCCGGACGGCACAGATCTCGCTCGACATTGCCGACCGGCTCTGGATTGAGACCAAGCGTTCTTGGCGTTTGAATGAGCGCCACTACGGCGCGCTGCAGGGCAAGGACAAGGCGGCCACGCTCGAAGAGTTCGGTGAAGAGCAGTTCATGCTGTGGCGACGCTCGTACGATATTCCGCCCCCGCCCATCGACAACAACGATCAGTACGCCAACTTCAACGATCCGAAGTACGCCGGCCTGCCCAGCGAGGCACGGCCCCGTACCGAATGCCTGAAGGACGTGCTCATCCGCGCGCTGCCGTACTGGTACGACCAGATCGTGCCTGATCTTCTCGCCGGAAAGCAGACGCTGATCGCCGCTCACGGCAACTCAATACGCGCGATCGTCAAGCATTTGGACGGGATGAGCGACAAAGACGTAGTAGGTCTCAATATTCCAACCGGCATTCCGCTGGCCTATGAGTTAGACGACGATCTGAAGCCGATCGAGATCGGTGGCCGTTACCTCGACCCGGAGGCCGCTGCAGCGTCGATCGAAGCGGTCAAGATGCAAGGTAGGAAGTAGCGGGCTCGCTCTCTTTCCGGGGTCGTTTTCGCAGCACAGCCGTTAAAACCATGACCTGCTGCTTATCCACAGCTATCCACAGACCAAACAGATTCTGCTGGCATTCGGCGTGCCTTTGATCCAGCATCGGGCGCCGTGTGAGACCGCCGGCCTCGGGCTGGTCCGCCATACGAGCAGCGTCATCGCGGCGACCAGCGGGGC
>DATFBI010000267.1:0-4031 GCA_035253925.1 Propionibacteriaceae bacterium
TCCGGCCTTCGGTCCGGCTCAGAACCTGCACGGCGCCACTTACGTCGTGGAGCTGACACTCTGGCGCGACACGCTCACCGCTGAATCGATCGTGATCGATATCGGTGAGGCAGCCGAGGTGCTGAAAGGTGCATTGAGTGATCTGAATTATCGCAACCTTGATGATCATCCCGATCTTGTCGGCACTCTTACCACCACCGAGGCTGTAGCCCAGTTGATAGCAGAGCGGGTTGCGCGCTCGCTGGGAGGCCATGGGCTTAGCAGGGTGGACGTCACGCTGCGCGAGCATCCAGGTGCCTGGGCGGGGTACACCAAGACTCTTGAGTAAGCATTTGGGCTTTGTGACCTGGGACCGCGACCGCCCGACCGGTGGCAACGTCTACAACCAGAATCTCGTCGACGATTTGCGGGCGCTTGGGGTCGATGTGCGGCTGCATAGGCTCGCCGGCGCCTGGCCGGAGGGCGACCCGTCAACTCATGCTCAGTTAGCGCGGGCGCTGCGGGAAGCACCAGCCTCCTTAGTCGACGGGATTGTGGCCTGCGGAGCTCCGGATGTGATCACCGAGGTGGTCAAGGCTGGCAATGTGATCATCATCGTGCTTCATCTGCCGATCAGCGACGAACTCGGGCTGGATGCACGCAAACGCGAGCGCTATGCCGTACTTGAAGCCCGTGCCTTGCAGGCCGCCTCTGGAGTGCTGTGCTCCAGCCGCTGGTCTGCTGACCAGCTCAGTCGGCGGTTTGGCCGTCACGATGTTGGCGTGGCGGTTCCGGGGGTAAGACCGGCCCCAGTGGCGCGGGGAAGTCTGGACACCGGAATTCCACACTTTCTCACCGTAGCCAGCCTGACGCCGACCAAGGATCAGCTGACACTGGTACGGGCGCTTGCCCGACTTGCAGACCTGCCCTGGACGGCCGGCCTGATCGGCTCTGACACAGCAGCTCGCGGCTACGCCGCCCGAGTACGCACCGAGATCACCTCAGCTGGGCTGCTGGAACGCATCACGGTGCCCGGGATGCTGGCTGACCCGGCGCTGGAGAAGGAATGGGACGCCTGCGACCTCTTGGTGTTGCCATCCCGCACCGAGACCTACGGTCTGGTTATCGGTGAGGCGTTGTCTCGCGGCATTCCAGCCGTTGTGCCGGCTGATACCGGTGCTGTTGAGGCGCTCGGTCAAGGAGCGACCTCTCGGGACAATACGGTGCCCGGTGCGGCACTTCTGCCCGGTGACCCGGTGAGCTTGGCGGCGCTGTTGCACCGCTGGCTGACCGAGCCCACGCTGCGGCGCACCTGGCGCCAAGCGGCGCTCGATCGTCGGGATACGCTGCCCGGATGGCGGCAGACGGCAGAAGCAGTGCTGGCCTACCTGGAGCGACCACAGAACCCGCCGTCGACCCGCACTGGCTCGCCGCCCGAGTCGCAGCCGACTCCGCCGCTCGCGCCGCAACAGTAGATACCCTGCTCTCTGAATTGATCAACTATTTGATCGAAACCAGCGACAGCGAATCACACCTGGAGATCATTGATCTTGGTGCCGGGACCGGTGCCAATCAGCGCTGGTTAGCGCCTCGCTTGCCTTTTCCACAGCGCTGGGTCCATGTTGATCATGATCCAGCCATCAGCCGAGCTTTCCCGCTGCCTGATGACACGATGATCATCGACGATAGTGTCGAAGGGCTTGCCCGACTGCTAAGCAGCCGTTGTGTGAGTCGCTGTCTTGTCACCTGTTCCGCCCTGCTGGATGTACTGACAACCGACCAGATCTTCCACGTGTGTCACGCCGTGATCGACAACCGGGTGCCTGCTTTGTTCAGCCTTACCGTGACTGGCACACTCAAAATGACGCCCGCCGATCCAGATGATCAACTATTGCTAGCCGCGTTCAATGATCATCAACGGCGAGCCGGTCGTGCCGGTCCAGATGCCACCTGGTTGGCCAGCAAGGCCTTGCAGGCCGGTGGGTGCCAGGTGCTATGCCAGCAGACTCCATGGCAATTGAGTGCTGCGAGCGGTCCTGGGTTTGTTGAGCAGGTACTCCAGGAGCGCCTCGATGCCGCGGTTGCACAGGACCCTAAGCTTGCGCCGGCGGCGACCGCCTGGCTGGATCTACGTCGGGTCCAGCTCGCTCTCGGACTCCTGCGCATCGAGGTCGGGCACTGCGACATTTTGGCCATTCCCGATTGGTCGTGATCCAGCTCGCCCAGCGGTGAAGTCAAAGACTGTGCAGAGGTCGCGCCCAAGGCTGAACCGGCGTACCGAAGCCGTCAAGGCATCCCCGATCAAGTCGGCGCCCTCGAACCGCACGCCCGGGACCCCATCCCCGACCAAGATGGGAGCAGTCGTGAGATAGAGCCGATCCAGTACGCCAGCGGCCAGAAAGTCTGACACGGTACGGCCGCCGCCCTCCACAAGCACACGACCTAGCCCGCGGTCCCGCAACATGTCGAGCACGGCCGGTGGCGCAAACCGCCCGCCATCGAAGGGAAGCGGTACCACCTCAACGTGTGGCGCGAGACCTGCTGGGGGAGCGAAGCCGTCAGCTACGCACCACAAGGTCTGGACGATGCCGTCTGTAAGCACCCTCGCTTGGCTGGGGATTCTGCCGGTCGGGTCGATGATCACTCGAACCGCAGATGGTCCCGGCACGGCACGTGTGGTGAGCTGAGGATTGTCGGCGGTCACGGTCTGGGCACCAACGACCACCGCGTCGACGAGCGCGCGCAGTCGGTGCAGATGCTCCCGGTCCTCTTCACCGGAGACATAGTTCGCATCGCCAGTCCGCGAGGCAATGAAGCCGTCAACGCTTTGCGCCAACTGCGCGATAGTGATCACCGGGCCGGCAGCGACCAGCGACCCATATCGGTCGAGCAGCTCTGATTCCGGGCCGGCCGCAGCGAGTTTGGGCACCCGTCCTTGCAGCAGCTGACTCCAC
This sequence comes from Propionibacteriaceae bacterium, assembly GCA_035253925.1. Taxonomy (GTDB): domain Bacteria; phylum Actinomycetota; class Actinomycetes; order Propionibacteriales; family Propionibacteriaceae; genus Microlunatus. Next base: position 2,934 of record DATFBI010000267.1, read on the forward strand.
ACATCGGGCAGTTCGCGGGTGTTGTCATGACCCATCCGGTCGCGCTTCGTGGCGAGATAGAACGCGTTCTCGGCGTGCTCCGGTACCAGCAGCGGATGCCGCGCAGTCACTTCGATGCCAAGATCATTGAGTCGGGCGCTTTTCTCCGGATTCGCCGAGAGCAGCCGAATCCGCCGCAGGCCAAGATCACGAAGTATCGCGGCGGCCACGTCATAATCACGAGCGTCCACCGGAAGACCGAGACGCAGGTTCGCATCGACGGTGTCCAGCCCTGCGTCCTGCAGCGCGTACGCGTGCAGCTTGGCGTGCAGTCCAATGCCGCGTCCCTCGTGTCCGCGAAGGTAAATCACGACGCCGAGACCCTCCCGCGCGATCTCCTGCATGGCGGCGTCCAGCTGTTGGCCGCAGTCGCACCGCCAAGATCCCAAGGCGTCGCCGGTTAGACACTCAGAATGGACCCGAACTAGCGGCACATGGCCGTTCCTGGCATCGCCGTTTAGATCCCCCAAGACCAGCGCTAGGTGTTCACGGCCAGGTGCTACGGCGTACCCATGGAGCTGGAAGGTGCCGTGGGTAGTTGGCAGCACCGTCGACACCACTTTCCGCACTCGTTCTGGTTCGCTCATCCAGCCACCTTTCCATAAGGAACAAACCCTCTTTACCCAGGAGGGCCGCTTCGGAGTCGGGTCAGGACTGAACGTCGAGATTGAGTCCTTGCTGAAGCAGCCGGGCGAGCTTGTGCTGTTCAGCTTGAGTCAGCTGGGCGAGTTGCGGTGGAGGCGCCAGCAGGCCATCGCGCGCGGTGCGCAGCGCGGCAGCGCCACGGGGCGTGAGCACCACGGTCTTGACCCGGCGGTCGCTGGCCGAGGCTTGACGGCTAGCGAGGCCGGCTCGCTCGAGATCGTCGATCATTGCTGTGATGTAGGAGGGATCGCAGTTCAGCGCGGTCGCCAGCTCCCGCATGGACTGGGATCGATCTGGATCAATTGCCAGCAGTGCGCGGAGGCCGGCCTGGGTTGTGCCGAGTTCGCTGGCAACCTCTGCCCACCGGAAGCGTTGCTCCAGGACGAAGCCCATCAGCTGCTGCCAGATCTCGAC
>DATFBI010000268.1:0-10363 GCA_035253925.1 Propionibacteriaceae bacterium
CATCCAGCCTCCTCCGGCAACTCGGCTGGCTGGCCCTGATGGCGGCGGCCTGCGGTGTGTGAATGTTCCACGGGCCTGCGGCAAACGACCGGGTGTTCCTGGCGGGGGGCGGAACAGCTACTTGGGTTCAGTCACACAGCATGGGTCCGTTCGAAGCCGTGCCGCGGCGGTGGGCCAGGTGCGCGCCCGGCTCGCGCAGTACATTCAGGTAAGAGACTGAACCTGATCGAGGCCAAGCCGGGCGGGGTGCTCGATGAGCTCGCCGAGGTAAGTGTCTACCCGGTCGGCGGCCGGCTTGCAGAGCGGTCCACCAGCCTTGCTGGCGAGGCCGCGGCGCAGCGCGACGTCAAATCTCCTGGGCCGGGTTGCCGGTCGACTGGCTCCAGTTCTGCGGTACCCACGCGCCCCAAGCAAGCCCGCCGAACGCGCCGTTGATCGTCGGCGCGGGGATGCGCTCGACTGGGCTGCCTTGGCGGCGCAGAACGAACTGGCGACGGTAGGAGAAGCCATAGAGCCGGAACAGAATTGGCCAGCGACTGCGCAAGGCTGGCGCTTCCCCCCTTGAGCGGCCATTTCGCGGCGGGACGAGTTCGTGGGCAATGCCCGAACGGCCGGCACTACGTGCTAGCTCGATCAACTTTCTCACGAAATACGGAGAACCCCGCGGAGGGTGTAGTCGCGAGCCAATCGTTGGGCGCTGCGCAAGAAGCCGAAACGGAGCAAGCGCCTCGAGCTTGGTGCGGGCCGGCCATCACGCTTCTACCGCCGCAGATCTTGCGACCAGATTCAGAGTCAGTGCGTGGTTGATCGCCGACCACTTTGTGGATCAACCCAGCCCACAACCAGCTGGTTTGGTGTAGCAAGTGGTCGATGTCGACACGAAACCAGCTTCAGAGCCTGTGATACTCGACCACTCTGTGCGTACGGAGCTCCAATCGCCATTTCAGCGCAGGCTAGGCGGCAACATTCACGACCTGGTGCGAAAGGAACGTGGCTCTGTCCAGGCGGCCGGTCCAAGATGGTCGGGTGCAGCAGGAGCGGTCGAAATTTGCTATCTGGGAGGTCGGGGCGGCAGCCGCCGTGCTCGTCGTGCTCTTGTTGATCATGATCAATCAGTACGGCCCACACCGAGACGAGCTCTACTTCGTCTCCGCCGGTCAGTGGCTGGCGTGGGGTTATCCAGATCAGCCGTTGTTCACGCCCTTGCTCGCTCGGTTTGCGACGGAGCTGGCGCCGCACAACCTTCTGGTGCTGCGGTTGCCAAGCCTGATAGCGATGGCTGCGCTTGTCTTTTGTGCCGCCGCGTTCGCGCGATTACTTGGCGGCGGTCGGGCGGCTCAAGTGCTAACCGCCTGCACTGTTGCCGCGTCTGTGATCACTGTGACACTCGGCCATCGTCTCAGCACCGCCACCTTCGACACCCTCGCGTGGGCGGCCGTGCTTCTGGTGGTCGGATACGCGCTGCACGACGATCGGCCGCGGTTGTGGCTCCTTGCCGGCCTGCTGGCCGGTCTGGGTCTCAATAACAAAACCGCTGTTGCCGTCCTGCTCTTCGCAATCTTTGTCGGCGTATTAGTCATTCCCGCCACCCGCAGTCAGCTCCGCACCGCGTACCCCTGGCTCGGCGGCCTTATCGCGATGCTGCTCTGGGTGCCGAATCTGATTTGGCAGGCCAGGAACGACTGGCCAGTGCTGGCGCTGGGGGCCGACATCTCCGAGGAGTTCGGCGGCATTGCTGGCCGCTTGGGGCTGCTTGGGCAGGCGCTGGCGATGTTCTCGCCGCTGATCGCGATTGTCTGGATCTACGGGCTGGTCCAGCTGTTTCGGAACCCGGCTTGGGCCAAGCTGCGGCCAATTGGTGTGGCCTTCCTGGTGTCCACCGCCGTCTTTCTGATTGCGGCAGGGAAGGGCTACTACCTGGCGGGGGCTATTGTCCCGCTGGTAGCCGCGGGCTGCACGGCGCTGGCCGCACGCTGGTCTACTCGCCGACTCGTTTCGACCGGTGTCGTGCTTGCACTATCGGCTGCAATCGCCTGGCCGGCCTTCATTCCAGTGCTGCCGGTCCGCACGTACGCGACCTCCTTCTACCCGGCCCTCGACTCCGACCAGTTGGAGACGATTGGCTGGCCCGAGTTCGTCGAATCCGTACGCGCCGCGCTTGATTCACTGCCCGCCGACCAGCGGGCAAGGGTCGTGGTCTTCACACGTAACTACGGGGAAGCAGGTGCACTGGAGTGGTACGGCTTTCAGCGCCCGGTGTTCAGCGGCCACAACGCCTTTGCAGCCTGGGGACCACCAGCCGAGGACGCCGTCCCGGTAATCGTTATCGGCCTCAACGATCCGGCCGGTAACTTCACCGATTGCCGCGCCGCGGGAGTAATTGATAACGCCGCCGACGCCGACAATGAGGAGCGCGGGCGACAGATCTGGGTTTGCGCCGGCCCGCAAGGTGGATGGGCCCAGCAGTGGCCGCGGCTCGCCCATCTCGACGCCTGAGCTGGACCCAAAACCAGTTGGCGGCTCGAGACGTCAGCGCGTGTACGTCAGGCGCGATACCGATAACCTTCGGGCATGGCGATCGTAAGCCTGCCCGGGGGGCCTACTCTCAACTACCGCGAGTGGGGTCGGCCAGATGGCGCCGTCGTGCTACTGCTGCATGGTCTGACGTCCTCAAGCCTGAGCTGGCGAAATGTCGCTCCGGTGCTCGGGGAGCAGTTCAGAGTGATCGCGCTTGACGCCCGTGGTCATGGTGGCAGTCAGTGGACGCACGACTACTCCTTCGAACTCATGCGTGATGACGTCGTGCGGTTCATGGAACGACTCGGCATCCTTGCCGCCATCGTCATCGGTCACTCCATGGGTGCAGTTACCGCGTACGCGTTGGCGGCGACCAGACCCGATCTCATCCGACTCCTAGTGCTGGAGGAAATGCCGCCACCGGATCCGGCCAACCCGCAGAAGATCTACCCCCGGCGACCTGAACCAGGTGCCGACTATGACTGGCGGGCGATGATCGCCGTGTACCGCTGGCGTAACGCCCCGCCGCCGGTTTGGTGGGATTTCGCGTCGCAGATTCAAGCGAACACGCTCATGCTCAGCGCCGCTCAGAGTGACTTCCGGCAGGACCGCGTCCAAGAGCTCAGCCGGCGAATTCCACATGCCACATTGACTTCAATGAACTCCAACCACGATGGTCATGAAGAGCGACCGAGTGAGTTCCTGAGGCACGTCCAGCCCTTCATCTCCTGGTTCGCCAAGTAGCTCCACTACACCGACTTCAGCGTCGCTGGTTGCTATAACAGCCACACATGCTGACGAGTCGGAGTAGCTGGAGCCCACCTATCCTTGGTGCCATGTCGGTCACCGCCGCAGCGCCCCGCCGCAGGAAACGCGACGGGCTCGCCCGCGCCTTACGGCGGAACGGCATTCCGCGGGACCCTGACCCCAACGAGCCGCTGCCGAAAAGACTGCTGAAGAACAAGCTCGCCTGGCTCACCGTCGTAATGATCTTGGTTTATCTGACCGCGCTGCTGCTGCTGTACCACGAGGTAGTGCCTGATCGCGAGGTACCCGGCGGCACGCTGCCTGGGTTGGGCACCGAGGCGATTCCGATCGCGGTCAAGTACGCGGCAGTCACCGCCATTCCGCTTTCGCTGCTGTTCTTGTGGGCCGACCGATACCGGCCACAGCGGTTCTGGGTCTGGCTGATGACCTTCGGCTGGGGCGCCTGCATCGCAACCTACATTTCTGCCCAGGTCAATACCTGGGCCGCCCAGCACCTCAGCATCATCGGTGACGGCGACCCTGCAACCGCTGCTCGCGCCGCCATCTACGTCGCGCCATTCGTTGAAGAGGCTTCGAAGGCCACAATCTTGTTCTGGCTGGCGATTTTGATGCGCTACCAGTGGGTGAGTCGGCTGAGCGGGATCGTGTTGGCCGGCCTCTCGGGCGCGGCCTTTGCCTTCACCGAAAACATCCTGTACTACGGCCGCGTCTACCGGTATGCCGCGCGCACCTTCGGCCAAGTCCCGCCGCTCGAGGCATTGCAAAGCCTGTTCGTACTGCGCGGCTTGGTTACCTTCTTCGGGCATCCGCTGTTCACCGCGATGATCGGCATTGGGCTGGCGATCGCGCTGCGTTCCAAGAGCAAGGTTGTGCGCGTTATCGCACCTCTCGCCGGTTATGGCGTTGCAGTGTTCCTGCACATGGCCTTCAACACCACCGCAACCCTGATGCAGGGCGGCAGCTTGCTCTTCATTTACCTTGTCGTGGCGCTGCCGCTGGTCCTCGGAATGATCATCTTCGTGGTCCGACAGCTGTTCCGGGAGGGACGGCTGATCCGCGAACGGCTCACCGATTACGTCCGGCTTGGTTGGCTTCCCGAATCCGATGCGACGGCGATGTCTCGGCTGCGGATCCGGCTGCGAGCGCTGTGGCACGCACTCTTCGATGGTCCCAATACCTTCTTGGCCACCATTCAGATGCAGCGGGCAGTCACCGAGCTGGCCTATCTACGAGATGCCTTGACTCGCGGCATCATCGATCAAACTGGACGCATCCGAGAGAAGGAGCTCTTGGCCAAAATCCGGGCGATCCGTAAGGATGCAGTTGTGCTGCCGGAGGGACGCGCAGCCTATCCATCCCTGCGGCGTCGCCGGACTCGTGCGCTCGACACCTACGCACCACCCAGCTATCCCGGGCCTGCCGGTCTAGCCGGCAACTATCCGGCACCCGCCGCATTCCCAGCGCCTCCCGGCCTGCCGCAGGGCGCGTCAGCCGCGGCCACCGTGCCGTTGGGGCAGACTGCTACCCAATACTCGGAGGTCGACCCCAGCTGGAAACCGCCTGGAGAGTAGGGGGCCGCAGATGACCGGCAGGCAGCCAACGCCGCTGGAATCTGCGCTCATTGAGCTACGGGCTGCAGTGGCGCCGGTGAGTTTGCCGCTGCCACTACCTGGAGCCGATGAGCAGCGCAAGGTCACTCAGGAGATCATCCGCCAGCTCGACGACTACATCATGCCTCGGCTGGCCACGATCCATGCGCCGTTGCTGGCTGTGGTCGGCGGCTCAACGGGCGCCGGCAAGTCAACGCTGGTGAACTCCCTGGTCGGTAGCCAAGTTAGCGCTCCAGGTGTGATCCGCCCCACCACCCGAGCGCCGGTGCTGGTTCACCACAGCAGCGACGCCCGCTGGTTTACCGACGACCGGATCCTGCCCGGTCTAGCCCGCTCCACCGGTGCGGCAAAGGATTCTCAGTCTCTGCAACTGGTGACCGATGATTCGATTCCGCCGGGTCTGGCTCTGCTGGATGCACCCGACATCGATTCTGTCGTTGTCGAGAACCGTCAGCTTGCAACCCAGCTGCTGGCAGCGGCCGACCTATGGCTCTTTGTTACATCGGCGGCCCGGTACGCCGACGCGGTGCCGTGGGGGTTCCTGCGGGCAGCGGCGGAGCGGAGCGCTTCGGTGGCAGTTGTGCTGGACCGGGTGCCGCCGCGTGCCATGACTGAGGTGCCGGCGCACCTCGGCCAGCTGATGAGTGAAAGGGGTCTGGGCGACTCGCCGCTGTTCGCCGTACCGGAGACGACCGTTGATTCAGAGGGTCTGCTGCCAGCTAGCGCCATCCAGCCGATCCGCAGCTGGCTAGCGACCTTGGCCGCAGATCAGGCCAGTCGTGCCAAGATCGTTCACCAGACACTCGACGGCGCAATTGGTGCGCTGGCGGAGAAGGCGCCGGCGCTTGCTCGGGCGGTCGATGAGCAGCTGGAGGTCATCGAGCAGCTGCGCGCCGAGGCGGATCATTCTTACGCCGAAGCGGTTCGTACGGTGCAAGTTCAAACCGCTGACGGGACGCTGCTGCGCGGTGAGGTGCTGGCGCGCTGGCACGAGTTCGTTGGTACCGGGGAGTTCTTCCGGGCGCTCGAGCAAAAGGTGAGTTGGCTCCGAGATCGCTTGATGGCCGCCCTGCGCGGGGAGCCGCCCGGTGCTGGAAACCTCAAGATCGCGGTGGAATCGGGTCTTGAGTCCTTATTGCGGGAAGAGGCGGCGGCCGCGGCGGAGCGCGCCGAAGCATCCTGGCAGGCTCACGCCGCAGGCCGGGCCTTGATCGAAAACGCCGACATCGACCTGTCGCGGTCCTCAGACGACTTCGAGGGACGCGCCACGCGCGCAATTCGCGACTGGCAGGGAGCCGTCCTCGACCTGGTTGCAGATGAGGGCATGTCCAAGCGTTCCAGGGCGCGGGCCTACGCTCTGGGCATCAATGGGATTGGCGTGGCGTTAATGATCGTGGTCTTTGCCCACACCGGCGGTCTGGTGGGAGCCGAAATCGGTGTTGCCGGTGGCACTGCGGTGCTAGCCCAGCGAATCCTGGAGGCGGTTTTTGGTGATCAAGCCATCCGACGCCTAGCCCAAACTGCGAAAGATGATCTTGATGCTCGGGTTCAGGCACTGCTGGCGGATGAGCTGGTGCGTTACCACAAGATCTTGGACGGACTTGCCGTCGACCCCGACCAGTCAGAGCGGCTACGCGTAGCGGCTGCAGCTGTGGAGTCGGCCCGTGAAGGCGGGCTGCCCGCCAGCGAGGCGGAGGAGGTGGCGTTGCCGGCCGGCGAACAGCGACTAGCGATCGATCCGCCCACGGTGAGCCAGATCCCTGCCGCGGAAGCGGCTGAGGACAGCGAGATCGTTGATGGAGAGTTGGTCGACCAACCGCGAGAGGAACTGAGATAGTGGCCGGCCGGAGTCTTGGGCTGCTCAGCCGCAAGGACGCCAGCGTGCACCTCGTTGATCATCTTCGGGCGCTGGGCGAGGCAGTCGATCTCTGCGAGGGCCGCGTGGATCCGGATGCTCTAACAGAAGCGAGACGTGTCGTTGATCAAGCTGACCGACGACTCGCCATATCGGGAAGCGCCACAGTAGTGGCGCTCGCTGGGGCCACCGGATCGGGCAAATCCTCGATCTTCAACGCGTTGTCTGGCACTACCTTGGCGACAGTCGGCGTACGCCGCCCAACCACGGCACATGCCATGGCCTGTAGCTGGGGCGAGGAATCGGCTGAGGACTTGCTGGACTGGCTGCAGATCCCACGTCGGCATGCGCTGCAAAACGATCCGGCTACGGATGCTGCGCTCGACGGCCTGGTCCTGCTTGATCTTCCTGATCATGACTCCACAGAACTGGACCATCGGATGGAAGTCGATCGACTGGTTCGGCTGGTCGACATGTTGATCTGGGTGCTCGATCCCCAAAAGTATGCTGACGCTGCGATTCATGATCGTTATCTGAGACCTCTGGCACAGCATGCCGACGTCATGATGATCATCTTGAATCAGGTTGACAAGCTGACCGCTAAGCAGCGTGAGCAGTGTCTTTCTGATCTCCGGCGGCTGCTAGGTTCCGAGGGTTTGCCAAAGGTGCCGGTTATGGCTGTCTCCGCCGTAACGGGGGAGGGCATCGAAGCGCTTCGGGAGATTCTGGCCAAGCAGGTGGCGGAGAAGCAAGCTGCTGCGCGTCGACTGGCCGCAGATGTCTCGGTGGCTGCGGCAAGACTCAGCGCTGCATCTGGCAGCACCAAGGTCACACCGCTGGCGCGCTCCAGCGTCGACCGGCTGACAACGCAGGTGGCGATTGCGGCAGGCGTGCCAGTAGTCACCGAGGCTGTCGGCAAAGCGTGGCGGCTGCGCGGCGGCTTGGCCACTGGCTGGCCAGTATTGGCGTGGATAGCCAAGTTCAAGCCGGACCCTTTACGGCGGCTGCATCTGGATCGGCTGGGCGTTGGGCGCCGACACAAGGAGATCGATCCTTCCGGGGTCGGACGTACCTCGTTGCCGGCAACCTCCGGTGTCCAGAAGGCGCGCGTTGAGACGGCGGTACGAGCCCTTGCCGACGATGCAGCTCAGGGCTTGACCCGCGGCTGGGCCGATGAGATCAAACGGGCGGCACGTTCATCAGAGGATGCGGTGCCGGATCGCGTTGACCGGGCTATTGCCACCACCGATCTTGATCTTGCTCAACATCGCCGGTGGTGGCAGCTGGTCCGGGTGCTGCAATGGTTGCTGGTGGCCGCCGTGGTCGCGGGCCTCGGCTGGCTGGGATTGGAGTTCCTGTTGGCGTACCTGCAGTTGCCCCCGCTTCCCGAGGTGACCTGGTGGCGGCTGCCGGCGCCAACCGTGCTAGCGGTTGGTGGTGTGCTGGCTGGGCTGTTGCTCGCTGGCCTGGCGAGGATCTTTGTCGAAGTTGGCGCACGGCGGCGCATCGCAAAGGCACGGCAATCGCTGCGCGCGGCAATAGCGCGGGTGACGGGTGAACTGGTCATCGAGCCGGTGAAGGCGGAGCAGGACCGGTACGAGAGAGCTCGGCTGGCGCTGGAACGTGCCGGCAGTTAGCCCGAGACTCGCCGGTATCCACAGCCGAAGGTTGCCCTTAAGCATCGTCCACAGAATTCCTGTTCAGCGCACGATTTGAGCCTGCATCCGCATCCTGCATTTGCGAGGACGCATTGTCATGGAGCGAAAGGACGAGCCGATGGAGGCACAGGTACACATCACGGGCTACGCCGGAACCGAGGTGGAAGGCCGTGGCAATGGAACGGTGTCGGCGTTCAGGTTGGCCTGTACACCGCGAATCAGAACCAAGAATGGCTGGGGGGACGGCAACACCACCTGGATCGAGGTGGCCTGTTTTCGGACGTTGGCTCAGCACGTCGCTCAAAGCGTGCACAAGGGCGATCCAGTTGTCGTTGTTGGAAAGCTGCGGACCAACGTCTGGGAGAAGGACGGTCAGACCCACGAGCGGCTCGTGCTCGAGGCGGACATGGTCGGTCACGACCTGAACCGTGGTACGTCAGTGTTCCACCGCCCGCCTCGGCTCACCGCCACCGAATCTCCCGAGCCCAATGAACCACCGGATGACGAAGTAGAGGCCGCAGGTCTGAGCGCGGAGGAGCGCGCCCAACAAGCCGCCTGAGGCAGTCCGTGCCGGTTCTGCTGGGCCGGTGTCAGGGCGGGCTGAGGGGACTCAGGCGGTGGGCCGGATCCGTTGCGCCCGGACGGTGCGAAAGTGCTGCCCATCAGCGCGCGGATCCGTGTCCCACAGGTGACGCACCATGTCAGGCAGGCCAGCCCCCACGGCCGAGCTCTCGAGCAAGGCCGCGATCCAGCAGTGCCCGCCGGTGGTGCGTCACCGCTCATTCAGTCTCGGGGCTGCGAGCGAGTGAGGAAGGCAGCGGGTTCCAAGCGCGGTCCGCGCCCGATGTTCGCGCCGCCGATCTGCAGGCGATGCCGACGAACGAGAACAGAGCTGATTCTCGGAACGGTCGGATTCGCCGAAGACGGCGGATACCGGTTCGTGGATCGCGTCGAGGCCAGATTGTGCGCTGTCACATAGCCGTGCTCCACTGGATGTGGATATTGCGCCAGGGGCAAGGCAGATGCACCCAGGCGCGGGCTCAACTGGGCTGCGCGGGACCCCTCCCGTTTCGTCGCTGTTGTCGGGAGGGTCCGCTGTCACCGGCGCTTAGCCTTCAAGCACCTGTTCGAACTGCGAGTCGTCTTCGAGCCTGATCTCGCTGGTTCGCGTGATCACCGGCTCGTGGCCACGGTTGTTGGCGACGTGGTCAACGGCGAGCTCCCACAGAAGCTGGGCTCGGTTGGCTGTGGTCTGTTCTCGCTGCTCTAGCGACTGGCCCCAGATTAGGTGTCTAGACTCATTCCAGCTGGCGTAGCGAACATCGCAGCGAGCGGAGCGAGCCAATAGACGGAGCGAGCGCCAGCGAGCGGAGCAATTAAGCTCGGATCGCGCGCCGCTGTCCTGGACGATTGAGCGAGCAGCCAAGTCTGCAAACAGGTTGAATTCAGAGAGAACGCTGCCTGCGAGCGAGTGAGGAAGGCAGCGGCTTCCAAGCGCGATCCGCCCGCGATGTTCGCGCCGCCGATCTGCAGACGAAGCCGACGAACGAGAACAGAGCTGATTCTCCGAACGGCTAGTTTCGTCGGATTCGCCGAAGACGGCGGCTACCGGCGAACATCGCAGCGAGCGGAGCGAGCCAATAGACGGAGCGAGCGCCAGCGAGCGGAGCAATTAAGCTTGAGCGCCGCTATGTGTCGTCTAGGGTTGGCGCCTGCAGTTGGCGTACAAGTGAAGGTTTCCCGTTCCCATGCCTGAGTTCATCTACACGATGCACAACGTCCGCAAGTCGCTCGGCGACAAGGTGGTGCTGGACAACGTCACCCTGTCGTTTTATCCCGGCGCCAAGATTGGGGTCGTCGGCCCTAACGGTACGGGCAAGTCGACGCTGCTCAAGGTCATGGCCGGCATCGAAAAGCCCAACAATGGCGACGCCACGCTCGCTAAGGACGCGACG
>DATFBI010000269.1:0-3360 GCA_035253925.1 Propionibacteriaceae bacterium
GTTTTACAGCCGCTTCGCCTTGTGCTGTGCGAGCCGTACGGCGGCACTGGCCACGATGGCGGTGATCTTGCTAGCTGTGGTTGGGAACGCCGTCGGGGATGCCACAGACGGCGCTGCAGGCTAGATGATGAGCACCGCGGCGGCTTCGTTGTCGGGGTTCGCTCAGGACGGTGACAAGCTCGTCAGTCGGGCTGATGTCGCCGCGGGCGAGTACTAGTTTGGGCATTGGGTGGACTCCTAGTTCGGTTAGGTGTTCGCCTGGCCCCTGGTCGGTGTCGAGTACCGGCTGGGGGCCGCCTATTTTGCGATGCGGGGTTGTATCGGACTCAACGGATTAGAGGGGGGCCTATGCTGTGGCGGCCACTCCGCAGGCGGTCCGCAACCTGGTCAATTTCAACCGTTCTGTTCCACCTGCAACCGTTCGTACTCGTCCAAGTCAGATGGGGTTTGCCGGATATCGGCCCAAGTCGGAGAGCGGCGGCAACAATCTGGGTAGTTCTACTCATGCCTGTTAGCCGTTGAGCACTCAGACTGCTGTCATGACACTCTCGACGGCCACGGTACAAGCCGGTACCAGGGAACGACTCCTTACCGCCGCATTCGTCCGGCTGACGTTTGCCGACGTCGCGTACTTCACCGCCACCGGCGTCGCGATTTACACCCTGCCGCTTTGGGTTACTGGGCCGGTGGGTTCGGACAAGTCCGGCGCCGGATTCGCGTTCGGGGTCTTCGCTATCAGTGCTTTGATCTTGCGCCCACTTGCCGGCCGCCTGGCCGACACCAGAGGGCGGCGTCCGCTGCTGGTTGGTGGTGCACTCCTTTGTGCGCTGGGAATGTTCGGAACCGCGCACGCCGAGAGCCTCGTACCAGTGGTCCTGCTGCGCCTGCTGCTTGGCGCCGCAGAAGCCCTCTTCTTTGTTGCCTCATTGGCCACGCTTGCCGACCTGGCGCCAGCAAGCCGGATGGGGGAGGCCATAAGTTACAACTCCCTCGGCCTTTACCTCGGTCTGGCATTCGGCCCGCCGCTTGGGGAACTGCTGGTCAGAACTGCCGGGTTCCGCGCCGCTTGGTACGGCGCAGCGGTCCTGTCACTGCTCGCGGCCGTAGTCGCCGCAGGCATCAAGAACTTGCGATCATCAGGTGCGCCAGCCAGCGGCGGTCGGATCAAGCTGATTCATTGGAAGGTGGTACCGATTGCGCTGGGCTTTTTCGCGTCGGTGGTCGCAATGGGAGCCTTCTTCGCCTTCGGCGCACTTCAAGCCAATGAGGTCGGGCTACTGCCGACAAGCACACCGCTGTTCATCTATGGTCTGGTCGTTGTCGTTGGCAGGTTATCGCTGGCTCGTTTTCTTGATCGATTCCCGGCACTGCTCCTGGGTGCGGTGGCACTCATGATCATCGCCACTGGCTTGATGATCATGGCTTTCTGGGGTACACCGATCGGGATGGCTCTCGGCGCGGCCGTGCTGGCGCTCGGTGTCACGCTCAGCACCCCGGCGTTCTTCGCCGCGATCTTCGCCACCGTAACGCCCACTGAGCGGGGTGCGGCATCCGGCACCGCAAGCGTGTTCCTCGATTTGGCGATCGCTGGCGGTCCCATGCTGCTGGGCGTGGCAGCGCAGGCAAACGGCATCCCGTTCGCGTTCGGCCTGGCCGCAGCTGTGGTGCTCGCCGGATGCCTATGGATCCTGGCGCTGTTCAGACAGCACCGCCAGCCGTCGTGAGACGGGAAACGCGTGTCCAAATCGGTACGGAGACACCCGTTAGCCGGCTTGAGACGTGAAACGCGGTCCCAAGCGCACGCCCGCCCTAAGCGGATACCGTGTGACGATGCCCGACTACGGCCGCGATCTGACGTTTGGATACTTCCTTATTCCCAATGCGGCCGACCCACTGCTCGACACGGCCCGCGAGATCGAGGCCCGGGGCCTGGACTGGATAGGTGTCCAAGATCATCCGTACCAGCGGCGCTTCGTGGATACCTGGTCTCTGCTGGGCGCGATTGCCGCAGCCACGAGTCGGGTGGGCTTCTTTCCGGATGTGGCCAATCTCCCGCTGCGTCCGCCGGCGATCATGGCCAAGGCGGCGGCAAGTCTGGATGTGCTCAGTGGCGGCCGCTTTGAGCTTGGATTGGGCGCTGGCGGCTTCTGGGATGCCATTGAGGCGTACGGCGGACAGCGACGCGAACCCGGCGATGCGCTTGCCGCACTGGAAGAGGCGATCCAGGTCATCCGTCTGGTCTGGAGCGGGGAGCGCAATCTGCGCTTCTCCGGCAGGCACTACCGCCTGGCCGGCGCCCATTCCGGGCCGGTACCGGTGCATCCCATCGGCATATGGCTTGGCGTGTACGGCCCGCGGGCATTACGGCTCGCCGGCAGGGTCGCCGACGGGTGGGTGCCATCCTTGCGCGGCGACATACCTCGGCTTGCAGAAGGCTCTGTACGCCTGGACGACGCCGCATCCGCGGCCGGCCGGGATCCGGCACAAATCCGCCGAGTGATCAATCTGAATGGCCAGATCACCGATGGTGATCGACTTGGCCTGCTGCGCGGTCCGGTGGATCAGTGGGTCGATGAACTGACTGATCTGGCGGTCGGATACGGCTTCGACACCTTTATGTTCTGGGGAGAAGGAGGTGATCAACTTCCGCGTTTTGCCGAAGAGGTTGTGCCCGCGGTACGCGCCCAGGTGGCTGCCGAGCGGCAACGTTCCCAACTCGCGTGACGCACTGACTCTCCCGCGCTCAGGTCGGTGGATCGCCCTTTCCTGCGATGTCTGGCATGGGATCTGAGGCCGACTCCGCGGGTGGCGCGCCCTCTTCACCAGTTCGTGGCATCGGTACGCCGGCTGGATGGGCCGGCTCATTGATATCGGCCTTTTCCTCTGGAGCTACGTCCTCAGCGCCGTGGTCTTGAGGGAGTACATCCTCCGAGCCGTCAAACTCTGAGCGGTTCCGCGGAGAGTCTGGGTCGCGTGGTGCGCCGGGAGGCACCATGTCGTCAGTCGGGTTCATTTCCATACCGCCACTGGCCGGGCCTTGGGCTTGAGACATTTCACTCATGATCAACTCCTAATGATGGTTTATTCGCCGCTTTGCTGAGCATGCTCTAGAAGCTCTTGCTTGAGCTCTTCTCTCGAGCTGCTGCTGGTACCGGTCAGTCCAACGTTGCGGGCCGCCTGCTGGAGCTCCTCGCGGGTCGCCTGACCAGGCCGATCACCGAGGTGCTCGGTCCGGGCGGTGACGAATGCCTGAGCAAGTTCCGCCCGGCGTTCGGTACTCAGCCGCTGCTGCATGCCAGGCAGCACCTGACTCTCCTCTTCCTCCACGTGATGCTTGACCGCCTCGACCAGCTCGTCGAG
>DATFBI010000270.1:0-12167 GCA_035253925.1 Propionibacteriaceae bacterium
GATGCACAACGTCCGCAAGTCGCTCGGCGACAAGGTCGTGCTCGACAACGTCACCCTGTCGTTTTATCCCGGCGCCAAGATTGGGGTTGTCGGGCCGAACGGCACGGGCAAGTCGACGCTGCTCAAGGTGATGGCTGGCATCGAAAAACCCAACAATGGCGACGCCACGCTCGCTAAGGACGCGACGGTGGGAATCCTTCTCCAGGAACCGCCACTGACTGAAGGCAAAACAGTCCTCGAAAATGTCGAAGAAGGCGTCGCCGATGTCAAGGCACTGCAGGCCCGAATGGAGGAGCTTGGCGTTGCCATGGGCGACCCCGATGCCGATTTCGACGCTCTGATGGCCGAGATGGGTGAGGTGCAAACTGAGCTCGATGCCCGAAACGCCTGGGATATTGACTCTCAGCTCGAGCAGGCGATGGATGCACTGCGTTGCCCACCAGCTGACGCCATCGTGGACGTGCTCTCAGGCGGCGAGCGCCGTCGCGTGGCGCTTTGCAAACTGTTGCTGCAGCAGCCTGACCTGCTGTTGCTGGATGAGCCGACCAACCACTTGGACGCCGAATCGGTGCAATGGCTGGAGACCCATCTGAAGTCCTACCCGGGAGCAGTACTCGCCGTGACGCACGACCGGTACTTTCTGGACAACGTGGCGCAGTGGATCCTCGAGCTTGACCGCGGCCGGACCCACCCGTACGAAGGCAACTACTCGACCTACCTTGATACCAAAAAGGCTCGGCTTCAGATCGAAGGCCGCCGAGATGCCAAGCGGGCGAAAATCCTCGAGCGCGAGTTGGAGTGGGCAAGGTCCAACCCGAAGGCGCGGCAGGCCAAGAACAGGGCGCGACTGGCACGCTACGAAGAGCTGCGGGCCGAAGCGGAGCGCAGCCGCAAGCTGGACTTCGAGGAGATCAACATTCCACCCGGCCCCCGGCTCGGAAGCAATGTGCTGGACGTAAGAGGGCTGGTCAAGGGCTACGGCGACAGGCTGCTGTTCGACGGCCTGAGTTTCTCGTTGCCGCGGGCTGGGATCGTTGGCGTGGTCGGCCCGAATGGCGTCGGAAAATCGACGCTCTTTCGCATGATCGTTGGCGAGGAGGAGCCGGACGCCGGCGATCTTGTGCTGGGCGAAACGGTCCGGATCTCCTACGTCGATCAGGCCCGCTCCAGGCTCGATCCGCGCAAGAACGTCTGGGAACTGGTGTCCGATGGACTTGACCACATCAAGGTGGCCAGCTTTGAGATGCCCTCCCGCGCCTATGTTGCATCCTTTGGATTCAAAGGCCCGGATCAGCAAAAGCCTGCTGGCGTGCTCTCCGGTGGTGAACGAAACCGGCTCAATCTAGCGCTGACATTGAAGATGGGCGGCAACCTGCTGCTGCTCGACGAACCGACCAATGATCTTGATGTCGAGACGCTCCAGTCGCTGGAGGATGCGCTGCTGGAGTTCCCTGGCTGTGCCGTAGTCATCTCACACGATCGCTGGTTCCTTGATCGAATTGCGACCCACATCTTGGCGTGGGAGGGTGATGATGAGGACGAAGCCAAGTGGTTCTGGTATGAGGGAAACTTCGCCGACTACGAGGCTAACAAGATCGCTCGCTTAGGTGCGGAGGCGGCCCGTCCGCATCGGGTCACTCATCGGCGCCTCACGCGCTGACAGGTCGGCGAGCGGCGAGGAGCTCGGCAAGGGTGATGGCTGGCCGCCCGGCAAGCTGAGCGAGCTGCGTGCGGCACGAGAAGCCGTCCGCCAGCACGATGGCGTCGGGGTGCGCCGCGACAGCTGGCAGCAGATCGTGCTCAGCGATCTTGACCGACACTTCATAGTGCCCTTTCTCGACGCCGAAGTTGCCGGCGAACCCGCAGCATCCACCAACGGTGGTCACCATTGCCCTCGTTGCCGCGAGCAAGGTTGCGTCGGCCTGCCAGCCGATCACGGAGGCGTGATGACAGTGCGGCTGCACGACCAGCTCGATACCACTGAGGTCAGGCGGCGACCAGTCGGGCGTCCGTCTCAGCAACTCCGCCAAGGTCAACACGCCGGCCGCCACCTCGGCGACTCGGGGATCGTCAACCAAGAGTTCGGAGGCGTCACTACGCCACACCGCAAGGCAAGAGGGCTCCAGACCCACGACTGGCGTACCCGTGGCAACGATGGGGTGCAGGATGTCCAGCGCGGCACGTAGCTGCCGTCGAGCGCCGTCGAGCTGTCCGGTGCTAATCCATGTGAGGCCACAGCAGGCCCGCCTCCTCAAGATCTGCGGTGCATAACCCGCCGCGGCAAGCACCGAAGCAGCCGCTGCGACTGCATCAGCGTGGAAGCAGTCGGAGAAGGAATCCACCCACAGGACCGCGGGAGTCCCGGTCGACTTAGGAACCTCCACCTGACGCCGCGCTGCAACCGAAGCAAACTTTGGGAGCGGGCGCCGTTGATCGACATCTGCCGCCCAGCGGACAAGTCCTCGGACTCCAGGGGTGGCGGTGCTGAGATTGACCAGGCCGGACAGCAACCGCGCTCTGGTGATCAACCACCCCCAGCGCGGCAGCCATCCCAGTGCGTAATGGCTTCGGGGCCTGATCTTGCCGCGATAGGTGTGATCAAGGACCTGCGACTTGTACGCGGCCATGTCGATCCCAGTCGGGCAGTCGCGAGCGCATCCCTTACAGGACAAGCAAAGGTCGAGCGCCTGGTGCACTTCGGGTGAACTCCAGCCCTGCCGCACTACCTCACCGTTGATCATTTCCTGGAGTACCCGGGACCGCCCGCGCGTGGAGTCCTTCTCCTCGCGAGTGGCCTGATAGGAGGGGCACATCACGCCCAATCCTGCTGTGGTGTTGGCCAAGCATTTGGCTACCCCGGAGCACCGATGCACGGCTTGGCTGAACTCGTCGACGCGACCGACCAGAGCCGCTGTGCGGAGATCGGCGGTGAGCGGTCGTGGATCGACCAACACTCCGGGGTTCAGCATGTTGTTGGGGTCGAACACCGCCTTCACTTGACCGAAGAGCTGGATGGCGGCTGCTGAGTACATAGTCGGCAGCAGGCTCGAGCGGGCCCGGCCATCGCCGTGCTCGCCTGCCATCGAGCCGCCGTAGCGGGCGACCAGCTGGGCCGCGTCCGCTACGAAAGCCTTATAGCGGTCTCCGCCGCCTACCTCGGTCAGTGGGAAGTCGATGCGGACATGTACGCATCCGTCGCCGAAGTGTCCGTACGGTAGCCCGTCAAAGCCATGATCACCAAGCAGCCGGTCGAAGTCGCGCAGGTACGAACCGAGATGCTCGGCCGGCACAGCTGCGTCCTCCCAGCCGGGATAGGCCGGTCTCCTTAGGCTGATGCCGGCCAGCCCTGCGCCATCCTCCCGGATCTTCCAAAGCGCCATAGCTGCGGCCGGGTCAGGCACGACAAAGCCCTCTAATGCTCCCGCTGCAGCTACCAGCGCATCAGCCCGGATTCGCAGCTCGGCCCAATCGGCGCCGGCGAGTTCCACAAACAGCCAACCCTCTCCTACCGGCAGCGGCGGTACCGCCGCGTTGCCTCGACTACGGCGTACTACATCGACAATCCGCCGGTCCAGTCCCTCGCAGGCCGTCGGGCTGTAGTCGATGATCACTGGTGCAGCATCGGCGGCGTCGGCCATCGTCGGATAACCCAGCGCAATCATGATCTTGTAAGGCGAATCGGCCACTAGCCGGACCGTGGCGCCGGTGATGACGGCGAGGGTGCCCTCGCTGCCGGCCAGGAATCGCCCCACATTGAAGCGATTCTCTGGCAGCAGATGCTCCAAGCTGTAACCCGACACCTGCCTGCTGAAGCGGCCGAACTCGGTGCGAATGGTGCCGAGACTTCCTTGGACCACTGACTTCAGCGCGTCGAGGCACTGACTGCGATGAGAGTCCGCGGCTGCATCAACGGTGATCTGTTCACCCGAGCCGGTGATCATCTCTAATGCGATCACATTGTCGGCGGTCTTGCCATAGCACAGCGCGCGCGGACCACACGCGTTGTTACCGATCATGCCGCCGATTGTGCAGCGGTTATGTGTGGAGGGATCCGGGCCGAAACGGAGACCGTGCGGGGCAGCGGCGGCCTGCAGCGCCGACTGCACAACGCCTGGCTCCACACGCGCGGTACCTGCCTCAGGATTGATCTCGCCGATGGCGTTAAGGTGCCGCGAGGTATCCAAGATCAATCCAGCGCCAACGGCATTGCCAGCACACGAGGTACCAGCACCGCGGGTAGTCACCGGCATGCCGACGGCTCGCGCCTCCTCCAGTACAGCCGGCACATCCTCCACAGTTCGCGGCCGGGCCACAGCCTGGGGTACGACTCGATACAGCGAGGCGTCGGATGAGTAGAGGGCACGGGTGAGCTCGGTTGTGTCGAGGACGTTTCCGACACCACGCCGCTGGAGCTGTGAGGTCAACTCGGCGACCACGGGGGAGAGCGCAATGGTCTTCGGCATGATCGCGTCCGATCGTAGTTCTTTCAGATATGGAGCTGGCAGATGTGCCGTCAATCAGTCAGCACGGATAAACTTACCGGCGAGTAACTTGAGCTGGCTGATGGAGGCATCATGAGGCGGACGATCTTCGATGAGGACCATGAGGTATTCCGGGGGAGCTGCCGGGTCTTTGTGGATCGCAAGCTGCGGCCGCACCAGGAGAAGCACATCGCCAACCATGAGCTCGGTCGGGAAGTGTGGCTCGAGCTGGGCAAGCAGGGCTTCTTGGGGCTGAACGTGCCATCCGAATACGGCGGCGCTGGCGTCGATGACCTGCGATTCTCTCTGATCTTGGCCGAGGAGCTGTCCCGGCTGGCTTTCGCCTACTCCTCCTGTGTCGGCATCCACACCAACTGCGTGGCGCCGTACCTTGTCGACCTCGGCACTCAGGAGCAGAAGCGGCGCTGGCTGCCCAAATTCTGCAGTGGGCAGTTGATCACCGCGCTTGCCATGACCGAGCCAGCTGGCGGTTCTGATCTCGCCGCACTCAAGACTCGGGCGGTTCCCGACGGCGAAGACTGGATCCTCAATGGTTCCAAGACCTTCATTACCAACGGCGCCAGTGCCGATCTTGCGCTGGTCGCGGCACGCACCAGTCCGGATGGCGCGAAGGGCATCACTCTATTCGCGGTAGAGGCCTCGATGCCCGGGTTCGAGCGTGGCCGAAAGCTGGACAAGGTGGGCCAGGCAGAGGCGGATACCTCAGAGCTGTTCTTCGACGACGTACGGGTGCCCGGCAAGAATGTGATCGGGCAGATTGACCGGGGCTTCGGCTACATGATGCAGCGGCTGGTCGCGGAGCGGATTGGCTCGGCAGTGAATAACCTCGCGCACGCTCGGCAGATCCTCGACGAGACCCTGGACTACGTCAAAGAGCGCAAGGCTTTCGGCACTCCGATCGGCTCCTTCCAGGCCAACAAATTCACCCTTGCCGAGTTGCAGACCTCGGCCGATGTCACCCAGGCATTCGTTGATCAATGTGTGCTGGCGGCTGTGCACGGCACGCTGACCGCAGTTGATGCCGCGAAGGCCAAGTGGTGGTCGGCGCAGGTGCAAAACGACATTCTTGACGCCTGCGTGCAGCTGTGGGGCGGCTATGGCTACATGAACGAATATCGCGTTGCGCGCGCCTGGGCTGACGCTCGGGTCTCCAAGATCTGGGCCGGTTCCAACGAGATTATGAAAGAGCTCATCGGCCGCGACCTAGGTTTGTGATCATCATGCCGGGTGTCGATCGTGCAGCGCCACAAGCCGTCATCGTCTCTGCAGCGCGTACCCCGATCGGGCGCGCCGGCAAGGGATCACTTATCGGTGTCCGGCCTGATGATCTTGCCGCTGGGGTGATCAGTGCCGCATTGGCCAAAGTCCCGGAGCTTGATCCGCATTCGCTGGACGACATCCTCGTCGGCTGTGCTGAGCCGCGCGATGAGCAAGGCGGCAATGTGGCGCGCCGGATTGCCGTACAGCTAGGACTAGACGATGTACCCGCAGCGACGATCAATCGCTTCTGCGCGTCCAGTGTCCAGACCGCGCGCATCGCCTTCCACGCGATCAAGGCCGGAGAAGGCCATGCCTTCGTGTCTGCCGGAGTGGAGTGCGTCTCGCGGTACCGCGGCTTCGGCTCCGCCGGCGTCGACCCGGCCGACACGCATAATCCCATCTTTGCCGCAGCGGCAGAGCGCAGCCTGGCCACCGCAATGGATAACCGGACGTGGCATGATCCCCGCGAGGACGGCCTGCTGCCAGACATCTACATCGCAATGGGTCAGACGGCGGAGAATGTCGCCACGCTGCGCGGGATATCCCGTGCCGAGCAGGACGAGTTTGGCGTCCGCTCGCAAAACCTTGCCGAGAAAGCCATTGCGAACCAGATCTTCGACGCCGAGATTGCGCCAGTGACGCTGCCTGACGGCACCGTGGTACGTACCGATGACGGCCCCCGTCCAGGCACAACGATTGAAGCGCTTTCGGCGCTGAAGCCGGTCTTCCGGCCAAACGGCACCGTCACCGCAGCCAACTGCTGCCCGCTGAACGATGGGGCGGCGGCGGTGGTGATCATGAGTGATCAGCGGGCACAGGACCTCGGTCTGACACCGCTGGCCCGCATCGTCGCAACGGGTGTGAGCGCCCTGAGCCCGGAGCTCATGGGCCTTGGGCCGGTGGCGGCCAGCCGCCGGGCGTTGGCCAATGCTGGAATGGCGATCAACGACATAGACCTAGTGGAGATCAACGAGGCCTTCGCGGTTCAGGTGATCGCCTCCGCTCGGGACCTTGGCCTTGATCTCGAACGGCTCAATGTGCATGGCGGGGCCATAGCGCTCGGGCACCCGTTCGGATGCACCGGTGCGCGAATCATGACCACGCTGCTGAATGCGATGCGGGTGCGAGACGTGCAGTTCGGCCTCGAGACCATGTGTGTCGGCGGCGGCCAGGGCATGGCGATCGTGCTGGAGCGGCTCACCTGATCGACCCACGACGAAGTGGTCGGAAGCACTAAGGCTGAATCGATTTAGCCCGGTCGTTGGTGACCACTTTCGTTAACAGCGGCTCCGGAGCAAGCGAAGCGAGCGGAGCAATAGAACTCCAAGCACTCAGACACCCGCTACCCTTCGGATGTGACCGAGACAACACTGCTTCCCGCGCGACCGGCCTCCGTTGGCGCGATGCTGCTGCGCCGGGTCGAGGAAAGCTCCTCAAAGGAGGCGTTTCGCTACATCGAGGATGACCGCTGGGTGTCGCTGACCTGGTCTCAGACCAAGGACAAGGTGTTCCAGCTGTCTGCTGGCCTGCTTGCGCTTGGGATCCAGCGCGAGGACCGCGTAGCCATTGCCTCCAATACTCGGATGGAATGGATCTTGGCCGATCTGGCGATCATGTGCGCGGGCGGCGCAACGACGACCATCTATCCGTCGACCCAGGATGAGGATGTCAGCTACATCGTGGCTGATTCCCAATCCAAAGTTGTCATTGCCGAGGATGATCTTCAGGTTAAAAAAGTCCTTGATCATCTGGATGAGCTGCCAGAGCTGATCACTATTGTGCAACTTGACGGTAAGGTTGATCATCCCAAGGTCATCGGGTGGGCCGACTTGGAGAAGTTGGGTCGGGAGTATCTTGATGCCAATCCGACGGCGATCGATGATGTGATTGCCGGAATCGGCCCCGAGGATCTCGCGACGCTGATCTACACGTCTGGAACCACTGGCCGACCCAAGGGCGTACGCCTGGTGCACGACTGCTGGACGTACGAGGGTGCAGCCATCGAGGCGTACGACATCATCTATCCCGACGACCTCCAGTACCTCTGGCTGCCGCTGAGCCATGTCTTTGGCAAGGCACTGATTGCCATCCAGCTCTACATCGGTTTCACAACCGCTGTGGATGGTCGGATCGACAAAATCGTGGAGAACCTTGCCGAAGTCCATCCGACTTTCATGTGCGGTGCGCCGAGGGTCTTCGAGAAGGTGCGGGCAAGAGTGATGACGACGGCCTCGCACGGAATCAAGGCCAAGATCTTCAACTGGGCGTTCGGTGTTGGCCGCAAGGTATCGCCGCTGCGGCTGGCAGGAGAAGAGCCGTCGGGCCTGCTCGCCCTGCAGTACCGGCTGGCGGACCGCCTCGTCTTCAGCAAGATCAAGGCCAGAATGGGTGGAAAGATCAAGTTTTTCGTGTCGGGCTCTGCTGCGCTGAACCGCGAGGTCCAGGAATGGTTCCACGCTGCCGGGCTGCTGATCCTGGAAGGTTACGGCCTTACCGAGACCAGTGCGGCGACTTGTGTCAACAATCCGCGTGCCCCTCGGTTCGGCACGGTGGGTCCGGCCGTCCCAGGTTCGGAGATCAAGATCGCTGAGGACGGCGAGATCTTGATCAAAGGCCCAGGGGTGATGCGCGGCTACCACAATCTGTCGCAGGCGACCGCCGAGGCGCTCAACGACGGCTGGTTCGCGACAGGTGACATCGGTGAGCTCGATGAGAAGGGCTATTTGAAGATCACCGACCGGAAGAAGGATCTGATCAAGACCTCTGGTGGCAAATATGTGGCGCCGCAGAAGGTTGAAGGTGTGGTGAAGGCCGCATCTCCCTATATCAGCCAGATTCTGGTATACGGCGATGGTCGCCAATACGCCACGGCGTTGATCACACTCGACCCTGAGGCGATCGAGGGCTGGGCTAAGGACCAGGGGCTCAGCTACTCCTCAGCAGAGGAACTTGCTGGCTGCCAGGAGGTACACGAGCTGACCGAGGGATTCATCGCCCAGGCTAATCAGCAACTTGAGCGCTGGGAGACGATCAAGAAATTTGAGATCTTGCACAGTGAGCTCAGTGTTGACGAAGGTGAGGTCACACCGAGTATGAAGATCCGGCGCCGCGTCGTGGAGCAGAAGTACGCCGACGTACTTAACAGCATGTACGACTCTGAATAACGCCGACTTATCAGATTGCTGTTGAGCTATAGCCGATCTGGATTCTGCCAACTCGGCGAGCAGTGCTAACTTCTAGCGCCGCCATTTACGTAGATGACCTGGCCGGAGACATAGCCGGCCTCTTCCTGGCACAGGAAGCTCGCGACGGCAGCAACATCCTCTGGCTGTCCGATCCGACCTAGCGGAATCTCACGGGCTATCGACGCCTTCCATTCCTCGAAGTCCAGGCCCTGTCGTGCAGCCGTGGCCGCGGTCATGTCTGTCTCGACGAAGCCAGGCGCGATGGCGTTTGCTGTTACGCCGAACTTGCCGAGCTCCAGAGCCAGTGTCTTGGTGAATCCGATCAAACCGGCTTTGGCTGCGGCGTAGTTGGCCTGACCGCGGTTACCCAGTGCTGACGTCGAGGAAATGTTGACGATGCGACCCCATTTCGCCTGTGTCATGTGGGTCTGGGCTGCCCGGGTCATCAAAAAAGCACCACGCAGGTGAACGTCCATAACCGCGTCCCAGTCAGAGGTGCTCATTCTGAAGATCAAATTGTCCCGGATGATGCCGGCGCTGTTGACCAACACCGTAGGTGGGCCAAGTTCAGCGGCAGTCTGCTGGACTGCATTGACAGCGGCCGTTTCGTCTGTCACATCCGCGCCGATGGGAATCGCCCGGCCGCCATTTTCACTGATCTCTTTGACAGTGCGTGTACTGCCTTGTTCATCAAGATCCACAACGCCAACCGACATGCCGTCGGAGGCGAGCCGATGGGCGATCGCAGCACCGATGCCGCGCGCCGCACCGGTAACGATTGCGACTCTCATGCCAGAGACCCTACGTGATGGTTTGGCCGCACCTATCCTTCTGACAAGATCGACGACCGTGAGCCAGTTCACACACAGCTGTCCGATGCGCTGGGGTGACATGGATGCGCAGGGCCATGTCAATAATGCGGCGTATCTGGACTATCTCCAGGAAGCTAGGGTCGCTTTCCTACTGTCCGGTTCACCAGTGCTGCATCACCTCCTCCACGCCGGCGTACTAGTGGTGAACCACCAGTTGGAGTACCTCAAGCCAGTCGCTTTTAGCGACCGACCCTTGACTACCAATTTGTGGGTCGATGCCTTGGGTGGCAGCCGGTTCTCAATCGGTTATGAGATCTCTGATGGCACCGATCTGGCAGCTCGTGCTCGGACTGGTGTAGTGCCATTTGACCTAATCAGCAACCGGTTGCGGCGGCTCACGCGTGAGGAGCGGGAGTTGCTCGGCGAAGCCTATGCGCCTGCGCAGCCGCTGCGTCCGGTGCCGAAAGTCGCGCTTGGAGAAAACCATCATCGCTATCCGCTAACGGTGCGTTGGTCTGACGTGGACTCTTATGGCCATGTCAACAACGTGAAGTATTACGACTACATCCAGGAGGCCAGAATCAGCCTCGTCAACGACACGGTTGGCTGGGAACCGGAAGCGGTTTGGATGGTGGTTCGCCAAGACCTTGAGTACCTAAAACCGATCGATTTCAGGATCCAGCCGTACGAGGTGGGCACAGCAGTCGCAGCGATTGGTAGCCGCTCCTTTACGCTCACAGCAGAAATTAGCGAGCCAACTTCGGGCATGGCGTATGCGACTGCGCGCACGGTTGTGGTGGGTGTGTCGCCCTTAACCGGCGATCAGCGGTCGGCCCTGGATAGGTGGCGCGTCTGAGACAGTGGACCAGAGCCCGACTAGAGGCGCAGTCCTGGCATGGTGCCTGGATGCTCGTCGAAAGTGTTCACCATCGAGTACGCGGCCCGTTCCATATAGGTCCACAACTCATGCTGCTGCTGCGGCGTCAGCTCAATTGATTCGATCGCATCTCGCATGTGCTTCAGCCAGCGATCCCGCATGGCTGGCGTTACCGCATACGGAGCGTGCCGCATGCGTAGCCGGGGATGCCCGCGCTGCTCGCTGTAGGTAGTCGGACCTCCCCAGTACTGTTCAAGGAACATCCGCAGTCGCGCTTCAGCCGAAGCCAAATCGGGCTCCGGATACAAAGCGCGTAGCGGTGGGTCTGTGGCGACCCCCTCGTAGAAGCGCTTCACCAGCGCCACAAAGGTCTCGTGACCGCCGACGGTGTCATAGAAGGTCTGCAGAGGTGCTTGTTGGGACATCGCGACCCATTGTCCATCATCATGGGAGAGACTGGCAGGATCTGCCGGCGGCTCCCTGATCCCGCGATTAGTGATCCGTTGGGTGCGGATTGCCCAGGTAGGGAAACTCGCTGAGTAGATCGGTATGTGGTTTCAGTCCAGTGGGAGGCATATTCCCATTTGAGAGGAGAGCCAGCCGCTGATAGATGACATCATCGCTGAAGTTGCGGCCATTGGGGTACTGCGCGGGCTTCGAGGGATCGAATGTCAACACGTCGGGCAGAAGGCCTTCAGCGTCGATCGCAGCGACAGCCTCCTCAGGCGCGTAGTTGCCGATACGGCCCAAGTACTGGACGAACGGATCGAGCCAGCGCTCCCGATCGTGAATAGGCTCACTGGCGTTCCATTCTTCCTTGGTTTCGTCTCTATTGAAGAAACTGCTCATTGACGGATGCCCAGCACGGTCGACATGGAGAAGTTGACCATCGCGCCGCACGCTGCATCTCCCCCAAATTCGGATGGTGGGGTTAGAACCGAATTCGCTCGTCGGCAACTCCACTACCGTAGAAAACACATTGGCCTCTATTCCCGAGTCGACGCCAGTCCATGGATTTCCCGCGAAGAGGCGAGGTGTAGTGAAATTATTTCCATTACTCAAATCAAGCATGCTATTAATCCCCGTAAAGTCGTAGAAAAAGGCATCGCTTCGGCTGCCGGCGAAGAATTTGTAGTCACCGGCCGTGACGAACTCCGGCGTGTCTCCAAAGGAGACTGCCGCGTTGTCGACGACCTTCGTTCCCACGGCTTCCTCCGAGCGCGCTTCGTCCCCCCTTGCGATGAGCGCACTGAACGTTTGGCTTCCATTGTTCGGCGGCGCGAACACGTAGGAAATCGCTATGTCGGCCAGATAGTCGCCGTCCGTGTCAATGTTCACTCGGTAGATAGCATCTGGATGAAGAGCGTCCGCCTCCGGATTCGCGTTGAGAATGATCACGGTTCTGGACGAATCGGAGGGGGCCTGGAATGCGTAGAGGTCACACAGGTCAAGTCTGAAGTCACCAAGTGGTGCGCCAAGGCTGAGCCCAGTGAAATGATTCGACATGTCTACGTCCCTTTCGCCCAGTGAA
>DATFBI010000271.1:0-7754 GCA_035253925.1 Propionibacteriaceae bacterium
TTCAGTCTCAGAAAGGTAGCGCTCGCGCTGTGCATGTAGTGGGTGATCCCGTTGTGGGCCAGCCAGGTGGCACCGATCGTCGCGAAGCTGACGACATAGGCGAGGTAGGAGGACCACTGGCTAAGGAAAGCTCCCAAGAGATGCTCCTGAGAACCCGGGGGAAGAGAGATCTCCAAGACCAGCAAAGTGATCGCAATAGCGAACACGCCGTCGCTGAACGCCTCCGTCCTAGCCAGGCGTAGCACCATCTCGTTTTCTTGATCAGCCATGCCTTGATCATTCCGCCGTATGCGGTCGCACGACTCACCCGATCCGGGTGATGCTCCGGCAGTGGAGGCGGCCCCATACTGCTGAGTTGTCAGTGGGAGCGGACGATCAAAGGAGATGGAATGGCGGTCGACACGTTTGTCGCGTACGTCGGGGTGTACCCCAGCGTCGAGGACGCAGAGGCGGATTACCAGCTGGTCAAGGACCTGCATAACAAGGTCGGCATGCTGGACGCGTACGACGCCGCGGTCATGGAAAAGCGGGAGAACGGCAAGGTTCGCATCACCAAGAAGCACGAGACGCCGACCCGGGTTGGCGGAGTGCTCGGCGGCGGTATTGGCCTGGCGACCGGGCTTGTCGTGGCGCTGTTTCCATTCGCAGCAATCGGTGGGGGCTTGCTCGCGGCCACGACCGCCGGCGGGGCCATACTCGGCGCAGTCAGCGGTCATGCTGCTGGCGGGATGAGCCGCAGCGATCTCAAGGAACTTGGCGAGTACCTTGATGAGGGTCAGGCCGGACTCGTGGTTGTCGGTGTCACCGACATGGAAGAAGACATCAGGCAGGCGATGGAGCGGGCCGACAAGCTCGAGAAGCGCCGGCTGGAAGCCGACACCGCAGAGATCGAACGGGATGCCAAGGCGGCCCGAGTAACGCCATCCGCAACCGAGGACGCCGACACCGAAGACTGAGGGCGCTCCTCCAGAAAGGGGCACTCCTCACAGGAAGTGGTCAGAACTGACGCCATCTGAATCGATTAAGAGCAGCGTTGGTGACCACTTTTGCGTGCGGCCGCTTGTGGCATGTGATTACTTCACCCGCTATGGGTGATGACCGCTTCTCCCTCTCTAAGAGATGGTGCCATGGTGACTGCAAGCACGGGTGGTACGACGGCGCCTGGTGATGCTGCGCTCAGTCCCGACGAGCGAGCCGAACTCGAGCGGCTGCGCGCCGAGGTCGCTGATCTGCGCTCACGAGCCGCCGTTGCGCCTGCTGTGAGCGACCAAGCCGGCGTTCCACCCGCCCCGCCGCGGGTCCGTAAGCAGCGCTGGCGCTCGGTGGTCGCCAGCTTGCTGATCATCATCGGCTGCATTCTGGCGCCGCTCTCGGTAGTCGCCGTCTGGACGAAGAACCTCGTCACCGATACCGATCGTTACGTAGAGACCGTGGCACCGCTCGCCCGTGATCCCGCAATTCAAAGTGCAGTCGCTGACAAGATCACCGCCGAGATCTTTGCGCGCCTCGACGTTGCCGGGATTACCAATCAGGCGGTGGATGCGCTGGCCGACCGCGGGTTGCCTCCACTGGTTGCCACACAGCTGCACGCGCTCTCCGGCCCACTCTCCAGCGGAGTCCAAAGCTTCGTGCGGAACGAGGTTGGCAAGGTTGTCGCCAGCGACGCGTTCGCCGACGCCTGGATGACTGCGAACCGTGCTGCCCATCAAGCCCTCGTCGCTGCCTTGACCGGGCAAACCGGAGAGGGCATCACGATCGCGA
Organism: Propionibacteriaceae bacterium; assembly: GCA_035253925.1. GTDB lineage: Bacteria > Actinomycetota > Actinomycetes > Propionibacteriales > Propionibacteriaceae > Microlunatus. The sequence goes on from DATFBI010000271.1 coordinate 1,762, forward strand.
ACGGCACGGTGAGCATTAATCTTGGTCCGTTCATCGAGGTCGTGAAACAGCGGCTGGTCGAAAGGGGATTCGATCTCGCGAACCGCATTCCGGATATCAACCCGTCGTTTACCGTGTTGCAGTCGGAGGCCATCACCAGGGCCCAGGGAGCTTTCAGTCTGCTCAATGCCATCGGAAACTGGCTGCCAGTCATCTCTGCGATCTTGATAGCGCTGGGCATCTATGTGGCGAAAGGTCATCGCCGGGCGCTGGTTGGTGCGGGCTTGGGAATCGCAGCCGGCATGCTGGTGCTGGGACTCGGGGTTATCCTGCTTCGGTCGGTCTATCTCAATAGCCTTCCGCTGGGTGTGCTGACCTATGATGCTGCAGCATCCTTTTACGACACTCTCGTACGCTTCCTGCGGCTCGGCCTCCGCACGGTGCTGGTCTTTGGTCTGATCATCGCGCTCGCCGGATTCTTCATGGGTCGCTCGGTCACCGCGGTGCGAGCTCGGGCGGGATTGAGCAAGGGCATTGGCTGGCTGCGTGGCGGAGCCGAACAGGCCGGTTTCCGTACCGGACCTGTCGGCGCGTGGGTTTACACCTACAAGCGGGTGCTGTGGATTGCCGTGATCGCCATAGCTGCGCTGGTCCTGGTCTTCTGGAATCAGCCGACCGGAAAGGTGATCATCGGCATAACGCTATGCGTCTTGGTTGTGTTGGTGATCATCGAATTCCTAGGGCGACCGCCCAGCCCAGTTGACGAGCAGGTGGCGGAGTCGGAGAGCCCCGAGGTGACGTCCGAGGGCACCACGCCAGACGCTGGAGAGCCGGGCACCGCAGACACCGCAGCCTCGGAGGTCATGCCAGCTGAGAAGGCAGGCGTAACGCAGGGAACGTGAGCGCGGTGTCGTTGCAGCTTAGAGGGTCACGACACAGCGAAAACCAATGTGTGTGGTCGAAGTGTCCAAGGATTGTGGCGACCGCGCTGCCGGGCGGTATCGCAGGCAGTACTCCGGCGCGCAGAGATGTGATCCACCCTTCAATGCCTTGCGCGTGTTCTGATCGACTGCGGTAGCAGTCACCGGCGATGGGCCGCAGCACGGCGACTCCACCACGTGCCGGGCCTGATAGGTCGTGGTCGTCCACTCCCAGACATTGCCGATCATGTCGCTCAAGCCGAAGCCATTGGGTGGGAAGGATCCAACGGGTGAGGTGCCAACCCAGCCCTGAGCCCCGGTGTTGTGATACGGGAAATGTCCTTGCCAGGTGTTGGCCATCAGCTGGCCGCCGGGCTTGACTTCGTCACCCCAGGCGTAGGTCGTGGTGCTGCCGGCGCGGGCGGCGTACTCCCATTCCGCCTCGGTTGGCAGGCGACGGCCGGCCCAGCTGGCGTACGCCTCAGCGTCGGGATAGGCGACCTGGACTACAGGGTGATCGGCCTTATCCTCGATGCCTGATTCTGGGCCGAAGGGATGTCGCCAGTCAGCACCCACTGACCAGTCCCACCACTTCCGCCAATCACTCAAATCGACAGGTCCGGCCGTGGGCGTAAAGACCAACGCGCCGGGCTGGAGATCCTCGGCCGCAAGATCGGGAAACAAAGCCGGGTCCAGTGACCGCTCGGCCACCGTCAGATAGCCGGTGTCGGCAACGAACTCCGAAAACTGTGCGTTGGTAACTGGATGTCGCTCGATCGCAAAAGCCTTGACATGCTGAGAATGGACCGGCCCCTCATCGGGATAGAACTGGTCGGATCCCATCCGGAAGGCGCCCCCTGGCAGCTCGACTACGTCGGAGAGTGCGCCCACGAGGATGACGCTAGCTAGCCGCGTGCCCGGCGAGCCTTCCGGGGTGGGCTATCACAAAGATCACCCCGAAAGAGTGATGCCGTACTCGGTCCCTGGAGGGCACTGTTCGTCGTATCTGGCAACAGCGTTGCTAGTTAAGGTTTGGAGGCGGCATGTCCCTAGGAAGCTCCAGGGCAGAGAGCCCGTGGGCTATCGGCATTACAGTCTTCGCGGCTGCAATGTTGATCATGGCAGGAGGATCCCAGTTCTTCCTCGGCCTTGCGGCAGTGATCAACGACGAGGTGTTCGCCAAGCTTGGCGGCTATATCTTCCGCTTCGACACCACAGTGTGGGGCGTGATCCACATGATTCTCGGAGTGGTGTTCATTGTGGTCGGCTGGTTCGTGTTGAGAGGCGCGTCCTGGGCGATTTGGACGGCCATCGGACTGGCCGTCATCAACGGTCTGCTGAACTTCATGTGGCTCCCCTTGCAGCCGTTCTGGGCCATTGTGCTTATCGCTATTGACGTGCTTGTGATCTGGGCTCTCGCGACCACCGGTCAAGCGGCCGCGGCACGGTCATGACTCGGGGCGCCGAGCGCCTGACATATGAGATCCGGGTGCGCGGCGAATTGACCGACGCCCTAGTTGCAGCGCTAAAGCCTCTTGGGTTGCGGGTCGAGGAGACTCCCAGCGGCACGACGCTGATCGGAGTCTTCCGAGACCAGGCCGAGCTTCACGGCGCCCTACAGGCTTTGCAGGATCTTGGCGTTGAGCTGGTAGAAATGCGGCAGACGGCAGGCTGGACGTGAAATAGCTCCGCCCTTAGCATGGAAAACGGCGCGTTTCGGGGGATAACAACGAGCCGATGATTGTGGGGCAAGCCAGGATTCGGGAGCCCCTGGCAGGTCGCATAATCAACCTTCTACGGAAGGACGGCTATCTCACTAGACGGTGTCATCGTTCGTCAGAGGCTGCTCCAGCTGGTTGGAAACGCTTCGGCCCCTGTCACGCTCGTTTCCGCCCCTGCTGGCTATGGCAAGACGACTCTGCTGCGGCAATGGCCTGCAGGAATTGGTTCTGTGGTACGTCTCGATCCAGCAGAGATCACTGATCAGTGGCAGCTCTGGCAGCAGGTCAGAGAGGCGCTCAGCCGATCTGCGGTGACCTTGATCATCGATGATCTGCACCTCCTGGAGCGTGACCGCAGCACATTGTTGCTGAAAGACGCGCTGCGCCGGGCTAGCGGAAACCGCCGCCTGGTGATCGCAACCCGGAGCGACCCCATTCTGGCGCTGCACGACGCCAGGATGGCTGGCAAGGTGCTGGAAATTCGAGCCGATGAGCTGGCTTTCGATGAGGAGGAGGCGCAGCTCTTTCTCGCGGCTAACCATATTGCGGTCAGCGCCGAACGGGCGTACGCGCTGTGGGTTCACACCGAGGGCTGGCCAGCCGGCTTGCGGCTGTCAACGGCGCCACTGTCCAGCGGAGCACTTGCTGAAGAGGCTTTCTCGACCCTGCTGCAAGGCGATAGTGCGGTGGGCAGCTATCTGATGGGGCAGGCACTCGCCTATACGGCTGGTGATCTTCGCGATTTTCTGCTCCAGACGTCTGTCACGGAGTTTCTCGACGCTGAACTTGCTGACGAACTCACCGGCCGTTCCGACAGTGCCTTGCTGCTTGAGCGGGCGCGTATTCAGCCGGGTTTTCTGCATCGACTTCCGGAAAGCCGCTGGCCGTATCGCTACCACCCCATGTTTCGTGCTTTGCTGCTTGCCGAGCTGATGCGCTCAGCCCCTGATGCGGTCCGGCGGCTCTCCGCACTCGCGGCGGCTTGGTTCTCCTCGCATGGCGAGCATGTACGCGCTGCGCCCTTGGCGGTACAGGGCCAGTCTTGGGATGTGCTCGCCGACTCCATGCTGGCCGGTTGCTGCGTGGGCTTGGCGACCGGCGATTGGAGCTGGGTCCGCAATACCTTTGCGCGGTTGCCCGACTCCCATCTGGAGGCGAGTGGCAGCCTGCGCCTGGCATCGATCTTGATGAAGCTGGGAGCTGGCGCTCGCACCGAGGCAATGAGCTCAGCCACGGCAATCGTCAACGATCCACCTCCTGCGGAGAGCAGGCTCGAGGCATCGGTACTCAAGTTCGTAGAGGCCTGGCTGCATGCCGAGCGGGGTGAGACCGGCGAGGCGCTCAATGTCTTGGCGGTCGATCCTGGCCGCGATTCCGCGCCCACGTCGACGGCTGCCGTGATAGGCCTGCGCTCCGCATGGCATCAGCTGCAGGCAGCCTGCCTCTTTACCGAAGGTCCACCGGATGCCGTGCATGCGGTACTGAACGAGACGGAGGACTCCAGCCCCGAGTCGTACCCGAACCTGCAGCTAGGTGATCTTGAGATCCGAACCTGGACAGCGGTTGTTACTGGTGATCTTCGATCGGCGCAGCACTATCTCAACCGTGCTGCCGCGATGATCGAACGCGAAGGTGCCCGAGGTGCGATCGATCATGCCGGGACAACGTGGTTCGCGCGGCAGTGGGTCGAAATGGAGACCGGTCACCATGCACCGGCACAGTTTGATCATGCAGCGGAGCGCCACAGTCGATCAGCGTTCCCGCAACCGATCAGCCAGGCGCTGGAAACGATCACAGACGCACGGCTGCGGTTGATTCAGGACAATGACTCGCGGGGCTGCGCTTTGATGCTCGATGATCTTGTTTCGAGCAATCCGCGGGTGCCCCACTGGTCGGCCATTGGCTCCTTGTGGGCGATTACTCGAATTGATGCCTATTTGAATGCTGGTGAGTTCTCCAACGCCCTCGACCTGGCCCTGAATTCATCGATGTTGAATTCATCAACTGGCTTCGGTGATGGATCGAGCAACCAGTCCTACCTATGGGCGTGGGCTATGCAGCGGGCCGCGTTGGATCCCCGGGCTGGCATGCTCGGCATGGATCCGGAGCTGTTGATCAGTAATCTGCCACTTGAGTCGGCACTGCTGCCTGGTCGATCAGAGGCGTTACGCGTCCGAGTGCTGTTGGGAGCGGCAAGCCTGGCGTTTCGGGCGGAGATGGCCGAGCGTGCGTCGCACTATCTGCGACTTGCCTTGCAGACCACTGAGGCACATGGATGGCTCCGGCCGTACATTGAAATCGCTGCGGCGATTGCGCCCGTGCTGGAGGCGGAACGTCGTCGCATCACCTCCCACGGCGAGCAGGTAATCGAGTTGTTAGCGGCTCTGCGACTGCAGCCCGTTTATGGTGGTCAGTTGCCAGATCCGCTTTCGGTACGCGAGCTGGAAATTCTGCAATATCTGCCGACGCCGCTGGATCAGCGGGAATTGTGTTCGGCTTTGTTCATCTCCAGAAACACACTGAAGACACACCTGCGCTCGACATACCGCAAGCTGGGCGTACAAACTCGGCGGGAAGCGGTGTTGCGGGCCGAAAGTCTTGGAATTCTTTAGCCTCGAATTCTTTAGCCTTCAGACGCTTTCGAGTCAGGCTTCGGTGCCGGTGTCGGCTCGGCCGCGCCAGCTCCATCGTCCGCAGTCTCCGATTCCTCGCCCGGCTTTGAGCTGGATAAGAGCGGTTCAAGCCAATCATGCTCAGGATCAACATCGACCAGCAGGGACTTGACGAACAGGCTCAATGGAATAGCAAGAAATGCGCCAGTGGCACCGAGAATAGTAGTCCAGACAATCAATGATAAAAAGCTTAGTGTCGCCGAAAGTCCGACGGTTACGCCGACAACGCGCGGTTGAATGATCGTTTGAATGACAAAGTTTAATACGCAGTAGACGATTACGACAATAACGGCCGTCACTACGTCCTGATCGAGCAGTGCGATAATGGTTGGAGGGATCAGCCCAATAACAAAGCCAATATTGGGTATGAAGTTAGTAATGAAGGCCAGTAAACCCCAGAGCCAGGCATAACGGATATCAAGAATCCACAGTGCTATGACATCCAAAAATGCCACGACGGCGCCGAAAATGGTCGCGACCGCGAGATACTGACGAGTCCCATGCGCAAACCGCTGGAAAGTATCAGCAAGAAGTCGTCCGCGAATTGATCTGAGTCTGAGCTTGGAAGCGAAGTCGCCGGCATCGGCAACTGTGAAGAACAGCAGGACGATGAGGAAGAAGATGTCACCAAAGACGCTGGCCAACCCACCGATTAGGCTGCCCGCTAGCTCCACGAGCCTGCTTGGGTTCAGCTCGTTCAC
>DATFBI010000272.1:0-7320 GCA_035253925.1 Propionibacteriaceae bacterium
GGCGCAGGGCGGCTCGCTCGACACCTGGCGTGAGGCACGTCGACGAATCCCTACGGTCATCCCGGCGACGATTCGGCAGGCCGGACTGGATTACGACCTAATCGACGACGACGCGCTTGCGGTCACAGCGCCGAACCGCTATCGAGCGGTGGTTGTGTCAGCTACGACCATGATCTTGGACGCGACCGCGCACTGGCTCCACAACGTGATCACGGCAGGTGGCTCGGTGATCATAATCGACTCAAGCGCCCAGGTGCCGGGAGCGGTTGCTGTGGAGGCCGATAGCCTGGCGGATACGTTGGCCGAGGCCGTCGAACCTGATCTTGCGATCTCGCCTCCCACACCGGAAATCGGCTTCGTGCACCGTCGCTGCCAGGACGCCGAAGTCTATGTAGTGATCAACACCGGACCGACAACTCGTACCTTCGGCGTCGTAGCGCGGACCAGTCTGCGGAACTTCGAGCAGTGGGATGCCATGACTGGTCGAACGCTACGAGCAGGAGCCGCGACGGACGGTATCGAACTCACCCTGCACCCGTACCACTCGACCGTGCTCGTCCTAACAGACGAGCCGGCCAACGGGATGAGCGCTGAAGCGCGCCCTTCGACGGGCTCAAGGCGCATGCCGTTGCGGGGTCCTTGGCAGGTGGCGTATGGCACCGAACCGGCGCAGCCCGTCGATCTGCCGCATATCTGGGAGGACGAGCCGGGTCGGCGGCACTACTCGGGAGCAGCGACCTACACCACCGGTATCGAGCTCGACGCCGTCGGTGATCGGGCATTACTCGACTTCGGCGAGTGCGAGATCTACGACGACCGCACGACAGAGAGCGGCCTGGACGAGTCCTCTTATCGGGTGCCGGTGCGTGGTCCGGTAGGCGAGGTCGCCCAGGTCCGAGTGAACGGCAGCGACTGTGGCCTGGCCTGGGCTCCGCCGTACCGGCTGCAGATCCGCCACGCATTGCGCAGCGGCACCAACAACATCGAGATCATCGTCTACAACACCGCTGCGAATGCCCTCGCCGCGGACGAGCACATCACAAACTTGGCGGCGGAGAGCGAGGCTCGCTACGGGCGCCGGTTCAGGATGCAAGACCTGGATCATGCTATGGACACCGTGAGATCTGGTCTGCTGCAGGTGCCAACACTTGTTCTCGAGGTGCAGTGAGTGCGGCGGCTGATCCTGTCACAAGACTTCGCCCAGAAACGCCCACGCCTCATCCGCCGGCCAGCCCTCGTAGCCGGCGATTGGATGGGGCGGGGGTCGCTCGGCTCCTCGGACTCAGTGCTCAGCGGACCGCCTCACTTAACCGCACCGGACCCGTGCTGGCCCGACGCTCGATCCTGGGTCGGAAGAAGATCGCGTGCCCAGCAGAACGGTCGTTCAGCAGGTCCCACATCCGATGCCATGCCTGCTCACCGAGTTCCGTAACGGGAACGGATGCTGTGGTCAAGGGCGGAGTCATGTAGCGAGCAAACGGGATGTCGTCGAATCCCACTACCGAGACCTGACCGGGCACGCTGACCCCGCGCTCACTGAGAGCGCTGATCAGTCCCATGGCCACAAGATCGTTGAACGCCAGGACTCCGGTGGCTGCGGAGTCCAGTACGCGTCCTGCGGCATCGTAGCCGTCGGCAAAGTTCACACCGCATGGCAGAACCTGGATTGAGATATCGGGATGATCATCGAGGAAGTCGTGCACCGCTGCGAGTCGGCGAGCATTCGAGGCGCTCTGCGGCGCGCCGGCGAGGTACAGCAGCGAACGATGACCATACCCGTACAGCAGATCGAGCAACTCCGTCAAGGCTGTCCGATAGTCAGCAGCAACCACTGGCGTGCTGGCGGATCCAGCGTCGCGGTTGACCAGCACAACAGGCTTGAGTTCGGTCAGCAGCGGGCGTAGGTCCGCTTCTGGCATGCGTGGCGCGCAGAGCACGAGGCCGTCCGAGCGCCTTCGGGTCTCGGCGGCGAGGATCTTTTCCTCGGCGACCGATTCCGCAGAGTCGGCTATCAAAATGTGGTAGTCGTCCCGAGCCGCAGCACGGCTTAGACCGCGCAAGACGCCATGGAAGGTGGGATTTGCCAGGTCGGGCACGACTACGGCTATGGTGTTCGTCTTGCCGAGCACCAGGCCGCGGGCCAGCGGGCTGGCTGAATAGTTCAGCTCGACTGCCGCTGCACGAACCTTCTCCGCTAGCGCCTGATCGACCGATGGGTTGCCATTCATCACCCGCGAGACCGTTGCCAATGAGACGCCCGCTTTGGCAGCAACGTCGGCAATCTGTGGTCTCGGACGAGGTGAACTCGTCACGTCCATTTCCTTCCTGGTTGTCAAATCCACTCCCAAGTAACGCCAGCCGATACCCTGCTCGCTATCGCACAATCCAATCGTGTACCTTTGTGAAAGCGTTTTCTAGTCCAATTATGCAACCGATTGCTTCAGGACTCCGGATGGAAACCACAGCTACCTCTCCCGCGCGGCTTGTCCTAGTCGGCGTACGCGGCTTCGGAAAGGTCCACGCCGAGCGGATAGCTCGGTTCACCGATCGGGGCCTCGTCGAACTGGTCGCAGCCGTCGACCCAGGTGTGGTCCTAGACCCGCCGGTCATCTACGGCGTGGACCTGTTTGCGGATCTGGCCGATGCATTGTCTGCCGTCGGCCCGGTGGACGTTGTGATCATTGCCGCGCCGCTTGGGGAGCACTTTCGGCTCGCCAAGATCGCCCTCTCGTCCGGTGCGGATGTCTATTTGGAGAAGCCACCGGTGGCCTCGCTGGACGACTTCCGCTCCCTTCTTCAAGCCGAGCAGGACTCAGGGCGGGTGGTTCAAGTCGGCTTTCAGAGCTTAGGGTCACACGCTCTGCAGATGCTCACCGGAGACTCTTTCGGCATCGGACCCATGGAGAGGGTCAGTGCGGTGGGCGGGTGGTCACGCACGGTCGGCTATTGGACGCGATCATCATGGGCTGGCCGCCGCAGCTTGGGTGGGCGGCCGGTTGTTGATGGGGTGGCGACAAACCCCCTGGCTCATGCAGTAGTGACGGCGCTCGCCATCGTCGGCTGCCGGCGACTTGATGACGTGGAGGCAGTGGATACCGATCTTTACCGAGCCAATGCCATCGATAGCGATGACACCTCGGTGGTTCGGATCCGTACCGCGTCCGGTCTGCAGGTGACTTGCGCCCTGAGCCTCTGTGCCCCTATCGAGCATGAGCCGCTCATCTATGTGGAGGGAAAGCGTGGCCGCGCCACCTTGTCCTATACCGCTGACCGGCTGGAGGTCGAGGCAGAAGGGCAGCGCAGCACTGAGGTCACTACTCGCGTCGACTTGCTCGAGAACCTGCTGGCCCATCGCCGAGACGGTGTGCCGCTACTGGTACCCCTTGTCAGTACCGGAGCCTTCATGCAGATACTGGCCGCTATCGCGGCCGCCGACGAACCGGTCCGGATCGACCCTCGCGCTATCCAGTGGTTAGGTGAAGATCAAGACCGGCGAGCCGTGGTCGACGATATCGATCACTGGCTGGAACAGGCAGCATCGACCGGGCAGACCTTCGCTGAACTCAAGGTGCCCTGGGCGCATCGGGATCGCGACACAGTGCTCGCCCAGGCTCAGCTTTCTGGGGCCGAGGTGGCGGCTTACCGCGACGGCCGCGGCACCATACCGACCTCAAGTCCCCGGCCGTATCTGCACCCGGTACGGACGAGGGCTGGGGTGGTGGTGTCGGCGCACCATCCGGCTGATCATGATTGGCACAACGGTGTCGGCATGGCCATCCCAGATGTGAACGGCAGCCATTTCTGGGGCGGTGGCACATACGTCCACGGGCAGGGATACCTGCTGCTCGACAATCATGGCGTGATCACCGGTGAGCCGCCGGAGCTTGATGATCATGGGTTCACCCAGGAGTTGCAGTGGATCGGTCGCGAAGGATCGGTTCAGCTTCGAGAGCTGCGATCGATCAGCTGGGCCGCTCTTGATGAGCAGGCCTGGAGATTGATCTTCGAGTCTGCTCTGCGCACCGACAACGGCGTGGAGCTCAACTCGCCCGGTAGCAAAGGCCGCGTTGGTGGTGGCTACGGCGGCTTCTTCTGGCGGTTTCCTGCTTGCGACAAGGTGGAGGTGTTCACCGCACAGGCTCAAGGCGAGGACGAGGTGCACGGCAGCGTAGCGCCGTGGCTGGCCTGGACAGCCGACTTCACCGCCGGTCCAGGGGTTAGTGGACCGGCCACCATCGTGATCACCGCGCCCGACGCAGTGGCGGCCGGCGAACCCTGGTTCGTACGAGTGCGTGACTATCCGGGCCTGGGCTCCGCGCTCGCCTGGGATCGTCCTCAGGTGTTGGCTCCGAGCACAGTGCTGAAGCGCCGCTTTAATGTGGCGGTTGCCGACGGTCGATTGACTGAAGCCGAAACACAGCAACTGGCTGATGAGCTGATCACGTCCTGATCTTGAGTGGGTCATGTGGCCAACTGATGCCGAGTCGCTGATCATTTATCAGCAGCAGCTCGCCGGAGTCAAGCCATCACCGGTGATCTTGGATCCCAGTAGCGTGATGATCGCCGGCTGCTGGGTGTGTTTTCCGCGTGGAGTCGCGGGTCCGGGTACCGATCATGATCCAGCTTGGTGTGCTGCAGTGATCATGTCGGGCGGCCAAGTGATCGAACAACAGACGATCAGCGGCATGGCGAGCGCTGCTTACGTACCGGGTCTGATGGCCCTACGGATCGGCCGGCTTATGGAGCAAACCGTTCGAGCGCTGTCCCGCCGACCCGACGTATTGCTGCTCGACGCGACGGCACGTGACCATCCGCGCAGAGCAGGTCTGGCGCTGCATCTGGGCGCGGAACTGGAGATGCCAACCATAGGCGTGACACACCGCCCGCTGCTGGCTTACGGCGATTGGCCGCCTGATCAGCGGGGTGCCACGAGCCCACTCCAGATCGGCGATTCAGTCGTTGGCTGCTGGTTGCGGACCCAGCCAGGCGTACGCCCGTTGGCGGTGCATCCGGGTTGGCGCGTCGATTTGGCCACCGCTGCGGAGGTAATCACTTTTCTCACCAGGCGACGTCGTACCCCCGAACCGTTGCGTCGCGCACGCCAGCTGGCGCGACGTACGCGTACCCAACAGCAGATGCCAATGAATGCCTCCAAAACCAGGGGAGAGACACTTGACTGATGAGTGGTGATCTTGTGAGCGGGGTTCAGATTCCTGCTGCCGGAGTGATCTTGGACGGTGACCTGGTCCTGCCTGCGGATGCGGCGGGTGTCGTCGTCTTTGCCCACGGCAGCGGCAGCAGCCGGCACAGTCCTCGTAATCGGATGGTCGCGACGAAGTTGCACGAGGCCGGCTATGGAACTTTGCTGATGGATCTGCTGACTGCGGAAGAAGACGAGGTCGACAGCCGGACCCGAAAGTTCCGGTTTGATATCCCGCGTTTGGCCTCCCGGCTGACGGGCGCGATTCGATGGTTGAGCGATCGTCCCGACACCGCCGGGATGCCGGCGGCACTGTTCGGCGCTAGCACGGGCGCGGCGGCCGCGCTCATTGCCGCGGCGGAGATTCCCGATCATGTTCAGTTGGTGATCTCTCGAGGAGGCCGACCAGATCTTGCCGGGGACGCGCTGGAGAGAGTCCAGGCACCGACTCTGCTGATCGTCGGCGGTCGGGACCTCGAAGTGCTGGATTTGAACAAGGCGGCCGCTGCGCGACTGAACGGGCCGGTCGAGATCGCTGTGGTGCCAGGTGCTACGCACTTGTTCGAAGAGCCCGGCGCATTGGATCGCGTCGTTGACCTTGCCGTTGACGCCCTTCGCCGGCACCTGGCCGCGCATCGAGCCAGCAGCTGATCCCGGTAATTCATCAATACCTGCCTGGTTCACGCGCCCGAGGCGCAGCTGGCCAGATACCTTGCGACCATGCCACTTGATGCCCGCAACCTCGCCACGCTGCGCAACGTCACGACACGATCGATCAGTGCCGAAAACCTCGACGGCGCCAAGGGCGGCGGCGGCCGCGCTACCGAGGGCACTGGAGCAAACGCCGCCCGCGACCTCGGACCGGGGTGGAAGATCTCCCCGTCAATGATCATCAGCTCCAAAAGCACCTTCACGATGGCAACGATTGAGGGAGCTGGCACGATCACCCATATCTGGCTGACGACTCACACCAATAACTGGCGGACGTTGGTACTGCGGGCGTACTGGGACCACGCGCCTGAGCCGGCAATCGAGGTCCCACTTGGTGACTTCTTCGCCAACGGCTGGGGTCGGTTCGCGCAGGTCAGTTCGAGCATGATCGCGGCCAATCCACACGGTGGCTTCAATTCCTACTGGCCGATGCCTTTCCAGCACTCCGCCGAACTGACTGTGGAAAACCTCGGTGATGCCGATGCCACGCTGTACTACCAGGTCACCTATGAAACCGATGTCGATAGTGACGGGCTCGGGTATCTCCACGCCCAGTTCCGTCGCGACAACCCGCTCCCTACCGGCAACACCCATCTGCTTCTTGATCATGTTGAAGGTCAGGGCCACTATGTCGGCACCTACCTCGCCTGGGGCGTCAACTCCTCCGGCTGGTGGGGCGAGGGCGAGCTCAAGGTGTATCTCGACGGCGACCAGGAGTATCCAACTATCTGCGGCACGGGCACCGAAGACTACTTCGGCGGCGCCTGGAACTTCGACGTCCCGGGTCGGGGCTATGCCGAATTCAGCACTCCATACCTCGGTATGCCGCAGGTAATCCGGCCCGACGGCCTCTACCAGAGCCAGCAGCGCTTTGGCCTATACCGCTGGCATGTGCTCGACCCTATCCATTTCGCCAGCGACATACGCGTGGATATCCAGGCGCTGGGTTGGCAGTCCGGTGGCCGGTACCTCCAGTTGCACGACGACATCGCCTCGACCGCGCTGTTCTATCTAGACCGGCCAAGCACGCAGCGACCGGTCTTCCCGGATGTCGACGCGCTGCAGCCCGGTTGATCGCTGCAAGCAGCAGCGGATGATCAGATGTCAGGTGTCGCGGTGATCATCGGAGGACCGATCAGCGACGGCGACCCCATCCGATCTCGAGGACTTCGACTGTTGGCGGTTTCTGTGCCGCGCCGTTGTTGATCAGCCTTGTCCATCGAGGGTCGATGGCGGACTCATCCCAGGAGCCAAAGGTCTGGAAGCTCGTCGAGGACACCTCAGGAGTGTGGCGAAGATCATAGACCAGCCGGTTATAGGCAATTCGATTGGCGCGCTGTCGGGTTGCTGACATCCAGGAATCGGTGGCCACAAGGTGCTCGACGCGTCGAAGGTCCTCGCACAACTTC
>DATFBI010000273.1:0-5012 GCA_035253925.1 Propionibacteriaceae bacterium
AACCGCCGAGCTCGATGAGGTACGGGATCCGTTCATCTTCATTCACGAAGGCCATCGCTACGCCGTGCAAGGTGCCGGACAAGCAGCTGGGGAACCCCGGCTGCAGTTGTACCGCTGTGACGACCTGAGCCAATGGACCGAGCTGGGGACGCTGCTGACGATCGATGACCCCATCGCCGGCGAGGTCGCCGCCGCCAACATCTGGGAATGCCCGAATCTGATACCAGTCGATGATCAGTGGGTGCTGCTGATCTCGCTGTGCCAGGTGGTGGCTGGAATCGGTCGGCCGGTGGCGGTGCGATACCTGCTTGGTGATCTTGTGGCACAAGATCAGGGATGGTCTTTCAAGGCGACTTCGGGAGGTGTACTCGACGACGGTCCCGCCTTCTACGCTCCGCAGGTGCTGGCCGAGCCGGACCGTACGCTGCTGTGGGCCTGGTCCTGGGAACTGGGCCGCACGGACCAGCAAGTTGCCGATGCAGGTTGGGCCGGCGTACTGACCTTTCCGCGTGAGCTCTACGTCCGCAACGGTGCCCTTGGCACTCGTCCTGCGCCGGAACTGGAAGGGTTGCGGCTGGAGAGAGTCAGCCTTGGCCAGGGCATGCCCTTTCAGGTGCCTGCTTTCGAGCTGGTCGCCACTGGTCCGGTAGCGCTGCGGCTCATCGACGAGGGTGTGGATGATCTTGTGTCTTCGGCACAGGCCTCGCCAACGGATCCAGCGAGGATCTTCGTTGACGGCAGCATCGTGGAGACCTTTCATCGTGGCGCAAGCCACACCACTCGTGCCTATCCGACCGTTTGCAGTAGCTGGATCGTGGAAGGCGGCGCCGTCAGCGTGTATCGGCTGGGCCGCACGGTCATTTAATCGGCCACAAGCGCATCCGGAGCCCGGGTTGAGAACGCAAACAAACAAAACTCACCCACCCCAGCTTCAGGAGGTCAAATGACAATCCGACGACGGTTACTAGGTCTGGTCGGCGCGACAGCCTTGGCGTCGGCGCTCGCGGCGATGGCCATAACCCCGGCGTATGGTGCCAGCAATGCGACGGTATCGATCCTGCACGGCGTTCCCGACGCCACAGTCGATGTCTATGCGAACGGCGAGCCGCTGCTAGAGGACTTTGAGCCAGGCACCCTAACCGATCCGCAGCAGTTGCCTGCCGGTAGCTACGACCTCAGGGTCGTCAAAGCAGGTGACGGCCCAGGGGGCGATGCCATCATGTCAGCGAACAACGTGAAGGTGCCTGGCGGCGCGAACATCACCGTCGTGGCGCATCTAAGCGAGAACGGCAAGCCCACGCTTACTCCGTACGTCAACGATGTCTCCAGTCTTCCGGCCGGGAAGGCTCGCGTCATCGTCCGGCACGATGCTGCGGCCCCGGAGGTTGACGTGCGAGCCGGTGGCGAACCGGTCTTCACTGACCTCGCCAATCCCAAGGAGAAGTCTGCCGAGATCGACCCTGGCACGGTGGAGGCAGACGTAGTGTTGGCCGGCACCGACGATGTGGTGATCGGTCCGGCCCCATTGAAGGTGGCCGAAGGAACAACCACCATCGTCTATGCGTGGGGGTCGGCCGAGGACGAGAACCTTGACCTGGCAGTTCAGACCATCAGCGGCATGAACGGCTCGCCCAATGGCGTTCCGGGAGGCACTGGCGGCCAGGCCGCTAACTCCGACGCTGCGCCGCTGTGGGCCACGGTGGCAGCGGTTGCAACGCTTGGTGCGGTCATCTCTGGCACGCAGCTGTATCGGCGCCGGGCGCTCATGGTTCGGTGATCACTCTTGTCAGGCGGCAGGGCGGTCGGCTATGGCTGACCGCCCTGCTTGTTTCGTGCCTCGTCGCGCTTATTGCCGGAGGGCGCCTGGCAATTGCGACAGAGAATGCCGATGTGCAGCCGGCTCCGCGGCCAAACACAGCAGCGTTCGCTCCGGCAGCGGAGGCTCCGTCGCCAAGTCCTGGCCAGGAGCGGCGGTCAGGGCCCCCACGTACGGCAACCCAACCCCGTGCCAAAACAAGCGAGCCCGGTCGACCAAGAACGCTGTCCATCCCCCGCCTCGACCTGAAGATGTCGATCACCGCAGTGACCGTGGATGATACGGGCGCAATGGCGGTGCCGACCCGACCGACTGAAATCGGCTGGTACGCGTACGGACCTAAGCCGGGATCCACCCGCGGATCTGCCGTGCTTGGCGGTCATGTTGACAGCCGCGAGTACGGGGTGGGCCCCCTGGTCGCTCTGCAGCAGCTGCGCCGCGGCGACCAGATCGTCATCGCGACCAGTAGAGGCACGGAGCGGTTCCAAGTGAGCACCGTCCAGCTGATCAGCAAGCGGGACCTCGATGTGCGCGACATGTTCAAGCGGGACGGTGAATCGCTGTTGCGGATACCGACCTGCGGCGGGACCTTCCGTCGATCAGGGGGCTATGAGGCGAATGTCGTTGTGACGGCGCGGCCCGCATGACAACGTACTCTCAGGGGTGGATTGTTGCCCAGCCCGGCCGCGTTTATGGTAATTCCGTGATCGAGGACGCGCCTCTCGACCCGGAGGCGGTCGGTGAACATATCGATTGGCGCACAGCGACTGAAGCTGAGCTCAGGATGGGCTTCGCTAAAGGGGACGAAGCTTGTTTGCAGGAGTTGTTCCGGCGTCTGGCGCCATTGGTCTACACGATTGCCAGTCGTGCGCTCGACAGCTCAAGTGACGGTGAGGAGATCACCCAAGAGGTTTTTGTGAGCGCTTGGCGCGCTCGCGCCAACTATCAGGCGGAGAAAGGCAGCCTGTCCGGCTGGCTGATCGGGATCACCCGTCATCGCATTGCCGATCGGCTACGAGCTCGCGGCCGTGACCTCAGGCTCGTTCAAGCCGTGAGCAACAACACCGACGTCCAAGTTCAACCGGAGGGGTTTTCGACGCTGATCGACCGCATCGTGCTAACCGAGGAGATCGGCCGACTGCCGCAGCCACGCGGCACGATTCTTCAACTCGCCTTTTGGGACGGACGCAGCTACCCGGAGATCGCTGAAGAACTCGACCTCCCGCTCGGCACGGTCAAGAGCCACGCTCGGCGTGCCTTGCTGCATCTGCGTAGCCGGTTGACGGAGGTGACGTCATGGCCCACCTGAATCCCGATCGGCTGGCCGACCAAGTGCTCGGCGATGAAGAGCCGCTGACCGCGGCCGAGCAGGACCACCTGGCCAGCTGCGCGGAGTGCCGAGATGAACTTGCCGAGCTCAGCCGGATCGCCAACCTTGGCCGGCAGCCCGAGCACATCGTCCCCGAGCTTGTGCCAGCAAACTCCATCTGGGAGTCCATACAAGGTCAACTCGCCGGTCAGGCGCCGACTGCCGCCACAACTGAGCCGGCTGCCGCCACAACTGAGCCGGCTGCAGCCACAACTGAGGGTGCTGCTGACTCGGCACCGACGTCGCCTACCGTCGTGGAACTGCCAACCCGAACCCCGAGACGGCGATCGTGGCTATTGGTGGCCGCTGCGGCGGTGTTGGGGCTCATCGTCGGGGCCGGCGTTACCGTCGGAGTCTTCCGCGACCAGGTCGAGGTCACCGCAGCCACTTCTCTCGAGCCGCTGCCGGGACAGGTCGGTCATGGCACTGCCGAACTCGTCAGCGACCAGGGGCGGCCTGAGCTCAGAGTGCAGATCGATGCGCCTGCCACTCCTGATCGCTACCGAGAAGTGTGGCTGATCAACACCGACGGCGAGCGCATGTACTCCTTGGGTGTGCTGCCGAACGACGGAAGAGCCACTTATCCGCTGCCACCCGCGCTCGCCGGACAACTCCAAGACTTCACCATCGTTGACGTATCTGTCGAGCCATACGACGGCAACCCGGCTCACTCGCGCGACAGCCAAGTCCGTGGCGTGCTGCCCACCTAGAGTCTTTGCCGCCAGCCGGACTAAAGAAGATCGTTGATGACGATCGACTGCTCACGGGAGGGGCCAACCCCGATGCCGGAGATCCGGGCCCCGCAGAGCTCCTCGATCCGGTTCACGTACGCCTGGGTGTGCTTCGGCAGATCATCGAATTCCCGGCAGCCGCTAATGTCCTCGGTCCAGCCATCCAACTCTTCATAGATAGGAACGGCATGGTGGAACTCCGACTGGGTGAGCGGCATGGTGTCATGCCGTACGCCGTTCACCTGGTAGCCAACGCAAATGGGGATCTTCTCCCAGCCGGTAAGAACATCGAGCTTGGTCAAGAACACATCGGTGAAGGCGTTGGCGCGGGCGGCCGTCTGAACGACCATGGCGTCAAACCAGCCGCAGCGCCGCTTGCGTCCGGTAGTGGTACCGAACTCCACACCAACCTCGGCCAACCGCTCGCCGTCCTCGTCGTGCAACTCGGTGGGCATCGGTCCTGACCCCACTCGAGTGGTGTAGGCCTTGGCGATGCCCACCACCCGATTAATCCGAGTCGGACCGACCCCGGTACCCACACAGGCACCACCGGCAACCGGATTGGAGGATGTCACGTACGGATAGGTTCCATGATCAACATCGAGATGGTGAGCCTGGGCACCCTCGAACAGCACCACCTTCCCGACGTCGAGCGCCTCATTGAGCAGCTTGCTGACATCAACAACATGCGGCCGGATCCGCTCGGCGTAAGACAGCAAATGCTCGGTGACCTCCTCGGGCTCAATGCTGCGCCGGTTGTAGACCTTGACCAGCAGATGGTTCTTCTGCTCGAGGGCGGCTTCCACCTTCTTGTGCAAGATCGATTCGTCGAACAGGTCCTGAATGCGCACGCCAATCCGGTTGACCTTGTCCGAGTACGCCGGGCCAACCCCGCGTCCGGTCGTGCCAATCCGCGCCTTGCCGAGGAATCGCTCGGTTACCTTGTCGATCACCTGGTGGTAGGAGGTAATGATGTGGGCATTCGCGGAAATGACCATGTGTGAGGCATCGATGCCGCGAGCCGCAAGCCCCTCGATCTCAGCAAACAGCACATCGAGGTCGACCACGACTCCGTTGCCGATTACCGGAACGCACT
>DATFBI010000274.1:0-5266 GCA_035253925.1 Propionibacteriaceae bacterium
TGCCACCATCCTGTTTCCCAACCGCACTAATCAAGATCAGTAGCCATGTCCACCTCCGATGAGCCGTTCCTCCGCACAAGGTTCGCAGACGAGGCGTGTCAGGGCTGAGGCGACAGCATTCATGGCCTTGTGCGGAGAAACGCCACGGCGAGGCGTTCGATACCTTTCGACCCGGACGAAGACCCAGAAAGCGAGCAACGATGTCGCTCATGAAGGCCGTTGTGCTGGAGGCTCCAGGACCGCCGGAGGCATTGCAGGTCCGTGAGGTGCCCATCCCAACGCCAAGCCGTGGTGAGGTGTTGATCAAGGTCGCAGCGTTCGGCGTGAACCGGTCCGAGCTGCACACCCGCCTTGGCATAGCGGAAGGTGTCGAATTTCCTCGCATCCTCGGAATTGAGGCGACTGGCACGGTGGCGGCCAGTCCCGGCGGGGAGTTCCAGCTCGGTCAGCAAGTCGCCACCATGATGGGCGGGATGGGCCGCACCTTCGACGGCGGTTACGCCGAGTACACCTGTGTGCCTGCTGGTCAGGTGATCCCGTTCACTAGCAAGCTCGACTGGGCAACATTGGGCGCGGTCCCGGAGATGCTGCAAACCGCATACGGCTCCTTGACGATCGGCCTTGATGCCCAGCCAGGTCAGTCGATCTTGATCCGGGGAGGCACATCCTCAGTGGGGATGGCGACTGCAGTCCTCGCCAAGCACCAAAATATGATCGTTTTCTCGACCACCCGGAATCCCGCCAAGATCGAGTCACTGACCAAGATCGGTATTGATCATGTCCTAATTGACGATGGCCAAGTAGCAAAGCAGGTTCGATACATTCTGCCCAGCGGTGTCGACACCGCGCTCGAGTTGGTCGGAACCCCGACCCTGCCCGATACGCTGGCCGCGACCCGCTTGCATGGGGTGGTCTGCTTCACCGGGATGCTGTCCAACGAATGGATCATCCCCGATTTCTATCCGATTGACTACATCCCACATGGCGTGCGGCTCACCTCCTACGCCGGTGAAGCCAGCGATCTGCCGACGTACGTGCTGCAGGACTTCCTCGACGCGGTCGCAACCGGGGAGGCGGTCGTTCCGCTGTACCGCGTCTACCGGCTTGATCAAATTCGCGACGCGCACGCTGAGATGGAGGCAGGTTCGGCTACCGGCAAGATCGTGGTGCTACCAAACGGGGTATAGAGCGCGAGACCGCCGGCGATAGTCGCCGCGGATTCGATCAAGGAGGAAGGGCAGTTATGACTACCTATCAGGTGGGCTATTTCGTCGGAAGCCTCTCGTCGAAATCGATCAACCGGATCCTCTCCAAGGCGTTGATCCGCCTAGCGCCGCACGATCTGCAGTTCACCGAGATACCGATTGGCAATCTGCCGCTCTACAGCCCCGACTACGACGACGACTATCCACCCGAGCCAGCCGCGATGAAGGAGGCCATCGCACGTTCCGACGCCGTGCTGTTCGTTACGCCTGAATACAACCGATCCATTCCTGGAGCACTGAAGAATGCCATTGACTGGGCGTCGCGACCCTGGGGGCAAAACTCCTTCGACCACATTCCCGCTGCTGTCATTGGCACGTCTGCCGGGGCAATCGGTACGGCACTCGCTCAGCAGAGCCTGCGGGGGGTCCTCAGCTTCTGCAATGCCCGTCAAATGACCGCTCCAGAGGCCTATATCCGTTACTCCCCAGAGATTTTCACCGCTGAGGGAGAGGTTGTCGACGAGGCGGTGGCGGCGTTCCTCAGCAACTTCATGCATGAGTTCCGCACCCATCTCATGCGGGTGCTTACCGTCATTCCGCGCCCGTAGCCACTCACTGGGGCCGTGCAGGTGCTCTCAACGCGTTATTTGCCTAGCCTTGTGCCATGGCCGTTAGGGACTGGGGTGACCGGCCGCTGCTGCTGGCGGTCGACGCTGATGCCCGTCTGCTGGGAAGGATCGAGGGGGAGCTGCAGCGGGCGTTTGGATCGGATTTCCGCGTCCGCGGGGAGCTTTTCCCCCAAGACGCCATAAGGACACTCGAGGAAGCCCGTAGCCGCCAGGAGCGGGTGGCTGTTGTGTTGGTCGACGACTCTTTGCCCGATGACGCTCGCGCGGAGATCTACGAGACCGCCAGAAGCCTGCATCCCAATGCCCGGCGCGCTTTGCTCGTACCGTGGGGCGCCTGGAAAAATCCTGAATCGGCGCACAAGATTTTGCGCAGCATTGCCGTTGGCGACATCAGCTACTACGTGCTCAAGCCATGGATAACCCCCGACGAGTTGTTCCATCGCGTCATCGCCGAATTCGTTCAAGAGTGGTCCCGCAGCGAACCCACCAACTTTCGGGAGGTCGTCGTCGTTGCCGCCCAGCACAGCGGTCGCGCCTATGCGGTCAGCGACCTGCTGAACCGGAACGGTATCCCCCACGCCTTTCGCGCCCGTGCTTCCGAGCTCGGCCAAACTGCACTCGCTGATATGGGACATCCTGAGGGTGAGGTCGTGGTGTGGATGCCAGCCATCGGCGGCACCACCCTGATTGATCCAACTGACGCGGAGATTCTCGAGGCTTGGGGTATTCCGACCACCTTGCGAGATGTTGATCATGAATTCGATTTGCTGGTCGTTGGCGCCGGACCTGCTGGGCTTGGAGCGGCCGTGTATGCCTCCTCCGAAGGGGTCCGGACCATCGTTGTGGAACGTGAGGCAATTGGCGGCCAGGCCGGAACCAGTTCCCTAATTCGGAACTACCTCGGCTTCTCCCGGGGATTGAGCGGCGCTGAACTGGTGCAGCGCGGGTACCAGCAGGCCTGGGTTTTCGGGGCCCGCTTCGTTGTTACCAGGGAAGTCGAACGCCTTACGCCCAAAGGAAGTGGTGGTTTCGTAGCTCAAATTGGAGATATTGGAGAAGTCAGCGCACGTTCTGTGGTGATCGCGACTGGCGTCTCATATCGGCGCCTTGGGGTACCAAGCCTGGAGGCACTTAGTGGTCACGGCGTGTATTACGGGGCGAGCGTGTCGGCTGCCCAAGCACTCGCCGGGCTGCGGGCCGGTGTGATCGGGGCCGGCAACTCTGCAGGCCAAGCCGCGCTGCACCTGGCACGGTATTGCGCATCAGTGCACATGATCGTTCGAGGCTCTAGCCTGGCGGACAGCATGTCCGCGTACCTGGTCGACGCCATTTCGGCACTCCCGATGATCAAGGTGCACCTGCGCACCGAGGTGGTCGGCGGCCATGGTGATGGACAGCTGGAATTGATAACGCTGCGCAACCGCAACACTGGAGAGGAGCAGCAGCTGCATCTGGAGAGCCTCTTCGTCATGATCGGGGCAACGCCTCGGACGGACTGGCTGCCGCCTGAAGTTGATCACGATCAGCATGGTTTCTTGTATACCGGAGCCGATGCGGCCGCATGTGTTTCCTGGAGACTGGAACGTTCACCGCATCCGCACGAAACCAGCGTGCCCGGGTTGTTTGCCGTAGGTGACGTGCGAGCCGGCTCGGTAAAAAGGGTGGCATCCGCGGTTGGGGAAGGATCGGTGGTGGTCTCTGAAATCCATCAGTTCCTAGCTGCGCCGCAGGCTTGAAGTGACTGAGTCCAGCCGCGGTGGCAGCCGGATAGTTCTTACCGCCCTGGTTTTGGCGGTGCCATTGCTCGGACTCCTTTTACTTCTGCTGCGACCTGACTTCGATCTTCGTTGGGAGCATCACCCTTTACATTTCTGGTTGGTGCTGATCACTGCCGTGATCGCAGCCGTGCTGGCGTACGCGACAGGTGAGGCAGCTGTACGTCGCGGAGATGCGCGGCTGCTTTATGTCTCGCTCGCTTTCTTGTCCTCCGCCGGTTTCCTTGCTCTGCATGCACTGGCAACTCCAGGTGTGCTGCTGGGCAAGAGCAACACAGGCTTTGCGATTGCGACGCCGGTTGGTGTCGCCATCGGTTCCGCATTCGCAGCGGCGTCGACAAGAGATTTCTCGGGCGACGCCGCGGTGCGAAACGTGCGGATCGGAAAGCGTCTGCGATGGGCGCTGCTCGGCCTGATGGTCCTTTGGGGGGTTTGGTCTCTTGCTGGGCTGCCGCCACTCAATCGGCCGCCGCAGTTCGCGGAGAGTTTTCCGCTACTGCTTGCCGTACCAGCGGTGCTGCTCTACGCAGCCAGCGCGGCGCGATACGTGCAGTTATGGCGCCACCATCCCTCGCTGATGCTTTTGGCCGTGCCGTCGGCTTTCATCTTGCTAGCTGAGTCCATGATCGCGATGGCCTTTGCACGCAACTGGCGCCTGTCTTGGTGGGAGTGGCACGTGCTCATGCTCATAGCGTTCGCGCTCGTGGCATTGAGTGCACGGGCCTCCTGGCGCGAGGAAAGGTTTGCCGAGCTTTACCTACGGCAAACCAGTGCCGGGAGCCGGGAGATCAGCGTGCTGTTCGCCGATCTGCGGGGTTTCACCTCATTCTCAGAGACTCACGAACCTGATGAGGTAGCGCGAATGCTCAACGAGTATTTCGCGGTTGCCGTGCCAGCGGTTGTCACGCCGTACAGGGGCGACATCGATCGCATCATCGGTGATGCCCTAATGGTCACGTTCAATAAGCGTGGCGATCAACCTGATCATGCCGAACGGGCAGCTGGCGCCGGACTTGCTTTGCAGGATGCGACTGCACGCCTGGCAGAGCAGCATCCCGAATGGCCACGGTTCCGCGTCGGAATCAACTCCGGCGAGGTTTCGGTCAGTTTGCTGGGTGCCGAAGGTGGACGTACCCACACGATTGTCGGCGACACGGTCAATGTCGCTTCCCGGATCGAGGGCCAAGCTCCTACCGGAGGCGTCGCGATTGGCCCCGACACTAAGGCGCTACTGCCTGAGGCAGTCACCACGCCGCTTGGCCGTCTGCAACTGAAGGGCAAGCAGGAGCCACTCGAAGTGCACTTGCTGACCGCCCTACGGAGAGATACCCAGGTCTGAGCCCTGTGCGCGGAGAGCCTTACTCCACTTCGCACCAGTTACTAAGACTTCGCACCGTTTGCAAATGATGCTCAGAGCGAGTAAGCGATGCGAAGTGACCGATGGGCAGGGTTCCAGCCGGGCGACGTCCGTGGCTGGGGTGGCCTTAGACTCCAACGGCATGGAGTATCGATATCTCGGCCAATGCGGCCTCCGCGTCTCAACGATCACTCTCGGCACCATGGGTTTTGGCGGTACTGGCTGGGCTACACCTGTGGGCCAGATCGACGTCGAAGGCGCCCGAAAGCAGATAGGTCTGGCGCGCGATGCTGGCGTCAA
>DATFBI010000275.1:0-20495 GCA_035253925.1 Propionibacteriaceae bacterium
AATGATCTTGCAAAAAAGACAGTTTGGGTCGATGGCCTGCTGGTCAGGCGTCTCAAGGGGCGTCATTTGATGATGTTCTCCAATTCCTGGCCAGCGGCGAAACGAGCCAACTGGGCAGCGATCAGTCGATCTGCCCGTGGGAAGAAGGCGGTGCTCGCCCCGCCGACATGCGGTGAGATCAGCACGCCTGGGGTGCGCCACAGCGGGTGGTCGGGAGGCAGCGGCTCCGGATCGGTAACGTCCACGGCTGCGCGGATGCGGCCGGTAGAAGTTTCGGCGAGCAGTGCATTCGTGTCGACAAGCTTGCCGCGAGCGATGTTGACCAGCACGGCTCCATCCGGCAAGGCGGCGAGCTCCTGGGCACCAATCATGCCCTCGGTATCTGGGGTATGCGGTGCCACCAGGAAGACCACATCAACATCTGGAAGCAGCTGTGGCAGATTCTCGATCGGGTGCACCAGAACCGGCTCGCGGCGCGGCCGACGGGCGACCCGAGTCACCGAGGCAACCTCAAAGCCGGCCAGTCGACGCTCAATGGCGGCGCCGATGTTGCCGTATCCGATGATCAACACTCGCCTATCGGCCAGCGATGTGCCAGTCCGAAACTCCCAGACACCGCTTGGCTGGTTGCGTGCGAAGTGATCAAGATGCCGACCGCTGGCCAGCGCGAGCGCGACAGCGAGTTCGGCGGTGCTGGCATCATGAACGCCCGCCGCATTGCACAACGTCACGCCTTGCGGCACATACGGCAAGAAGTTCTCCACACCAGCCGTCAGGGTCTGGATGACCTTCAGCTGTCTCATCTCATCGACTCGGTCCAGGACCTCTTCACCCTTCAGATAGGGCAACACATAGAACTCCACCTCGCCGATCGAATCCGGCCAGCTGTCCCCATCGGCGCGATAGAGATCGATTTCGATTTCCTCGGGGATTCCGCCGAGTCGTTGCTCGGCTTCGGCAACGCTGGCGTACGGCAGCCAGGCAACTCTTCTGGTTTCGGACACGCGCTCAGTTTCTCGCTGTCGGAGCAAGTGCGGCGCGACGTACCAGAAATCCGGCTGCTTCGATTGCCACCTTTACCTCCGAGATCCGCAAGGTGCCGAAGTGGAAAACGCTGGCAGCCAGGACGGCATCGGCGCCTGCGGCGATCGCGGGTGGGAAGTCCGCAGCCTGACCCGCTCCGCCGGATGCGACAAGAGGCACGTCGACCTGTGCGCGTACCGCCCTGATCATCTCCAGGTCGAAGCCGCCGGTGGTGCCATCTGCGTCCATGGAGTTCAGCAGTATCTCGCCGACGCCCTGCTCCGCCCCTCGGCGGGCCCAGTCGACCGCATCAAGGCCGCCGGCTGTTCGCCCGCCATGAGTGGTCACCTCAAAACCCGACGGCGCCCAGGTCGCGCGTCGAGCATCCACAGACAGCACCAGCACCTGGTTGCCAAACCGCCGGGTAATCTCCCCGATCACTTCAGGTCGACGGATTGCGCCGGTATTGATAGCCACCTTGTCGGCGCCGGCCCGCAGCAACACGTCCACATCGTCGACCGTCCGGACTCCGCCGCCGACGGTAAGCGGGATGAAGACCGTCTCGGCTGTTCGGCGCACCACCTCAAGCGTGGTTACCCTGCCCTCTGCCGATGCCGAGATATCGAGGAAGGTCAGCTCATCTGCCCCTTCGGCGTCATAGTGAGCACCAAGCTCCACCGGATCACCGGCATCCCGCAACCCGACGAAGTTGACGCCCTTCACGACTCGGCCATCGTGTACGTCCAGGCAAGGGATGACCCGAACAGTGACCGTCACGCCGAACACTCTAGATGGCACCGAGCAATCAAACACTGCCATTACGCTGACGATCATGCCCCAGCTCGATGACAGCTTCGTTGCTCTGCCGCTGCAGGCATTGAGCGACGCCGCTCTCTCCAAGGCCAAGGATCTAGGTTGCAGCCATGCTGAAGTCCGCATCGAGCGGCTGCGGCTGGCCTACCGGAGCTTTCGTGATCATGCGCTGGAAACCAGCGCCGACAGCCAGCTATTGGGATTGTCGGTTCGTATCGTGCACAACGGTGTCTGGGGGTTTGCAGCCGACATCGCGCTGTCAGTCGACACGGCGGCCCAACTCGCCGAGCGCGCCGTCGCGACTGCAAAGGTCTCCCGTCCTCTAACGCCATCGTCAGTGGAGTTGGCCGATGAAAAGGTTTATGCCGACGCCACCTGGGTGTCGGCGTACGAGGTTGATCCTTTTGAGGTAGATGAAGCGACAAAGACTGGTCGTGTCCTTGGACTCAACGAAGCGCTGCTCGCAGGCCCCGGCGTCAATCACGCCAATGCGAGCCTTGGCTACGTTCACGAAAACAAGTACTTCGCCAACCTGGCGGGCACGAGCACTACCCAGCAGCGCGTCCGAATCCAGGTCCAGCTGACCGCTCTGAACGTCGGTGATCATGGTTTCGCGACAATGCGGACCCTAGCTCCGCCGACCGGTCATGGCTGGGAATACCTGACTGGAACTGGCTGGGACTTCGATGCTGAAGTTGCCGAGATACCTGAGCTGCTGGCCGCTCAGGTGGCTGCACCGTCAGTCGAGGCCGGCCGTTATGACCTCGTCATTCATCCGAGCAACCTCTTCCTGACCATCCACGAGTCGATCGGGCACGCCACAGAGCTGGATCGGGCTCTCGGCTACGAGGCCGCGTACGCCGGCACCTCCTTCGCCACTTTTGATCAGCTGGGCAAGCTGCAATACGGCAGCGACGTTATGAACGTCACCGGAGACCGGCTGGTTGATCATGGTTTGGCAACCATTGGCTACGACGACGAGGGCGTCGCTCAGCAACAGTTCGATCTGATCTCCGGCGGCATCCTGGTGGGCTACCAGTTGAACCGGCAAATGGCTGCGGAGAAGGGATTCGGCCGCTCGAATGGCTGTGCGTTCGCCGATTCCCCGGGCCACATCGCGATGCAACGGATGCCCAACGTTTCGCTGCAGCCTGCGGCCGACGGTCCAACTACCGAGGAACTGATCTCCGATGTGGACCGGGGGATCTACATCGTCGGGGATAAGTCCTGGTCGATCGACATGCAGCGTTACAACTTCCAGTTCACCGGACAGCGGTTTTTCAAGATCGAGAACGGCAGGTTGGCGGGGCAACTGAAGGATGTCGCCTACCAGGCCACCACCACCGATTTTTGGCGCTCGATGACGGCGGTTGGAAATCCTGACACCTATGTCCTGGGTGGCGCCTTCAATTGCGGCAAGGGGCAGCCTGGGCAGATTGCGCCGGTGTCGCACGGCTGTCCGTCTGCGCTGTTTCGCAGCGTCAATGTGCTGAACACGCAAGCCGAGGGAGGCCAGTCATGAGCGTCCGGCCGCAAGATCTTGTGGAGCAGGCGCTAGCTGCGGCGACGCTGCCGTGCGTTGCTTGGGTAACCGAACGGACTGAGGCCAACCTGCGCTGGGCCAACAATGCACTCACCACCAACGGCGAGATGCGGAGCAGGCGACTCAGCGTTACCGCTACCGCCCAGGTGGAGGGTGGAACGGCAGCCGGCACCGTCGCCCAGGAGATCGCCACCGCGGATGAGGTGGGCACCGTCGTTGCCGCTGCCGAACAGCTTGCGCGCACCGGCCGGCCGGCTGAGGATGCGGCGCCCATGGTGGAGAACTACGCCCATAACGACGTGTGGGAGGACCGGCCCGAGACAACAAGCATCGAGGTGCTCGAGAAGCTCGCGAAGGGACTTGGGGTGGCTTTCGAGCGCGCTGAGGCAGCGGGGCACCTGCTGTTCGGCTTCGCCGAGCATTCCGTTGAGACGACATATCTCGGCAACAGCAGTGGCTTGCGGCGGCGCGGCGTACAGCCGACCGGTCGACTCGAGCTCAACGCCAAGACAGTCGATCTTGCAGCCTCCGCCTGGCTGGGGCGTACCACCCGCGACTTTCTTGATGTTGATGTTGCTGAGGCTGCTGAGGAACTGAGTACGCGCTTGGGTTGGGCAGCTAGGAAGGTCGAGCTGCCTCCGGGACGATATGAGACCTTGCTGCCACCTGCCGCGGTGGCCGACTTGATGATCTATGCGTACTGGACTGCCAATGCCCGAGATGCCGAAGAGGGCCGCAACGTGTTCTCAGCCGGCGAAGGCGCAACCAAGATCGGGCAACGGTTCTCAGCGCTTCCGATCACACTGCGATCCGATCCGCTCTATCCCGGCCTGGAGACCATTCCGTTCGTCAACTTCACCTCCTCCCTAGACGACACGTCGTGGGCATTCGACGGTGGCCTGCCGATCAACGCGACGACCTGGATCGATCGTGGAGTGTTGCATGAACTGATCCGCAATAGAGGCCATGCCGCCCGGACCGGCGCCCAGGCAACGCCCCCGGTCGACAACTTGATCATGGACGGTGGCGGCACAGCCAGTAAGCAGGACATGATCTCTAGTACCAAGCGTGGCCTGCTGTTGACAAGTCTTTGGTATATCCGAGATGTCGATCCGGAGCGGCTGCTACTGACTGGACTTACTCGCGACGGGGTCTATCTGATCGAAAACGGCGAGGTCGTTGGTGCAGTCAATAACTTCCGCTTCAACGAGTCGCCAATCGAGCTCTTGGGCCGGATCAGCGAGATTGGCGTCGCAGAGCTGACCTTGTGCCGGGAATGGAATGACTACTTCAACCGGACGATCATGCCCAACATTAGGGTGCCTGACTTCAACATGTCGACCGTCAGCCAGGCTTCTTGAGCGACCCTGGCGCTCGCCGGCAACCTACGTTCACATAGGTTGCACACGTCTGCACAGGTTGCAACCTATGCAGACCGGCCAGGAACCTACGATGCTTCCCTGTTTGTCAAGCGGCCGCTTCCTCCATTTTTGATGCTGTGCCGGTGCTCGGCGCGGTCAAGGTCGTTCCGCGCGTGGGGGGCTCCACCTTGACCGCGCCTGCGCGCCGGCGGTGTGGCCTAGATGGAGGAACCGGCAGGATGTGAGGCGCCGGATAGAGCAGGTAATAAACCTCGCGCGCGATGAGGCGTTTCAGGCTTCGGGTGGCTTCTGCTTTGGTGTGGCCTTCGGCGATCTTTTTCGCTAGATAGGCCCGGGTACGGGCATCGCAGCGTTTCCGGGTGGTGGCGATGACGTGGATGGCTCGGTTGGCTTGCCGGTCTCCGCCGCGGTTCAGCCGGTGCCGCTTGGTTTTTCCCGAGGATGCCGGCAGCGGCGCGACCCCGCATAGCATCGCGAACGCGGCCTCACTGTATATCCGATCTCGATTGTTTCCGACTGTGATCAACAACTGACCGGCGGTGTCGGGGCCCACACCGAGGGTGGCGGTCAGCTGCGGTTCCAGCCCGGCCACCAACCGGTTCAGTTGCTTATCCAGCTCAAGAATCTCCTCATGCAGCCGCAGGTATCGGCGGGCCAGGTTTTTCAATGCGATCCGGGTCGCCACCGCAGGATCGGCGGCGGCGGCCGGGTCGGGTCGCCAGGCTGCGCAGCCGCGGATCAGCCGCATCTTGGCTAACTCCCGCAGCTGATCACGCAGCTGTGCCGGCGCGGTCACGATCAGCTGGACCATCTGCTGGAAGGCCTTCGTGCGGGACTGCACCGCCGAGGTCCGAGTCAGTCTCAGCACCCGCACCGACTCCACCTGCCCATCTTGGGATTTCGGGATGCTGGTGCGGTTGCCGGTACGGGCAGCCTCGGCGGCAGCCGCCGCATCCAACACATCAGATTTGCCGCGGCGCCGCCGCTCGGCCCGGTCCGGCCGGTTCACCTCCACCACCTCGATACCGGCGGCGCTCAACTGGCGACAGATCCCGGCACCGTAGCTGCAGCTGCCCTCCACCCCCACCCTGGCCAGGGCGCCGGCGTTAAGCATCCAAGCCTGCAGCTGCCGGTAACCAGCCCGGGTAGTAGGAAACGATGCACTGCCCACCAGCCCGCCGACGCTGTCTAGCAGCGCAACAACATGAATGTCCTTGTGGGTGTCAATTCCGCCAAACACCCGGACGGGTTGGGCGGCAAACACCTCAGATGTCATGCTGGCCATGTCGGCCCTCCTCACTGAAACCGATACAGGGTCGGCTCGAGGCTCACCGAATCGGACGGACAAGACAGAGATGGTCTACGGAAGCAGGCTTCCCTAAAGTCACAACCGTTCGATAAGACCCAGCCTCACCGAACGCCCAGGCCAACCGACAGATCGTAAGAAAGACACGTCACGCCAGTGAACGTAAGAGTCAGGAAGGCCTGGGACGTTCGGCAGCCGCCATCCTCCCAACGCTCACCCACAAGGGCTAGGACAACCGGCCTTCTCCACACTCTCTGTGAACGTAGGTTTCGGATCAGGCGGCAGCGAACTTGGCTACGGGAGGTCGACCCCGGTAAGGTCGTCGCCCTCGTCAGCATCCATCTCTGGCGCATAGGTCACTACCCCTCGCCGCATGGAACGCACTAACAGCTGCGCGGTGTCACGGAGATCGCCCGGACCGGCGGCATCGGCGATCTGGCCTGCGAAGTCAGCAACCTGTCGGATCCAGCGGACGAAGTCTCCGGCGGTGAAATCGCTACCACGCAGCACCGCCGACAGTGTTCGGCCGGCAGCCCAACCGTAGGCCACTTCACTGAATCCAATATCAGGTTCGGGTCCGCGGTTCAGCCGGGCATCACGCTCGACCAGCGAGACCTCGTGCCAGATCCGGCGTATTTCGATCATGGCGGCATTGGTCCTGGCATCGGGCATCCGAGGTCGGCGTCCTGCCTCGTCGGCACGTCGTGCCTCGAAGACGAGCGAAGCCAAAACCGCGGCCAGCTGCGGAGCGGTCAGGTCAGCGAAAACCCCAGCCCTAATGCACTCCGCCGTCACCAGATCCAGCTCGGTATAGATCCGAGCGAGCATCTTGCCATGCCCAGTAACCTCGCCTCCCCCGTCACCGGCGAGATAGCCGAGCGACTCGAGTACCAGGCAGATCTTGTCGAAGTGGTTGGCGATGGTATTGCTCCGGGAGTCCATCCGGGCTTGCAGCCGGGAAGTTTCTCGCTCCAGCCGCAACGCCCGTTCAGCCCATCGGGCGTGAGTCTCGCGCTCCGGGCAGCGATGGCAGGGGTGATGCTGAAGCTCCGTGCGACGTCGATCGATCTGGGTCTGAATCTCCGGATCGACGCCAGCAATCCGGCGGCGCTTGGGGTCAAGATCAATCTCGCCAAGTCGGGCACGCAGGGCCGCAGCCAGGTTGCGCCTGGCGGCGGCATCCTTTGCGTTGAAGTGCTTGCCGATCTTCATGCGTCCGGCTACCAACGGCGGGGTGGGAAAATCGGAGATCGCCAGCCGGCGCATGTGGCGTTCAGCTGTCAGTACCAGCGGTCGTGGCGATTGGTGATCATGACGAACGCCCGGGTCAATGATCACTGCCCAACCCTGGCTCTTGCCGCTGGGCACCCTAATAATGTCTCCAGGCTTCAAGATCGACAGCGTCTGCAATGCCTCTGCTCGGCGGTCCGATCGCCGCTCCCGAGCTGCGGCTGCCTCAAGATCAGCGATCTCGGCCCGCAGGTTCGCGTACTGGCGAAAGTCACCGAGCTCGCACTCGGCGGCCGCCCAGTAGTCCTGGATCGCCTCCTCATTCCTTGCCAAGGTGCGCGCTGCACCGACCACAGAACGATCAGACTGAAACTGCGCGAAAGACTGCTCGAGCAAGGTACGGGCGCGTTCCCGCCCGACAGTGGCCACGAGATTGACCGCCATGTTGTAGGTCGGGGAGAAGGAGGAGCGCAGCGGATAGGTACGCCTGGACGCCAGGCCAGCCACGGCGCGCGGATCCAGCCCTGGTTGCCAGAGCACGACGGCATGACCTTCAATATCGATGCCACGCCGGCCGGCGCGACCGGTCAGCTGGGTGTACTCCCCCGGCGTGACATCGGCATGAGTCTCGCCGTCGAACTTGATCAGCTTCTCCAGTACCACGGACCGAGCCGGCATATTGATGCCCAAGGCCAGTGTCTCGGTCGCAAAGACCACCTTGATCAGCCCGCGGACGAAGGCCTCCTCGACACACTCCTTGAACGTCGGCAGCATGCCGGCGTGATGCGCCGCTACTCCTCTGTTGAGGGCCTCGGCGAAAAGTTCGTAGTCAAGGGCATGCAGGTCTCCGTCCGAGAGCCCAGCCACATGCCGCTCCATAATCGCTGCAACCTGCTGCTGCTCGGCGGTCGTAGTAAGCCGTACGCCGGACTCGAGCAGTTGCTGAACGGCCGCATCACAACCTATCCGGGAAAAAATGAAAACAATGGCCGGCAGCAGCTCTTCGTCGTCGAGCAGCTCGACCAGTTCCGGGCGGCTCGGCAGGCGCAACGACCGCGGCCTGCGGCCTGATCCGGCGTAGCGGGACCGGTGTGCCGCACCGCCGTAGGCGCCGCTGCCATAGCTCACGGTCCTTTTACCGCGGCCGCTCTTGCTGCGGGGTCGGCGGGCGTCATCCCGGACGAGCCTTGACTCTTCTCGCGCGATCTTGATCAATATCGGATTGACATCGACCTTGCCCTCACCCGGCAGCTCTCGGGCGGTGGGTGCAACCTCGGCGAAGAGGTCGTACAGCCTCTGACCAACCAGAACGTGCTGATAAAGCGGCACCGGCCGTCGTTCGGAGACCACGACTGCCATCTCGCCGCGCACCTCAGATAGCCACTCACCGAATTCCTCAGCGTTGCTGACCGTTGCTGACAGCGCGACCAGTTGAATGGAGTCGGCGAGCCCGATGATCACCTCCTCCCACACCGCCCCGCGGAAACGGTCCGCCAGGTAGTGCACCTCGTCTAGCACGACGTAGCCGAGGTTCAGCAAGCTGGAGGACCGTGCATAGATCATGTTCCGCAGCACCTCGGTGGTCATCACCACGATCGGCGCCTCGGAGTTGACCGACGTGTCCCCGGTCAGCAGTCCGACGTTGCTGGCGCCGTGCCGGCGAACTAGATCGGCGTATTTCTGGTTGGAGAGTGCCTTGATCGGTGTGGTGTAGAAGCACTTGCGGCCATTGCTGAGCGCCAAGAAGACCGCGAACTCCCCCACAATCGTCTTTCCGGCCCCGGTGGGTGCGGCGACCAGCACTCCTGAGCCGGCCTCGACCTGGGCACAGGCATCCCGCTGGTAGTCATCGAATTGGAACGGATAGCCATCAGCGAAGGCTGCTAGCAGCGGTGAGCTTTGCCGCTGCCGGAACCGCGCATACGCCTCTGAAGGACTCGACGGGTCGGCCATAATGCGGCCCAAATTACCCAGGAACAAAGATCGGTAGCGCTCCCGGCACGGAGCAAACCCGCAGCGGCGCAGCGGCGATCATTTCGCCGTCGCCGAAACCAACCAGCCCAGCACCCTCCACAGTCACTTCGCGAACCTTGAGCTGCTCCACGCAGGGGTCACGGATGAACCTGCCCGAGTACAGCTCGGGAAAGAGCTTAAGCAGCTTGAGCCTGCTCACCGGGTGGATGATCGTGACATCCAACAGGCCGTCGTACGGGTCGGCTTTGGGGCAGATCAGCATTCCGCCGCCGTAGGAGTTGGTGTTGCCGATAGCCACCAGCATGGCCTGCTGCTCACGGATACTGCCGTCGAGGGTCAGCCGGTAGTGCAGCGGAGAGAAGACCCGCAGCTCCGCCATGACCGCTAACGCGTACCGGGCTGCGCCACGTGGCCAGGCCATCTGGTTGGCTCGTCGATTCACCAAAGCATCAAAACCTGTGGCGAGCACCGCTCCAACGTAGGTCTCGCCGACACGGGCAAGATCGATAGAGCGTGTGTAACCGGCGGCGACGGCGGCCGCCGCAGTAACCGGGTCCTGGGGGTTCAGACCGATACCGCGGCAGACATCGTTGCCGGTTCCAGCTGGAATCAGCCCCAGCGTTGTCCGGCTGTTACCGGACAGGTGGGCTACTGCCGAGGCGTTGATGCCAAGATGCATCATCCCGTCGCCGCCCATGACGGCGAGCACGTCGACAGCATTTTCAACTGCCTGGCGGATCATGGTCCGAGCCTCAGCAAAGTCACGGCTCAGCAGAATCTCTGGATCCGCGTCTCCGTCACGTAACGTGCCAACGACTTGGGGGAGCAGCTCGAGGGCACGACCCTTGCCGGCCGACGGGTTGACCACCAGCCTGATCTGGCGATTCACCCCGGGGGGTCGAGCTCGTCGTCATCGCCCCGCGAGAGCTCTCGCAGCGCCTTGTCATCAGTAACGGTGTGCCGAACGATCAGATCATCACCGGCTAGTGCCGCCTGACGCTGCTTACGGCGGTCCAGGATGCGGGCGATCAGCTCGGCTGCAAGAAACAGCACCGCCATGGGAGCGGCAATGGCAAGCATCGAAAACGGATCAGTTGAGGGCGTGGCTACAGCGCCGAACACGAAAGTGCCGAAGATCACCAGACTCCGGTACTTGGCCATCTGCTTGGCCGTGATCACTCCCACGATGTTCAACATCAACACAACCAGAGGTATGAGAAAGCCCAGGCCAAAAACCACCATCAGACGCAGCAGGAAAGACAGATAGGCATTGATGTCCTGCAGGTTGGTCACGCCGGACTGGGTGAAGCTCAGCAGCACCGTGATGGCCTTGGGCAAGACGAAGTAGGCGACGATCACACCGCCGAGGAACATTGGGGTGGCCGCAGCGATGAAGACCAGCGCCCACTTCTTCTCCTTTGCCAATAGGCCAGGGACAATGAATGCCCACAGCTGATAGAGCCAGAACGGTGCCGTGACGATTGCTCCGGCGAGTGCCGAGACCTTCAACGACAGTGTGAGTGGCGAAGTGAGATTGATATTGACCAACGACGTGATGGCGTCTGGATGCCTGACCTTCAGCGCCTCGATGGCCTGGAAGTACGGCCGCTGCAGGATGTCTAGCAAGTCGTAGCGGAAGAACCAGGCGACCACCATGCCGACGATGATGGCGAGTATCGACACCACCAGCCGATACCGCAGCTCCCGTAGATGCTCGAAGAGCGTCATCGTGCCGTCGGCCGGCACGGGCGGCGGTTTAAGCCACTTCAAGCTGAAGTGGATCGGCCGGCCCTTGATCGTCAGAGACACGTCAGCTTAGGGCGTCGGCCTTGAGCTTCGAGCGGCGGCATGCGCGAGAAGCTCCTTCAAATCGTCAGACGTCGTTGCGGCTGTCGGTGGCGGACGGATCCTGGTTGGTGCGTGGCGGTTGCTGATACGCGGCACCGGTTGGCGGCTGCGGTGTATTGGCCTGCGGCGGCTGCTGATACGCGGCACCGCTTGGCGGCTGCGGTGTATTGGCCTGCGGCGGCTGCTGGTAGTCCGTCCCTGCTGGCGTACCGGTACCAGGCGCCGAGTTGGGCGGTTGTTGCTGGCTTTCCTCAGACTTAAGCGCCCTGGTCTCCTCTTTGAATTCTCTGAGCGCACGCCCGGAGCTCTTGCCCAAACCGGCCAGCCGCGCCCCACCGAACAACAGCAGCACAACGGCCAAGATGATCAACAGCTCGGGGACGCCAAGACCGAGTACGAGCGGAGTCATGATTCCTCTTTCCTGCGCCAATGTTGAGTGGGGGGCGACCCCCGTGCTCCCCGGCGTTGAGCGGGGTGCTTCGGAGTCATCCTACGTCGCCGTTGCCCGATCAATCTCTGCAGAGATCGCGAGCGTCGGTAAATCGCGCGCCCCCTGTCTTGACGAGCGAGCGAGCGACGCGCTTTTTGTCGCGACCGAGTGAGGAAGACAGGGATGGTCAGCGCGATTGCGCGAGCGATCTCATGACGTAATAGTGCGATCGTCGCGCCAGTCAGGCGGCAAGGCGGATTCTGGAATCTGGATCTGCGCCACTAGATCGGCGAATTCACCAGCCCGCACAGCCAGCATGTCAAGTTCGCTGAACAGGTCACTGGCTTTATGTGCGAGCCAAACGGCGTAGCTGATCAGCATAATGAGGCCCGCCAGCCCAATGCCGACGAAGACGATCACCCACACCATCCCTGAACCCTAGCCGATGCCGCTCAGGTCCTGGCCGTCGCAGCCAGCAGGACCGCGTACTGGTCGAGCGCTTCCCGCGCCGCCTCAACGGCTGAGTCCCCTGCAGTCGCTGGGGAAATTACCCGAGCTCCGCCCTGCAGCCGAAGCAGCAGCCTTCGCAACCATGCCGGATCTGTGACGTGCAGCGAAACGATGAGACCACCGCCGGGACGAGTCGAGACCGCTTCGGTCGGGTAGTACTCAGCCACCCAGGCGGCCCACGGCTGCAACTCCAAAGTAACGAGCGGGGCGTCCTTCAGTGCCTCCCACCATCCGGTCGACAGATCCTTCAGCTGCACATCATGGGATGCCACATCCATCTGGGTAACCTCGACTGCCGCAATCCGATCGAGCCGGAAAGTTCGCAGTGCATTGGCGGAGTAACACCAAGCCTCCAGGTAGCCGTAACCCTCGAGCACGAATACCCGCAAGGGGTCGACCATGCGTCGCGTCGTCTCGGCACGTGAGGCGACATCATAGGTGAGGTCCAGCCGCTTGCCGCGCTGCAAGCCATCGTTCACGCGCGCTTGAATGTCATCGCGGGCACCGGTGACCGCGACGGTTGCTTGATCTGTAGCCGGTACGTTCCCCGCCGCAGCCTCCAGCTTCTTCAAGGCGCGGTCGACGGCATCGCGCTTTCCAGGCCCGGCGACCTCGCGCAGCGTCCGCAGAGCGAGTACCAGTGCTAGCGCCTCGTCGGCGGACAGCCGAAGCGGCCGGGTGAGGTAGTCGGCATTGCTGAGGTGAATGACACCCTCACCGTCCACGGCATCCATGTCGATGTCGATCAAGTCACCTGGGGTTAGCCCGGGCATGCCGCACATCCACAGCACGTTGAGGTCCTCGCGCAGTGTCTTGACGCTGATTCCGAAGGCCGCTGCGACATCGGTCATGGCAACACCGTCGTGTTCGCGCAGGTACGGCACGAGGCTGAGCAGTCGTCGTACCTGGGCTCGTGAGGTCACGCGGCACCCACTGATTCAACGACTGCGGTCAGGCCACGCACAACTAGCTCGCGCAGCTCAGCCGGTTCTAGCACCACGACATCAGCGGCGTACTGAGTGATCTCGGCTGCGGCTGAGTGAAGATCACTGAAGCCAACCGCATATACCCCGAAACCCGATGGAAGGTCGACATCAGAGACCGCCGGCTCACCACGGCGAGCTAGCCCCGGTGCCTTACCAGCGCGAATGGCAAGCAGCGCAGTTTCGGTTCGTTCGCGAGGCGCAAGCGCCCGGGCCAGGGTGCGCAAGTCAAGATCATCCGGCACCTCGTACGAGCCGGCTCGAGAGACCCTCCTTGGTAGGTCGGTCATCCGGGAAAGCTTGAACATTCTGGTTGCATCGCGGTCGACATCGCGACCGATCACGTACCACCGACCCTTGTATGAGGTGAGGCCCCACGGTTCCAGTGTGCGAGGCCTGCCGTCGCGATAGGTGAAACTCACCCGGACACGTTCCAGCACGGCATTCCAGAGCACGTCGAATCCGGGCTCGGATGCCTGTACTGCGGGCTCCAGCGAGGCAAGCTGCGAGGCATCCGGCTCGACGCCCGCGGCACGAAGTTTGCTGATCGCGCTTCTGGTCGACTCAGCCATGCTCGCGTGCTTCCAGACTCGTGCTGCCACTCCGACTACAGCGGCTTCCTCGGCGTCGAGATCGATGGCAGGTAGCGCGAATTCCGAGGAGAGGATGCGATAACCCGGCTCGTCGTCGAAGAGAGGGTCGAAGCTGCCGACCTGAATCGGCACGCCGAGCGAGCGCAGCTCATCTTTATCGCGCTCAAAGGTGCGCTCGAAGGCGGCGTCGCTGAGATTGTGGTAACCCTCGACCGCCTCGCGAATCCGGCTCTTGGGAAGATAGCGGCCCGACACCAGCAAGCAAATGGTGAGGTTGAGAATTCTCTCGGTCTTGCGGGGTGGCATTGCGTGCCATGACCTTCTTACTGGGACTTTCTTACTGACACTTTCTCACTGGAGCATCGATGAGCACGGTACCAGCAGATGGCTGATTTCCTCGGTAGCTCGGTACAGTCGGGCGGCGAGCGCCCTAGCGCCGTAGGCGCCGGCCGTTATGCGCCGAGTCCAACAGCTGAACTGCACCTCGGAAACCTTCGAACGGCAGTGCTTGCGTGGCTCTTTGCGCGATCGACAGGCCGACGATTTCTGCTCCGCATCGAAGACCTTGACGCGGCACGGCTGCGGCCTGGGGTGGCAGAACAGCAGCTGACTGATCTTGCTGCCTTAGGTGTCACATTCGACGGCGAGTCGATAGTGCAGTCGCAGCGGCTGGGCGCGTATCGCGAGGCCTTGAGGAACCTGGCTACCCAGACCTACGAATGCTTCTGCAGCCGGCGTGAAATTGCCGAGGCGGCTTCAGCCCCGCACGGCGCCGTGGCCCGATATCCCGGCACCTGCCGACATCTCACCGAGGCCGAGCGGACGAGTCGGAGGCTGAACCGCCAGCCGGCACTCCGGCTCCGAGCTGACGGTGCGCGGCAGACCATACAGGACCTGTTACATGGACAGATGACAGTTGAGGTCGATGATGTCGTGCTGCTGCGCAATGATGGCGTTCCGGCCTACAACCTTGCCGTAGTCGTCGACGACGCCTTCTCCGGCATCGACCAGGTCGTCCGTGGCGATGATCTGCTTGCGGCCGCACCAACACAGGCATACATCGCGGAACTGCTCGGCTACCGCCCGCCGACGTACGCACACGTTCCACTGGCAGTAAATGCCGAAGGCCGTCGGCTGGCCAAGCGCGACGGTGCTGTGACGCTTCCTCAGCTCGCCGTCGAAGGCCTGGATGCGGGCGCGGTACTGGGGATCATCGCCGAGTCGCTGGAACTGGCAGAGCCTGGCGAGCGGGTCTCGCTGGATGCCATGCTGGACCGCTTCAATCCTGAGCGACTTCCGCGCGAGCCCTGGGTAGTGTTCCCAGGGTTTAAGGTCGGCACGTGATCA
The DNA here is from genome assembly GCA_035253925.1 of Propionibacteriaceae bacterium. Lineage (GTDB taxonomy): Bacteria > Actinomycetota > Actinomycetes > Propionibacteriales > Propionibacteriaceae > Microlunatus. The sequence goes on from DATFBI010000275.1 coordinate 14,983, forward strand.
TTTGGGCCGACGGGACGGTCACCAGCATCCGGGATCAGTGGAAGGGTGCCGTGGAGCTCACCGTGGCGCGGCGTGACGCGAGTCGGATCAGGGAGGTACCAGCTCTCGCATACACCGACCTGATGGCGCCTCCGGCTGCCGGTGATCGAGTCCTATTGAATGTCGCGGCCCTGGAACGCGGCTTAGGAACTGGTGGCTATGCCTTGGTCATTGCCGTGCTGGATAGCGATGGCCGGGTAACCGCCCAACCTCCGCAACCGGCCGGGCACCTCGTGAAGGCTCGCTACCTGCCGCTGCAGGCGATGGTGGCCGGCGCGGATGAGCAGGGCTCGACGCATCACGAGCTACTGGCCGAGGCTGACTCGATCGATGGCATGCCCGTGATCGTCGCCGATCTGCACTCCGCACTGGCACCCATTTTGTTGGCGATTGCCGACGATCGCCCCGGCACCCGGGTCGTCTATGTGATGAGTGATCAGGGCGCATTGCCGATGGCATTTTCTCGTTCAGTGGCCGAGCTCCGCACCAGTGGTTTGCTCGCCGGGACAGTCACAATCGGCCAGGCGTTCGGAGGCGACCTCGAGGCAGTGACCTTGCACTCGGGACTTCTGACAGCTCGGCTGGCGCTCGACGCGGAAGTGGTAGTGGTGACCCAGGGCCCCGGAAATCTTGGCACCGGCACCCGCTGGGGGTTCTCCGGGGTAAATGCTGGAGAGGCTATTAATGCTGCTGCCGTCCTTCGCGGTCAGCCGGTTGGGACCTTACGCATCTCCGGGGCCGACTCCAGGGAGCGGCATCGCGGTGTCTCTCATCACAGCCTTACGGCGTACGGACGCGTTGCCCTCTGTTCCGCGGACATCGCCGTTCCGGATCTCGCGGACGACGGTTCGCCTGCCATGACTGAGTTGGCCGAGGCAATATCTGTTGGAGTGCAACTGCTGTCCTCGCGACACACGCTGGTCACGGTGAACCTGGCCGGCCTCAGAACGGTTCTAGCAGCGTCCCCCATCCGGTTGTCCAGTATGGGCCGGGGCCTTGACGATGACCCGGCTTACTTCCTGGCTGCGGCGGCTGCCGGCCGCCACGCCGCCACCCTGCTCGACTCCTGAGGCTTACTGGCTCTGAGTAAAAAGCAGATCGACCAGAATGACGAGGGTTTCTCCTGGCTTCACCGACGGTGTCGCATTGCCGTCCGGATAACCTTCGGCGGGCGGAATTACGAGTAGAACGCGGCTGCCTACAGGCTGGTCGGTCAAACCCTTGACCATTCCAGGAAGCAAACCCGACAGCGGACTAGTGGCCGGCTCACCACCATAGGTCTGCTCCAAGACCTTGCCGTCACTCCACCGCACCCACTGATAGTTGAAGGTGATGATGTCATTCGCACTGACCTTCTTGCCTTTGCCTTTGATCAGCGGCTGAACCTCGAGACTGGTAGGCGGAGCAGCTTCCGGAATGGTGATCTCTGGCTTGCCACCCTTATCGGTCACGACAGGCAGCCCTGCCTTGGGCTGCACCGCAGTGCCCTCCGGCCCGGCGAGCTGCACTTCGACGAGATCAACAACGAAGATCAAGGTGTCGCCGACTTCGATTCCGGCCTGCGGGTTGCCACCCATCGGGTCGTAGCCGTCCTTGCCCGGCATGGCGATCAACACCCTGCTGCCCTGGCGCTGCCCGACCAGCCCGTTGCTGAATCCAGGGACTACTCGGTCCAAGCTAAAAGCAACCGGCTGTCCAGTAGCGAATGACTCATCGAACTTCTTGCCGGTCCGCCCGTTGACCCCGTAGTAGTTGACCTCAACACCTTGACCTTCGGAAACAACTGCTCCATTGCCGGCGTCCAGCACCTTGCTTCTGGTTTTGTCGATCGCCCATGGCGCATCGACCTTGACCTTCGGCGGCTCTCCGAAGGCTCCTGTGACGCTTACCTTGTCGAAGTTGTTCGACGCCTTGATCTCCTTCGGCTTCGGCGTTGGAGATGCAGGGGAACTAGTGGGAGATGGGGAGGGACTGGCTGAGGTCGTTGTAGCGGCCGGGGAAGGCGAAGCTGCATCAGCGGCCGGCTCATCGTCGCTGCAGCCGACGAGAAATAGCAGCGACGAAGCGAGCCCAAGGGTCACTGCGATTCTGACCGGAGAAGAAGGCACCGGAGAAGGTTACAGGCTTAATCCATCAGAGCGCTTAGCCGCGCATAGAGGCGATCAAACGCTCGACCCGGTCGTCTGTCGCGACGAACGGATCCTTGCAAAGCACCGTACGCTGCGCTTGATCATTCAACTTGAGATGAACCCAGTCGACGGTGTAGTCGTGACGCCCTTCCTGTGCGGCGCGGATGAAGTCACCTCGAAGCTTTGCCCTGGTCGTCTGCGGCGGCACGGCCTTGGCTCGAAAGATGGCAGGGTCGGTGGTCACGCGGGCAGCGAGACCACGTTGCTCCAGCAGTGAGAACACTCCACGGCTGCGCCGGATGTCGTGGTAGGCCAAGTCGAGCTGCGCGATCCTGGGATCGGCGAAGCTGAGCTTGTGCTTTGCCGAGTAGCGGTCCAGCAGCTTCAGCTTGATCGCCCAGTCGATCTCGGTGTCGATGAGTTCGAGCTTGTCTTCGGCGACCGCTCGTAGCGTCCGCTCCCATAGGTCAAGCACTCGATCGACGACCCGAGTGCCGAGACTTTCTCGCCGGACGAACTCCGAGACCTTCTCGTAGTACTCGGTCTGCAGCTCCAGTGCAGAGACCCGCCTGCCGTTGGACAATGCGACCCGCACGTGGCCGGACCGGTCACGGCTCATGTCGCGGATCGCCCGAATCGGGTTCTCCAAGGTGAAGTCCCGCATCGGCACGCCAGCCTCGATCAGTCGCAGCACGAGCTCGGCGCTACCTACCTTGAGCAAGGTCGTCGTCTCGCTCATGTTGGAATCGCCGACGATGACGTGCAAGCGCCGGTACCGCTCTGGGTCGGCGTGCGGCTCATCGCGGGTGTTAATAATCGGGCGACTCCGGGTGGTGGCTGAGGAGACGCTCTCCCAAATGTGCTCGGCGCGTTGGCTGACGCTGTACTCCGCCCCTCGGGCTGTGTGCAGCACCTTGCCGGCGCCGCAGACCAGTTGCCGTGACACCAGGAATGGCACCAAGACGTCGGTGATCTTCGAGAAGTCACCAATTCGTGAGATCAGGTAGTTCTCGTGGCAGCCATAGGAGTTGCCGTGGCTATCGGTGTTGTTCTTGAACAGGTAGATGTCGCCAGTAATGCCCTCGCTCGCCAGCCGGTGTTCGGCATCGACGATCAGATCCTCCAGGATTCGCTCCCCGGCACGATCGTGGTTGATGAGCTGCACGAGATCGTCACATTCGGCGGTCGCGTACTCCGGATGAGAGCCAACGTCGAGATATATCCGAGACCCGTTGCGAAGAAAGACATTGCTGCTTCGCCCCCAGGTCACTACCCGCCGGAACAGATAACGCGCAACTTCGTCCGGAGTGAGCCGTCGCGTGCCGCCAGAGGTGCACGCGACGCCATACTCCGTCTCAAGTCCGAAGATTCTGCGGTCCACTGCCCTCCTCTGCCTGCGCGGTCAGTCCCCCGCCAACTCAGCCACCGGTCAGGTCCAGTAACCCGCCGAGCTCCTCGCGGGTCAGCTCCCGGTACTCCCCGACCTTCAGGTTCCCGAGCCGGACCGGTCCGATTCCGATCCGCGACAGTCGACGGACCGGATGGCCGACCGCTTCCATCGTACGGCGCACAATGCGATTCCGACCCTCCTGCAATGTGATCTTGAGAAGCGTCTTCTCGCCGGCCCCGGAGACGATCTTGACCGAGGTGGGTTGAACCGGGCCATCATCCAAGGTGATGCCACGCCGCAACCGCCTCAATGTCTCCGGGCTCACCGCTCCACTTACTTCGACGATGTATGTCTTCGGGACCTGATAGGAGGGGTGCGCTAGCTTGTTGGCGAAATCGCCGTCATTGGTCAAGATCAATAGACCCTCGCTGTCGGTGTCCAGCCGGCCCACGTGGAAAAGTCGTTCTTTTCTCAGGAACCTCGTGGCACCTTCGGCAAGCAGGTCGGCGACGGTACGCCGGCCTTCCGGGTCATCCATGGTGACTACCACGCCTCGGGGTTTGTTCAGCACCAGGTAAAGATGTCGGCGTGGCGGCGGAATACGCGAACCATCGACTCGGATCACATCACGTTCGGGGTCAACCCTGCGGCCCTGCTCGGTGACGACCTCGGAGTTCACCTCCACACGACCCTCGCTGATCAAGGCTTCACATGCCCGGCGAGAGCCGATGCCGGCCTGGGCGAGAACCTTCTGAAGGCGTACGCCCTGTGCAGCCTCACTCACTATCTACAGGCTCGGAATCCGGCGGTGATGGACTGCCAGCAGCCGCTGCCAGCTGGCCCAGCTCCGCCTCCAGCTCCTCCACCTCGGGCAACTGCGGCGCCAGCGCCGGCAGCTCATCTAGGCTCTTCAAACCCATGCGTTCGAGAAAGTAGCTCGTCGTGGCGAAAAGCACGGCACCGGATTCCTGATCGTGACCGGCCTCCTCGATCAGCCCGCGAGCTAGCAGGGTTCGCATGACGCCGTCGACGTTGACACCGCGCACGGCCGAAACCCGAGCTCGAGAGATGGGCTGCGTGTAGGCCACCACTGCAAGCGTCTCGAGGGCGGCTTGAGAAAGCTTGGACTGCTGACCCTCCAAGACGTATTTGGTGACGAGATCCGCGTACTCCTCGCGGGTGTAGTACCGCCAGCCACCGCCGACTTGCCGGAGCTCGAATCCGCGGCCGGTTTCCTCATAAAAGGCGACCAGCTCAGCTAGCGTCTCGGCTACAACCGATTCGGGCACTCCGACAGCTTGAGCCAACTCGAACTCCGTCACCGGCTCGGCGGCGAGCAGCAGCAGCGCTTCCAACGCCCCTGCGACATCCGCCACACTCGCCGAGTTGCTCTGATCAGTCATTCATCCATCTCGGGTGTGTCTTGGGTTTCATCGAACTCGTCGGAGATCAGCCACTCGCCGTTCTCGCCCCCGATCCACCGGACCGTCAGCTCGCCTAAAGGAGTCAGCTGCTCGAACGCCACAGCACCGTCGCGGAACAACTCCAGCAGCGCCAGGAACCGCGCCACGGTGGTCAGCATAGTGGCGGAGTCGCTAGTTAGGGCCCGGAACGTTATAGCGCGATGCCGTCGTAACCGATCCACGACTACTATGGCCTGCTCCCGCACGCTCACTGCCGGTGCATGCATGTGTGCTAGCGACAACACTGTGGCCTGCTTCGGTGCCATCGCCTTCGCCGCCAGCGCCGCGAAACGCGCGGGACTGATCGAGATGCTTACCTCTGGCAACAGCTGCGCGAAGCGCGGCTCGAGGCCAACTTCGCGAGGAAAGCGGCGACCCTCCGCGTCCAGGGTGGCGGCCAGGTACCTGGCTACGCGCTGGAACGCGCGATATTGCAGCAGCCGCGCGAACAACAAGTCACGCGCCTCCAACAAGGCCAGGTCCTCAGGGTCC
>DATFBI010000276.1:0-21222 GCA_035253925.1 Propionibacteriaceae bacterium
CGGACGGCTAGCAAGGGCTTCCTCGAAATTCGGCACATGCCTGCCGTCCTGGGATGGCAAACATGTGCCGAAGGTCGAGGTCAGTCGCGGCGTACCAAGTCCGGAGCGAACTGCGCGAGTGCTACCTGATGAGCTGCTGAAATCGAATCCGTATCGGCAGTTCCTGAGGCTTCAATGGCACGACCCACTCCTTGATCGAAACGACATTGAACTCCTGCGCCTCGGGACTGTTGGCCGCTTCGTAGCTACGCTGCAGCGTTACTGCGACGACCTCGCCGACTCCGGTGTGCTGCTGTTCGACCTTCCGGGACGTTGCGCCGATCTGCGCGGCGATGTCGATGATCATTTTGGCTCCTCCTGGGATTGGGCGGACATTCGGCGTGCACGCTTGCCACGGGCCAGCTCGGTACCCAGCGCATCCAGGCGGGAACTCCAGTACTGGCGAAACGGATCAAGCCATCGATCCACCTCCTGCAGTGAATCTGGATCGACCGCATAGAGCCGGCGCGTGCCCTCGGCCCGTACCGTGGCAAGGCCGGCCTCCCGTAGCACTCTCAGATGCTGCGAGACCGCCGGCTGGCTGATGCCAAACTCCGCCGAGATCGCTTCAACTACAGCGCCGGCTGGCTGCTCGCCGGTGGCCAAGAGCTCCAGAATCCGTCGCCGAACTGGATCACCGAGGATGTCCAGCGCATGCACAAAGGCGAATATATCGATCACCACTTATATAAGCTAAGACATATATTTGGACCTATTGGTTTCCCTTCGGTAACAATGCGCGAGGATAGGGGTAGGCGCGTATACGAGGGGGACGCTGCGATGATTTCGAGCTATGACTACGCCCGCCGCACGGGGGTTCGTGAACTTGATTGGGATGCATCTTTCGACCTGACAGACCACTTGACCGAGGTCCTCGAGCCGCTCGCAATCGATGCGGTGGTGGGAATCGCAAGGGGTGGATTGATTCCGGCGACGACCATTGCGCTCAGTCTGCGATGCGAAATGTTTCCGATACGGCTGAGCCGCCGAGTCGGTGACGAGGTGAAGTACGACTCGCCAGTCTGGTGGATCCGAGTGCCGCCCGACGTAGCCGGTCTCCGTGTCGCGGTCGTGGATGAGATTGCCGATAGCGGCGAGACGCTGGAGTTGACCCGAGAGGCTGTGATTGACGCCGGCGCATTCAATGCCGTCACGGCTTGTCTAGTGCAGCACTCCTGGGCGAACCCGACGCCGACGTTCTCAGGACTGGTGAGTGACGAACTGATCATTTTCCCTTGGCATCGCCGGGTGCTGCGCGACGGAACCTGGGGTCCACATCCAGAGCTGGAGTCTGCGCTGAGCGCAATCGCACAATCTCGTTCAGACTGATTGGGCTTGGTCCTCGACAACAAGATCACGGCGCAAACGGCGTCTTAGCAGCAGCGCGCTCGCCAGCACGCCGATCACTGTCACCGCGCCGCCGACGATCAAGGTCCATCGCGGACCCATGGTGTAGCCGACCCAGCCAATGATTGGGGATCCGATGGCTGTGCCACCCATCAGCACCATGATGTAAAGCGCCATGACCCGGCCCCGTCGCAACGGATCGACGCCGAGCTGGATGGAGGCGTTGGCGGCCGTCAGCGTAAGCAGCGTCACCAGGCCCAGGAATGGCAACGTTGCCGCGTACGCGAAGTAGCTGGGCGCCAGTCCACTTGCTATCTGGATAAGCCCGAAGATCACAGCCATCACGACGACAAGACGTCCTGACGGTGCCGCATGGCGACGAGCCGCTGTCAATGCACCTGCCAAGGACCCCACCGCTATCAGCGTGCCGAGAATCCCATATTCCTGGGCACTGCGGTGGAACTCCTGCTGTGCCATCAGCGCACTCGTCATTTGGAAGTTCAGACCGAAGGTTCCGACGAAGAACACCACCGAGATCACCAGCAGCATGCTGGGCTTGCTCAGGATGTAGGCCAGACCTTCCCGGATTTGCCGCTTTGCTCTGGGGGCTGGCGGGGTAATCCGAAGCAGCCGGCTGTCCATGATCAGAAGCGCGCTGATGAAGGCTAGGTAACTAACCGCATTGGCCAGGATTGCCCAGCCTGATCCAACCGCACCGATCATCAGCCCGGCCACCGCAGGGCCCACGATCCGGGCAGCGTGAAAGGTCGCCGAATTGAGCCCGATCGCATTCGGCAGGTTGTCGGGACCCGCCACCTCGGATACGAAGCTTTGCCGTGTCGGGTTGTCAAAGGCGGTACCAAGACCGAAGGCGAAGGCGATGGCGTAGACGTGCGTGGTGGTTGCGATGCCGGTTATCGCGAGCACCCCGAGCGCTGCCGCGCACAAGGCCAGCCAGGCCTGGGTTACCTTGAGGATCTTTAGCTTGTTGAAGCGGTCGGCGATGAGCCCGCCATAGGCGGAGAGCAGCAGCATCGGCAGGAACTGCAGGCCTGTAGTGATCCCGAGTGCAAGAGCCGAGCCGCCGGAGAGCTCGAGCACGAGCCAGTCCTGGGCCACGCGCTGCATCCAGGTACCGATATTGGAGACGAACGACCCGCCCAGGTACCAGCGGTAATTTGGCTCAGCGAGCGCCCGGAACATGCCGCTTCGCGGGCGTTTCATGGCCGAAGGCGCATCAGAATGATCTGTCCGGCTCGGGTACGACGGCTCGGTTTTGAGGCTCAACCTTGGTTCACCTTTTCCAGCACACCGACGGCGCGCCGTAGTACTTCACGCTCGGCGGGATCTAATGCGGCGATGCGCACAGCCAGCCACTCGTCGCGACGCCTACGGTTCGCCAGCAGGACTTGACGACCCGAGTCAGTAAGGGCCACCAGACACTGCCGGTGATCACGAGGATCCGGACGCCGAACTACATAGCCGCGCGCCTCCAGGCTGTTGACGATGCGAGTCATGGAGGGTGGTCGTACGCGCTCCTGAGCCGCCAGCTCACCCATGAGTTGATCACCGGAGTTGAGCAGCACCGCCATCGCCGAGAGCTGGTTCGGGTTCAGCCCCAGAGTCTCGTCCTGCATTTGGCGTAGCCGGCGAGCCAACCGCATGACCGCGGGGCGCAGCGCATGCGCCAGTCCCGCCGCAGACCGAAGATTCTCCCCACCCACTCAGCCAAGTCTATGATTAGCAATGCTAAATAACAAGGCTATGCAATTGTCGAGATGCGCTTACGCCGAGTGAGCCAGATCACCGTCCCGATCAGCACGGCACCGGCCGCAACCAGCCCAAGGGCGGCACCAACCGCGTCATCGAGGATTCGGTACAGCGAGACCGGCCAGATGCTCAGCAAGATGGCGCAACCGATCACGGCGAAGACGTACCGGTGGGTTTGCACAAAGACGGTGAGAAGCCCAGCGCTAACAGCCGTTGCCGAAAGCAGCGAAAGCCATTCGCCATTCGACGCACCCTGCAAAGCAATGCTCGCGGCCCAGCCGCTGAGACCGGCCAGCGACCACGCGAGGGTCCGGCTAAGCAGCAGGCCGCTGCCCGCAAGCGCCAATCCGACCAGCAGAAATCCGACCGCCAGGTACGTTGCCTCGCGCGCTGGATCCACCGCGCCAGCACCGTCGATGAGGTTGAAGACCACAGCGAAGACCAGCAACATGCCTCCGGACCAGCCTGAAACTAGGAATGCGCCAGAACGAAGCAGCACCGCGCCGATCGCCGACGTGAGCACAACGACTGTTGCTGAGGCCACAAACTCTTGATCTTCGAAGACCACCAAGTACGCGAAGCCGGCGGCGTAACAAGCCAGTGCCAGCAGTATCCGACCGAGCTCGGGCCGCGCGCCGCCCTTGATCAACGCCGCGCCGCCGCCGGCGGGCACCAGCAGCGATGCCACGGCAACCAGCTTGCGTCCTGTGCTACCAAGATCATCCCAGAAGAAGGAGCCGAGCATGATCACCGCACCGAGTACCAGCGCGCCTCCGACATAACCCAGGACCTCCAGCACCGCCGAGCTCTTGCTGGGCGATCGGTGAGCAGACTCGGCAGCATCAGATCGGCCAGAATCAGATCGGCCAGCATCAGGTTGTCCATCCAGCCGGTCAGCCAGCGCAGCGTCCGCCAGCTCCTGTGCTTGAGAGGCGGATAGCACATGCTGCTCAACCAGACGAGCCAGCTGGGTTTTGAGTCTGTTCATCACCACATCCTGTCGGACTAGCGAACTAGAGTGATTGTTATGGAGGAGGCGGCCCAGCACCGCCATTTCTGGGTGCAGGCGCCGGTGCCGGCTCTGGATGTCGATGGCTTGGCCGTCGTCACAGTCGGCACCGCGATGTTCGGTGTGGCATCGGTGATTTTGGCCATTGGCTATGACTGGCTCGCAGCACGTGGCCACGGTTCCTGGCTTCAGATCAGTGCGGCCGGTTTCGCCTTGGGGCTGATCGGACTGGCGTACTGCTGGAGGCGGCGGCGGCGTCGCCGCCGGGCTCTGAGCGAGCGAATCTCCCAGATCTAGAAGCTGAAGCGCTCCTCGTGTAGTTGATGGCGTGGGAAACCGCGGTCCATCAACGATTCCCTGACCCGTGCGGCCAGCCGTGGCGAGGCGCAGAGGTAGACATCGTGCTCATGGAGGTCGCCGACAATCCGGTTCAAAGCTGGTGCGCTCATATCGTTCGCGGCATCGGTGGATGGACCGACGAGGTAGACCACCCGGGCGCCGGAGCGGGCCGCGATTTCATCGAGTTCGTGCCTTAGGATCAAATCCTGTTCGCTCGCAGCGCGATAGACGAGGGTGATGTCCTTACCGGGCACGTCGATCACCTCGAATAGTGCACGCATAGGGGTGATCCCAACACCCCCAGCGATCAACAACACCCGCGGCCGGCGGCGCCGCCTAGGTGTGAGTGCGCCATATGGGCCTTCGGCGAACACCAGCGTGCCGACCGGAATCTCAAAGATCCGCCGGGTGCCGTCGCCACACGCCTTGACGGTGATCCGCAGCTGGTTGCGAGTAGGTGGTGCGGAGAGCGAGAACGGGTACGCCGAGCTCCACGTCCTGCCCGTCAGGAACCTCCAGCGGAAGAACTGACCTGGCTCGGCTCGCAGCTCATCCAGGTGCTCCCCGGACATCAGCACGCTGATCACATCCGGCGCCTCCTGGCGGACCTCCTCCACCTTGAGCCGGTGCCGCCATAGCTGGAAGAGCGGCTGCAGCACCCGCCACCGCAGCACCAGCACGAAGGCATAGGTGTACAGCAGGCTCCAGGCAACTTGCAGCCACTGCCGTCCGGCGAGGTCGGGGCCGGCAAGCTGATGCGCAAACCCGAGTGCCACAGCCAAGTAGGTGAGCAAATGTAAGAAGTGCCATTGTTCGTAGGAGATGCGCCGTCGCACCACCCTGAGCGAGGCAAGTCCAATCAGAACGAGGATCGCAGTGCCGATCGACGCCGTAGCGAGCCCCGGGACATCGAGCACCTCCCCCGTCGCTGCCACGAGGTCCATTGAGCCCGCCTGCGCCCAAGCCTGTATCGCGGCAACGGCATGCATCGCCGTGAGGATGATCACCAGCTGACCGCCCCAGGCATGCCAGCGCACCAGTCGGTGACTGCCGACCCCCCGTTCCAGCCAGGGAGACCGCGACATCAAGATCAGCATGATGGCGGCGCCGTACCCGGCGGCCATACCGGTGACGTTGGCCACCAGGGAAGCTCCGAACCGCATTGGCGGTTCGTCAGTGACAAAGCTTTGAAGTACCGCCAGAGCAGCCCCCAGCCAAATAATGGCCAGGATGCTGATCGCTGTAAGCCTGCTCAGTCGCACGTCGCGGCTGGTCCGATTAGGGCTCCGTGGGCGCCACATGGTGTTGAACCGCGGGCGAGATCTCAGGGGCATTCAGGCCAACGCTGACCCCGAATGCTGTCGCTGCACCGAAGAGGATCGCAGTCGCGATTCGGAGAGACCAGCGAATTCGCGACGGCGAAGCGGTTGTGGAAGGCCGCGTAGGGAGAGGGATCCGGCGCCGGTAATCAAGAGCCGTGTCCGACATGTGGTGATTCTCCTGGCGTGAGGGAATCCCCCGAGACCCACGAGTTTGCTGGACGCATGGAAGGTAGGGAACCACTTGTGACCAATGTCACAAATTGGTGAAGGTGAGCCCTCCCGCCATTCCCACATGAGTTCATGGGAAGCGATAACATGCCCCGCCCGACGTCAAGCAGGCAGGGTCCACCGCTCTAGGCCGCGCGTTTAGACATTGGTCGCTAGTCGAACAGCGAGATCGGCGTTTCCCACTCGATGGTGTCCCAGACCGGCGGCGGAGGCTCCTCGAGCTGATCCTCAGGCTGCACATTGGAGTGGGCGCCGCAGCCATGGTCGACGCTGACGACCGTTCCATCCGAGACCGAGAAGGCGTTGGCGCAGGCACCAAATAAAGTGCCGAGACTTCCGCGCAGGCGTACGAAGAACGCACAGGTCTCACACACGTCAGGCGCCAGCTGGCTGAGCAAATTGTCCGGGCCACCCTCACCAGCAAGCCAACGCTGGGCCGCCACATCTCGGCCCTCAGCCGAGAGCACACGCTCCCGACCTAAGCCAAGTTCTGAAACCGCTGTGCGTACCAGGCTCGACTCGGCCGACTCTGGATTTGCAGAGTCCTCCCCGCCCGTGTAGCCCGGCTCCAATCGCGGGTCATCGTCGGTACTAGGCAGCAGCACGCCGGGTGTTACATCCCTGGGCTGAATTCGCTCCGCCCAAGGCACCCATGCCTTGGCCTGAAGCGCACCCTCCCCCGGCAGCAATACCACCTCGTCGATAGTCACGGTACGGGCCCGGGCAGCTCGGGCAACCGTTACCGACCAGCGCCATCCGCTGTAACCGGGATGCGGGCAGGCAAAGAAATGGCTCACTACCCGGGTGTCCTCGGCCTGAGCGCCGAGATAGTCACCAACTCCGATCACTCCAGCCGTCTCTTCGGCTGCCACGCGTGCTAGATCAACAGCGGCCAGGCATGCTGCGTCGGGCTGTGCCGTACCGGTGCTCGAAGCCATGCACCTCATTCTGGCAGTGATCGTGTCAGAGGGTTCGGATCATCCCAAGCGGGTTAGATGGAAGACGTGGCAGCAGCGGTCATCGAGCGCACGGGCCGAGTCTTGGCGTCCGGCGGTAAGGCCGTTGCCCGAGGCGGCCGCTTCGTCGGAGTCCAGCTGCGGCGTGGACGCAACGCGGTGCTGCACTTCACTACTTCAGGCGGCGCCGGCGAGACCGGCCTGGCGCGTCTGGTGCACCTGCAGTTCCTGACAGCGGCTGGTGATGCGACAGTCGCCGTCTCCTTAGCCGGCACCCTGTTCTTCACACTGCCAACCGACCAAGCTCGCCCTCAGGTCGCTCAGTTCTTGCTGCTCACGATGGCACCCTTCGCGATCGTGGCACCGTTCGTCGGGCCATTCCTGGACCGCTTCCGCCACGGCCGTCGCTGGGCGCTCGGCGTAAGCCTGGCGCTTCGCGGCTTCTTGTGTTGGGTGCTCGCCGGCACGCTTGACGGTTCGCCGTGGCTGTTCTTGTGCGCGCTGATCTTCCTGGTGTCTTCCAAAGCCTTCACGATCACCCGCGCTGCGGCGGTTCCGCGACTACTGCCCAAGGGATTCACTTTGGTCAATGCCAATTCGCGGATCTCTATGGCGAATGTCATCGGCGCTGCGGTGGGCGGCGGGATTGCGGCCGGCATCGCCTTGTTTGGTCAACAATGGTCGCTTCGATTCGGCTTCCTGATTTTCGTATCTGCAACGGTTCTTGCCATCCTGCTCTCACCAGCGGTCGACTCATCGGCTGCAGAGCGCGACGCCAGCAGCTTCCTAACAGACCCAGCAAGTCCGGCTACCGCGAGGAACCGAACCAGTCGCCGCTTTCGCGATCTTCAGCCCGGCGTGCTGCATGGCCTCAGGTGCGTGATGGGCGCCAGGCTCATGACCGGTTTCTTGACCTTCTTCCTGGCCTTTCTGCTCCGCGAACAACCCATAGCCAACATTGACGGCGTGCTGCTGCTTGGCATTGTGGTAGCGGCCGCTGGCATTGGGAACAGTCTGGGCACGATCGTGGGGAACCTGAGCAAGAACGTCGCTCCGGAGAAGATCGGGCTCGCCGTGCTCTGTGTCGATCTGGCTATGGCGATCATCACGGCGGCGATGTACTCAATCGTCACCGTGATCGCGCTTGGCCTGGTCGCCGGCCTCTGCGCCCAACTGGGCAAGCTGGCCTACGACGCTCTAGTTCAGCGCGACGTACCGGAGCTAGTCCGCACCTCGGTCTTCGCTCGCTCGGAGACGGTTTTCCAGCTTTGCTGGGTCTTCGGCGCCGGGCTTGGCATTACTCTCCCGCTGATCCCGCAACTGGGGTTCGGCGTCCTCGCAGTGCTGCTCCTGGGGCTGCTGATCTGGACCGTTGTGGCGTGGCGTCTCCGACTAACGCGAACGCCGCCAGCCGCAGAATCTACGAGCTCGGCGGCGGCGGATCAGAAGGCCAGCTGATGAAGCCCTAGAGCTCGAGCTCGTCGGCGACCGCGCGCAGCACGGTTGCGATCTTGGTGCTGGTCTTGGCGTCCGGATAGCGGCCGCGGCGGTAGCCGTTCTCAATGCCATCGAGCATCTTGATCAGGTCCTCGATGATCACCGTCATCTGCTCGGTGGGCTTGCGGTGCGCCTTAGACAACGAAGGCGGTACTTCCACAATGTGGACCGAAAGTGCTTGCTCGCCCTTACGACCTTCGACAACACCGAACTCAACTCGCTGGCCAGCCTTCAGGCTGGTCACGCCGGGAGGCAACGCATTGGCTCGGACGTAAACGTCGCCGCCCTCATCCTTGGTCAGGAAGCCGAAGCCCTTTTCGGCGTCGTAAAACCTCACCTTGCCAACAGGCACGTCCAAACCTCACTTGATCTTTCGCGATTCCCGGCAGTCGTTTGATTCGGCACCACTCGCGCGACCGACGCTCGCAGTGCGGTTACCCCCACAACAGCGCGCTAAGCGTAGCCGTTTCGCTCTCGCGACCCAACACTGCGCACTATGACGAGCTGTTCGCTGCGACGACTGCAGGAGCTTGCGGATGCAGCACCGATGGACGGCCACTGGGCAGCGCAGGCGACGAAGGAGTCGGACCTGCGAACAGCTCGTCAGAGTGCTATCGCACCTTGAATCGGCCGCGCCTTGGACAAGCCAGAGCCGCGTCTACGATGACTGCATGGCGACCTGGGAGGACGGGCCGGAGTACGCGCCGATCGAGCGGCCTTCGGATTTTCACGACCCTGATGCCCCACCGCTGAAGACGGCGCCGCCCTATACCCAAGCGGCAGCTTGGGCTCCCAAGGGTCGACCCGTCTTCGATAACCCACCGGCTCCGGTGGCACCGCTGTCCACCCTGGTCCCAACGCCACGCGAAGAGCCGCGCGACCCGCAAATACCCTTTGCCGTGGTGACCAGCACCATGACGTCGGACTCGGCATGGGGAGCAGTGCACTGGGCTGCACCAACGGGCCCGCCGGTTGGTCCCGGAGTTCCCGGAAACTTGAGCCATGGAGCAGGTCCCTATCCACCACCAGATCAGCCGATAATCGTTCACGGCGGGCCAACGCCGAACAGCGCACAAGCTCCGTTCCCAACGCCGGGCACGCCGGGCTGGTTTACTCCGCCGCCGTACGGTCCACAGCCGCAACCCATGCCAACCGTCACGGCCAAGAGCGTTATCGATGCCGCAACCCCCGGCCTTTGTATGGCTCTGATCATCGGCGGTCTGATTTATCTGCTCTCACCGATCATGCTTTGTATCTGTCTTGGCTTGGCGGGGCGAGTCAGGGTGGCGACGGCAGAAGTCCGTAGAGCTCATGTTTTCGGCGTTGTGGTGCTGGGCATTATGAGCGTGCTCGGGATGCTGATAGTCGACACCGGCTTCGGCGACTGGTGGCGGTTCATCGGTCAATGGGGGCTGCTGATCTCCTGGGTTTTGCTGGTCGGCACGCTGGTGACCATCTACCGGCGCCTCAAGTCAGAGGCAATACATCCGCCCGGCAATCGATCACCCTGGAGGTAAGAAAGGGTGACGGCGCTGAACGAGCCGCATCGGCCCCGCACCTTGACTGAGGCACTGCGTGCCATGTCGGCAGGGGAGCTGGCTACCTTTCTTGAGCTACGTCCAGATCTTCTCAATCCGATTCCGGACAACATTGCCGAGCTGGCAAGCCGAGCCGCGACCCCAGAGTCGATCACTCGGGCCATGGATGAACTCAGCATCTGGTTGCGAACCGTCGCAGAAGCGTTGGCCGCGTTGCCCGACCCGACATCGGTTGCGGACCTGGCGACGATGCTTGGACAAGGCCGATCGCAGATTGCGGCCGCAGTACAGCAGCTGCGAGAGCGCGGACTGCTCTGGGGCGAGGATCAGCAGCTGCATCTGGTACGTGCGGTGCGGGACGTCTTCGGGCCTTATCCAGCTGGCCTGGCTCCCCCATCGGCCCGTCCCATGTCAAGCGAGCAGATTGATGCGGCCGTCGAGGCTTGCGGCGCCGAGGCCCGCATCGTGTTGGAGCGGCTGCTCTGGTCACCTACCGGCGCCGTGCGCTATGCCGACCGCACGGTGACCGTCGCATCAGCCCGGTCACCGATCGAACGCCTGCTCGCTCATCAGCTATTGCGTCCGCTGGATTCGGAGACCGTGATCATTCCCCGAGAGGTCGCCTGGCGACTGCGGTCCGGCAGGCTCACGGCTCAGCCCATTGCCGCCGAGGCCCCGGTGCTAACCGGCCAACATCGCAATCCCGATCTTGTTGACCAGGCTGCGGCAGGGGCGGCTTTCGCAATACTGGACGAGCTCGAGCTGCTTGCCTATCGCCTTGAGACCGAGGCGCACAAGCTACTGCGCAACGGTGGACTGTCCAGCCGCGACGTCACAGCGCTAACCCGCCATCTTGGTGCCGATCCGGTTCATGCCACGTTCGTCATTGAGTGTGCAGCTGCCGCTCAGTTCGTGGCGCCGGATAGCACCGGAAGACTGCTGCCTACTCACGACTATGACGACTGGCTGAATTGCGACGCCGCCCGGCGCTGGCGGCTGGTCGCTCAGGCGTGGCTCCTGGCCGAGCGGTTCTTTGCCCGATCGGCGGAGGACGGCGGTCATGCCCTGGGTCAGGAAGCGTATGCCCGCACTGCACCTAGTCTGCGCACCACGGTCCTGCGGCTCATCGCATCCGCGGATCCTGGAACCGTGCTTGACCTGGAGCAGTTGGCCCAGGCGGCGGTCTGGCACCGGCCAAGGTTGACTCAAGGTCCGCTGCAGGCAGAGCAGCTAGTTCAGTGGACTTGGCGGGAGGCGACGTCGCTCGGATTGACGGCACTTGGCGCAGTCTCCTCGTTCGCCCGAGTTGCGCTGCACCCGGATCAGCCGATGTCAGCTGCGCTGGCTCAGCTGTTCCCGACTCCAGTCGACAGCTTTCTTATCCAGAACGATCTGACAGCAGTTACATCAGGACCGCTGGCACACGCAGTCGCAGCTGAATTACGGATCCTGGCTGACCAGGAATCACGAGGCGGGGCCGGCGTCTACCGGTTCAGCGCCACGTCGCTGCGCCGAGCCTTCGACAAGGGCTGGTCGGCCGCAGACGTGCAGTTCTGGCTGGAGCAGCACTCCACGACCGACGTACCTCAACCGCTCCGCTATCTGGTTGACGACGTGGGTAGGCGCCACGGCAGCATTCGCCTTGGCCCGGCTGGTTGTTACCTACGAATGGCGGACCAGACTCAGGCCGCGGCACTTCTCGCCCATCCAGCGGCGGCTCGGCTTGGACTACGAGCCGTCGCGCCGAGCGTACTGGTCGCTGCCGTTGATGAGGAGGAGGTTCTTCCTTTGCTCAACGAGCTCGGGCATTCCCCCGCTGTCGAGAACAGCGCAGGTGAGCTGATCGTGACCCGGCCGCCTCGGCGAGCCAGAAGACAGCGGGCGGAGCCGACGTCTAAGGCTTTCCATCAGGAGTTGGCTGAAGCGTTGTTGGCCCAGCAGAGCCGGCATCAATTCCCGGTCCAACCCGCTAGTCCGACACTCCAACGCCGTGGTTTCTCGAACCGCCCTCGGACCCTAGCCAAGTCCTTAGAATGAGCGGATGCGTGCCGTCACGATCAGGCGAATGATCGTCCTTGGCGTATGCGCACTCGGTGTGGGATCCCTATATCTGGTGCCTGGCGTGGCGCGGTCGCCGGAGCAGATCAGACAGGCCGGAGGGAGTGATGAACCGGCCGACAGCGCCGTCGGAGCTCGGCCAGGTCAGCCGCAGCAATCCACGTCGGCTGCCGGGGACCGGAACTCGGCCCGAGAAGCTGACGGACAACCAGTGACAACGGCATCGAGTGCCGAACCCTCACAATCAACGGCTACCCGCAGTAATGACCGCCCAGAGGATGCCGATGATCGCGCCTCGCCTACAGTCCGCGCTGAGAAATCTAAAGAGAGCAAAGATTCCCAGCCACCTCAGCCGGTGGCAGATATCGAGCCGTCGAAGGTTACCCGGCGGCTGCTCATCATTAACTGGCCGGCCGCCAAGGACAATGTCGGCGTAATCGGCTATCGCATCTGGTTGAACGGGTTTGAGGTAGCGACCACGGCGAACACCCAGGCACGGCTGCGCTGGTTCAACGACGACAGGGGCGAGCATGTGGTCCAAATTCGGGCGCTTGACGCTGCCGGTAATCAGAGCCGAAGTTCACCAACGTTGGTGATCAGACGGCCGCCGCCGGAGCCGACGGATGCGCAATCTCCAGAGCCGTCCGACACGCCGACGCCGAGCGATCAGTCCGAATCGAGCCAGGGCAATGACCAGTCTGGCGAATCGCCGCGTGGTACGCCGACCACTGAGAAGTCCACGGCCGAGGACGAAAATCGCTGATGCCGGCACCGTTCGAGGGCCCGGGCCCGCTGATCGTGCAGTCTGACCGTACGCTGCTGCTCGAAGTTGATCATCCGGAGGCCGATGCCTGCCGTATCGCGATCGCGCCATTCGCAGAGTTGGAACGAGCGCCGGAACACATCCACACCTACCGGTTGACCCCGCTGGGGCTCTGGAACGCCCGGGCCGCCGGTCACGACGCCGAGCAGGTAGTCGACACCCTGCTGACCTACAGCCGCTATCCGGTGCCGAACGCGCTGCTGGTCGACGTCGCCGAGACGATGGATCGCTACGGACGGCTGCGGATCGAGAAGCACCCAACGCACGGTTTGATCTTGGCAAGCAGCGACCGCGCGGTGCTTACCGAGGTGCTGCGCAGCACCAAGATCAAGGGACTCGTCGGCAGCCGTATCGACGAAGACACTGTGGTTGTCCACGCTAGCGAACGTGGTCACCTGAAACAGGTGCTGCTCAAGCTCGGCTGGCCCGCCGAGGACTTGGCGGGCTATGTGGATGGCGAAGCCCACGCGATCAGCCTCAACCAGCGCGGTTGGACGCTCCGGCCATATCAGGGTCAGGCCGCCGACTCCTTCTGGCACGGCGGATCCGGGGTCGTGGTACTGCCCTGCGGTGCCGGTAAGACGATCGTTGGGTGTGCTGCGATGGCGCTAGCCGGCGCCACAACGCTGATCTTGGTCACGAACACAGTGGCGGCCCGGCAATGGCGGGATGAGTTGATCAAGAGGACGACGCTCACTGCCGATGAGATCGGAGAGTACTCGGGAGCAAAGAAACAGATCCGCCCGGTGACAATTGCTACCTACCAGGTGATCACCAACAAGCGCGGCGGCATCCACCCGCATCTTGAGCTGCTCGATGCGCGGGACTGGGGATTGATCATTTACGACGAAGTGCACCTGTTGCCGGCGCCAGTCTTCCGAATGACGGCCGGACTCCAGGCGCGCCGGCGGCTCGGCTTGACAGCCACCCTCGTGCGAGAGGACGGCCGGGAAGGCGACGTCTTCTCCCTCATTGGCCCGAAACGCTACGACGCGCCGTGGAAGGACATCGAAGCCCAGGGCTACATCGCACCTGCTGACTGCATTGAGGTCCGGGTCACCCTGAACGAAGTCGAGCGGATGGCGTACGCAGTCGCTGAGCCGGATCAGAAGTACCGACTGGCAGCGACGGCCGAGTCCAAGACTGGTGTTGTCATGGAGCTGGTCTCCAAACATCGCGGCACGCCGACGCTAGTGATTGGTCAGTACGTTGATCAACTTCAAGATCTGGCGGCACGGCTGGATGCGCCCTTGATCACTGGCGAAACCACGGTACGGCGCCGCGAGCAGCTCTATGAAGCGTTCCGCTCGGGTGAGATCGAATTGCTTGTGGTCAGCAAGGTGGCGAATTTCTCGATCGACCTGCCGTCGGCGCAGATCGCGATCCAGGTGTCCGGCGCATTCGGCTCGCGGCAAGAGGAGGCCCAGCGACTCGGCCGATTGCTGCGGCCAAAGTCTGAGGGAGTTACGGCCCGGCTGTATGCCGTCGTCGCCCGTGACACTGTGGACACCGACTTCGCAGCCCACCGGCAGCGGTTCCTGGCCGAGCAGGGATACGGCTACCGCATCATGGACGCCGAGGACGCCCTGGCTGCTGAGTAACGCCCCCGGCAGCCCTGGGCGACGTTCCTCCGCACCACGCCACGAACGAGCTTGATCCGACTTACTCGGCCTAGGCCACATCCAGAACGGTCGACTCCTCTTGAGTTCCAAGATCAATCGGCCAGGCTTCAGGTTGGCCGGCCAGCGACCAGAGCTCAACCAGCTCGTGCGGCCAGATCCAGTCATCGGTATGTCGTAGATCGTCGTGGGTCCACCAGCGGTGCCCGAGTAGCGTAAGACGCTCGTCTGGTGTGTGGGCTGAAACGTCCACGTCGAAGGGCGACACCATGGCTAGAAAGAACGACTCGTCTTGTTCGATGACCAAGTCGGAGTAACCGTGAATTACATGGCGTTTGGCAATCGGTCCCAACAGCTCGCTCTCGGCGAGCCGGTAGCCGGTCTCTTCGGCCACCTCTCGGATAGCCGCGCCTATGTCACTCTCCCCGTCGTCGACGCCACCACCTGGAGTCGTCCACCAGCTGACGCCTGCTACCCCAGGGTCACTGTCCTCGAACAACAGCGTACGGTCGTTGTTGATCATGATCACTCGCACCGTCGCCCGGGACTGGCGTGGGCGCTCCGCGGGATCCGCAACCGGCACGTAGCTGCGCTCGGTATCAGAGGAAGACACGGCCTACACCTTACGAGCAGGCCTATCCGCGTACGGGTGCACCCCGAGCTCGGTCCGTCAATAAATCGGTGGACGCCGCCGCAATCTGGCAGGTAGCGTGTCCCCTCGCTCCCCTCATTTACCGGTCCAGCATCGGAGCTGTTCGCATGTCTGAAACCGCGGTCGACATTCTGGCGCAGGAACGGATCCACCTCGACGAGTCCCGCGCCGCCCTTGATCGGATGCGGCGGCACGCGGCCAGTCTCGAGGCGTTCGGCGGTGATCACGTCTCCACCGAACACCTCAAGCAGGCCCTCTATCGGCGCATGAAGGCTCTGGAGGACGATCCGACGGTGCCGCTGTTCTTTGGCCGTCTCGACTACGACGTAACTCTGGGCGCAGAGCAGGACGAAACTCTCTATATCGGCCGACGGCATGTCACCGGCGAAGCAGGTGGTGAGCCACTGGTGATCGACTGGCGTGCCGGGATGTCCCGGCCGTTCTACCAGGCGCGCCCTGGCGAGCCGATGGGTGTCCGGCTGCGCCGGCGTTTCGGCTTCTCGCACGGCCAGCTCACCGCGTACGAGGACGAGGACTTGACCGGCCCGGGTCAGGTCGCGCAGTCCGAGATCATGGAGTCCGAGATCGAGCGGCCCCGAACCGGCCCGATGCGCGACATCGTCGCCACCATTCAGCCTGAACAAGACAGCATTGTTCGTGCCGGTCTTAACCAATCGCTCTGCGTCCAGGGCGCACCAGGTACCGGAAAGACCGCCATCGGCCTGCACCGCGCGGCTTATCTGCTTTATGCGTATCGCGAGCAGCTCGCTCGCTCCGGAGTACTCGTCGTCGGGCCCAACGACAGCTTTCTGTCCTACATCGCTGACGTACTGCCTGCCCTGGGAGAAATCGATGCGGCGCAGACAACGGTGACATCGCTGGTCTGTGGGTCGAACGGCGTCACCGTGCGCGGGCTCGACAGCGTTCCCGCAGCACTGATTAAGGGCGACGCACGGATGGCTGAGGTCTTGCACCGAGCCGTCTGGAGCCATCTCGGCACTCCGACCGCTCCGCTGGTTGTGCCACGCGGCGCGTATCAGTGGCGGGTTGGTGCCTACCTGACGGCCGAAATCGTCGACGAGCTTCGGCATCGCGGCGTGCGGTACGGCGCTGGACGGGCCATGCTGCCGCAGCGGCTGGCGCACCAGGTACTGCTCCGGATGGAAGCCGCCGGCGACTCGCCCGACGATCGCATTCAGAATGCGGTTGCTCGCAGCAAACCGGTCCGGGCGTACACAGATGAAATCTGGCCGGCGCTTGACCCGGTCAAGCTGATCATCAGATTGCTCAGCGACCGGGACTTCCTAGCCGCCGCGGCCGATGGCCTTCTCACCCCAGCGGAGCAGCAGTTGATCATGATGCGGCATCCACCGCGTTCAGCGAGTACCGCCCGCTGGTCACTGCCTGATGTGATCTTGATTGATGAGGCCGCGGACCTGCTGCAGCGGACGCCGAGCCGCGGTCACGTCATCCTCGACGAAGCACAAGACCTGTCCCCGATGATGTTGCGGGCGGTAGGGCGCCGGGCAAGCACAGGCTCGGTTACTGTGCTCGGTGATCTTGCGCAGGCAACCACGCCGTGGGCTACCCGTTCCTGGCATGAGTCGCTGGCGCATCTCGGCCATTCCGATGCCGCGATCGAAGAATTGGTGGCCGGGTTCCGGGTGCCCGGAGCAGTAATCGACTTTGCGGCCCGGCTACTGCCGCAGATCGCGCCAAGCCTGAAGCCTCCTCACTCGGTGCGACGGCACCGCGGCGAGCTGGATTTGCGTGCCACCACAGAGATGGATGAGGAGCTGAGCGACGCGATCACTCAAGCGACGCGCAATGTAGGCACCGTCGGAGTGATCGTTGCCGATGCCGCCGTGTCTGCCGTACGGAAACTGCTAGACCGTCGCCAGATTGGCTATGACGCCCTGGGCGAGGATCCCGAAATCTTTGAGGTCCACGGAGATCTTCCGCGCTCCGATCCTGAAATCCTCCCGCCCCGGGAGCCAATCCTGGTTCCGGCAGTGCTCGCCAAGGGCCTGGAGTTTGATCACGTGGTACTGCTAGAGCCCGCCGACATCGTTGCTGGTGAGCCAGATCAGGTGACCGGGCTGCGCCGGCTGTATGTCTGCCTCACCCGAGCGGTTACATCACTGATCGTGGTGTACTCCGCAGAGCTGCCAGCTGCTCTCGCAGCGTGAGCTCAAGCTCTCATGCGTTGCGGCCTTGCCACCCCGCAGTGGCCAGCAATGACACGGTCCGGTCGAAATCCATGCGCTCTTCGACCACTTTCGGATGTCGAGCGGGCGCGCGTCAACCGACGGATGGAGGTTCGGTTAGCGGCAGCTTGACCTGGAATCGGGTGTCGCCGGGACTTGATACGACCCGAATATCACCGCCATGTCTTTGCGTGATCACGCGATAGGAAATGTCCAGACCCAACCCAGTACCCTGACCGACCGGCTTAGTGGTAAAGAACGGCTCGAAGATCTTCTGCTGCATCTCAGGCGGAATTCCAACGCCGGTGTCACAGATCTCGATCAAGGCCCAGCCGTCCTGTCGCGAGGTGCGGATCGTCAACGTGCCACCATCAGGCATCGCGTGAATCGCGTTGTCGATCAGATTGGTCCAGACCTGATTGAGCTCGGCCGGATGGGCTGGAATCGGCGGTAGGGATTCGTCGAAATCCTTGACGACAGTGATGTTCCCTTGTTCGTTGATCTTGTGGCTGAGCATGACCAAGGTGCTCTTCAGCCCATCGCGAACATCGATCTCTTGATGTGCCGCGCGGTCCATCTGGGAATACTGCTTGGCCGCAGCCACCAGGTGGGAGATTCGGCTGGTGGAGTCCTCGATCTCTCCCATCAGCTGTTCGATCTCCAGCGCATAAGTCACCCAGTGCAGCGCATCGGCGAGTGCTACGGCAGGTACGGTTCGGACTACCTCCTCGAGCCAGTCGGTGTCCACTCCAGCCGCCACCAGTGGTGGCGCCAGGTCCCATGCGTCGTCGATGCCATGATCATCAAGCCAATCAGATAACTCGTCTTCAGCCTCGCTGACCTCCACTGGCGACAACTTCTCGACCTTGGCCGCCTTCTCCACGGCTGCCTCTTGGAGCTCGGTGAGCGCCATCAGCGCCTTGGGGTCGACGTCGGCAGTCGCCAAGTGTGCGAGTTTGCGCCGGATTTTGCTTACGTTTTCCCGCAGTGCCGCAGTGGCGCGTACCGCGGCTGTTGCTGGGTTATTCAGCTCATGGGTAAGCCCGGCGGACAGGCGACCCAGCGACAGCAGTCGCTCCCGCTGCCCGATAATCACTTGGACCGATTGGAAGCCCTGAGTCATGCCTTCGAGCAGATGTACCGCCATTGGGAACCACTCACGGAACTTCTCCCCGAACTCCGCGGCAGCGATCACCCAGAACTCACAGTCCGTGACGGCCCGCATTGAGCCCCAGTACGGCAGGTCAACCATGCCTTTAACAAACGACTGCGTGGCACCGCCGTAGACCCCGCGTTGGTTCGTGCGCCCGGTCTCTACCTCGGTGTCCTCCACGCGACGGTGCATCGACAACGTGCCGGAGAGCAGCACGTAGAAGCAGGTCGGTGGGTCGCCCTCGTTGTAAACCGACTCGCCGGCGGACCACTTCTGGCAGTCGCCGTTCTCACTGAGCCAGGCGAGTTGATCATCATCAAGCTTCTCGAACAGGAACAGGGTGCGCAGCTCCGCGGGGCTCAAGCGCACCGGCTCGACAATCTGTTTGCTCATGATCAGCTCCTATTGCTCCGCGAGGTAGCGATGGACCAGGGTGACGGCGAGAGCTCCTTCACCGACCGCTGACGCGACTCGCTTCACCGAATGGGCGCGCACATCGCCGGCCACAAAGACACCTGGGATGCTGGATTCGAGCAGGTACGGTTCACGCTCCAAGTCCCACGACGCCGGTCGCTTACCGCCAAGGGTCAGTTCCGGTCCGGTAACCACAAAGCCGCTGGCATCGCGAACCAACGAGTCTGGAAGCCAGTCGGTTAGCGGCGCTGCACCAATAAATACGAACAGATGTCCGGAGTCAATGACTTGCTGACCTCCCTCATGATCAACAAATGTCACGCACTGCAGATGATCATTTCCTGCGCAGCTCTGCACTGTGGTGTTGAGCCGAACCTCAATGTTGGGGATTGCGGCGATCCGTTCGATCAAGTACGACGACATGGACTTCTCCAAGGAGTTGCCACGAACAGCCATCGTCACCCGGTCCGCGTATCCGGAGAAGAAGACAGCGGCCTGCCCTGCTGAGTTGGCACCGCCGACGACGATCACGTGATCTCCCAGGCAGGATTCGGCCTGGGTTGCGGACGAGCCGTAGTAGACACCTCGCCCAACCAACTCGTCGGCACCGGATGCCTCCAGGTGCCGGTAACTGACACCAGTCGCCAGCACCACGGCATGAGACAGCACTGATGAGCCATCGTCGAACAAGACGCGTCTAGCCGGACCTCTGGCCTCCAAGCCGACGACACTGCGGGCGGTCAGCAGCTCGGCACCAAATCGCTGAGCTTGCCGGCGTGCCCGGTCGGTGAGCTGGTCACCCGCTACACCATCTGGGAAGCCGAAATAGTTATCTATTCGGGAACTCTGTCCCGCCTGACCGCCAGCTGCCGCCCGTTCCACGACGACGGTCTTGAGGCCCTCAGAGGCCGCATACACAGCGGCACCCAAGCCGGCCGGACCCCCACCGATGATCACCACGTCGTAGAACTCACCCTGAGGAGTGGTGCTCAGCCCCACTGCATTGGCTACCTCCAGCAGGCTTGGCTGGATCAACGGCTGCCCGTTCTTAGTGATCACTACCGGCGCCTGGCTTTCATCCGCACTGGCCGCCGTTAGTAGTTGCACACCCTCTGGATCACCGACGTTGTACCAGCGATACGGCACCATATTGCGAGCCAGGAAGTCCCGGATTTCGTACGACGCCGCCGACCACGGGTGGCCTAAGATCTTGATCTTGTGCTCGGGGGCCCTTGCCTCGCGCTGCCAAACTTCCAGCAGCTGGTCCACAACGGGATAGAACTTCTCCTCCGGCGGCTCCCACGGCTTGAGCAGATAGTGATCAACATCGACAACATTGATCGCCTGGATCGCAGCATTGGTGTCGGCGTACGCGGTAACCAGCGCCCGCCGGGCCTGCGGCACCAGATCCATAGCCTGCTCAAGAAAGTCAACGCCGTTCATCCGTGGCATCCGATAGTCGGCCAAGATCGCGGCCACCTGCTCGCCACGTAGCACCACGTCCCGGATTGCCTGCAGGGCTTCCTCACCAGAATCGGCGCGCATGATCCGATAATCCGCACCGTAGCGGCGCCGCAAATCACGAGCCACCGCGCGGGAGACGCTCGGATCGTCGTCGACGGTCAGTAGTACCGGGCGCGTCTGATCTCGTGCCTCGGATACCGGTGCTGTCACACGCCCACCTCGTCGACGTAGCACCAGCGCCAGTTCTCCCCCGGCTCAACTGAAGTAACGACAGGATGTCCGCTCGCCCGAGCATGGGCGCTGGCATGCCGTGCCGGCGATGAGTCGCAGCAACCGACGTGTTCACAGGTGAGGCAGCGGCGCAAGTGCACCCAGCGTCCACCGATGGCGAGACACTCGCTGCAGGCTGCTTGGAAGTTGCTTGGCAATGGGCTCAGTGGAGTGGCTTCCAGATGCGCGCAAATAGTCACAAACCGGCTCCCTTCTTCCGCGTCCTCCGAGCCAATCTAGTCTGCGCCCCACTGCGGTCCGCCGGGGCAACAGAGGCTTAACGGCCTGATCGGCTCAAGGCCGGGCCAGGCGAGACTGTCGACGGCGCCGCAGCCCGGCTTCGGTCAACAGCGCCACAATCTCCCGCGACGAGACAGGATGGGCACCTTCGGCCAAGGCGGCGCCGTAGCGTTCGGCAATAACGTCGTAGTGATCACGCTCGAACCCGCGTCTCGGGATGCCGATCCGGGCCGCGAAGTCATGCAGCTCCTGGTACGACGAGTCGCTGATCATGTGC
>DATFBI010000277.1:0-3225 GCA_035253925.1 Propionibacteriaceae bacterium
CGATGTCCTTGCCGAGGCGTTCCGCCGGACCGGCAACTTCGTCGGCAAGCCGGTCAGCGACGCCTGGGCCGCTAGGCTCGGTGGCTCGGTGCCGGACTGGCCGGCGTTCCCCGACTCCGCTGATGCCTTGGCCCGCCTCGCGCAGCACTACAAGCTGATCATCTTGTCCAATGTGCACCGGGCCGGGTTCGCCGGCAGCAACCAGTGGCTCCGCGGCGACTTCGCCGCGATAATCACCGCCGAGGACGTCGGCGCCTACAAGCCGGCGGCTAACCACTTCCGCGCCTTGGATGCCACCCTGCCCAAACTCGGCGTCGCCCGGACCGAGCTGCTGCACGTGGCGCAGAGCTTGTTCCATGACCACGTACCGGCGAAGAGGGAAGGTCTGCCGTCGGTTTGGATCAACCGCCGCCACGCCCAGCCCGGCTGGGGAGCGACCCCCGAGCCGGCCGAGGATTGGTCCTACAACCTGGAGTTCACCTCAATGGCCGCGTTCGCCGACGCCGTAGACGCCGCGTTCGCCGCTGCTTCCGAGCCCACGGATTGACCTCCCAGCCGCAAGGAGTGATGACAGCACAGGTCGTCGAATACACCAGAAAACCGTCTCTCGGCTGACTGGTCCGCTGTCTGTCATGCCGCCGCCGTCGGTGGGAGTTTGTGGAGTGAATCTACAAATGTGAGGAGCTGGCATGAAGACCCGCATCGCGCAGAACGATCCTAACGAACCGGATTCAAGCGAGTTCTCTGCTACGCCGCAGATCCGCCCAGGTACGCGATCGATTGCAGACTCCGGCGTCATTTGGCGGTGGTACCGATGACGAACACAGAGGTAGATAGGCCCCCGGGCCGCGGATTGAGGGCCTTTGCGGCACGACACCAGATGGTGCTGTTTGTGCTCCTCACTCTGATCATCAGCTGGTCAGCTGTCATCCCGGCGGATGGGGCATTGATCCCGTACGGCCCCATGATCGCGGCCTTCGTCGTGCTAGCTGTGGTCGCTGGCCGCAGCGGTGTCGCCGGCCTATGGAAACAAATGACTCGCTGGCGCGTGGGATGGAAGTGGTGGCTGCTTGCACCGGGCGTTCTGATTGTGGTCCACGCGTGCGCGTTCATGATCAACATCGCTTTGGGCGCACGGATTGTCAATACCGCGCATGTCGAGACGCTTCCGGTCCTCGGTGCGACCGTGCTGCTGCTGCTCCTCACCGGCGGTCAGTGGGAGGAACCAGGCTGGATGGGCTATGCCCAGCGGCGGTATCAGGAGCGCTTTTTTGGGTCGGTGCTGAAGGCAACTCTGGTTGTCGGCATCCTCCGAGTGATCTGGCACTCGCCGCTGCTGGCCTACGACGCGGTCCCCTGGTACGACTTCGTCTTCGGGATATTCGCGCTACAGATCATCTTTACGTGGCTCTATAACGGTTCCGGGGCAAGCGTGCTGATCGCCATGATCGCCCACCTTTTCTCAAATCTATTGACCGCCACAGTGATGCCGTTGTTTAGCCCCGCAGACCAGGAGCGCTATTACCTGATCATGATCGCCGCTGAACTTCTTATTGCGATCGGCCTGCTGATTTCAACCCGAGGACGCCTAGGGCTTAAGGCTACGAACGAACGTGCCGCGGTTAGCGCAGGTGCGCAGTAATACACCCGTGTGCTCAGGCGGTAGCGACTGCTGGCGATCATAAGATGCCTTGGAGGATAGCGAAGATCCGAGATCGGGGCGTCCGGGATCCACTGGCGTTTGCCATTGCCTGACCGGCCCGCTGGTCAGCAACATCGAGCGGAGGAGCCGAACCGGTGCCACGGAACAAGGACGATCCGGAAGCGGTGGACAACTACTTGGCTGAGCTGCCCGACGACGAGCGAGAGACGCTTGAAGAACTGCGGCAGCTCATCAAGGCGTCTGTGACGGATGTACAGGAGCGGATCTCATACGGAGGTGCGGTGATCTTCGCGGTACAGCTTGACCTGGTCGGTTTCGCTGCTCAGGAGAACCGCCTGTCCTTCTTCACGATGAGTCCTCAGCTCGCCAAGGCTATGAAGGACGAGATCACCAAGACCCACAAAGTCTCCGGAGCGACGATCCACTTCAGTGCTGACCGGCCGCTGCCGAAGACGCTCGTGGAGAAGATCATCCGCGCCCGAGTCGAGGAGCAGGCGAAGCCGTAACCCCGCTGGGCACCCTGCCGCAAACGGTCGAAGTCGTGTCGCCACGGCAAGGCTCCGTTGGCTGAGGAACAGGACCAAGAAGTTCACCGAGCGTTCGGGTACCTGATGCCGTTCCAGCGGCATGTCAACCCTCGGCTTTTATCGCGGGCCGCGACTATGACTGCTGTACCGCCGATCCGGAACCGGTGATAACCA
Organism: Propionibacteriaceae bacterium; assembly: GCA_035253925.1. GTDB lineage: Bacteria > Actinomycetota > Actinomycetes > Propionibacteriales > Propionibacteriaceae > Microlunatus. Next base: position 2,365 of record DATFBI010000277.1, read on the forward strand.
AGAATTCATCTCTGCCGGTGCCGCATGTTCACCCAATCCTGGAAATGTCAGGTATTCGCTGCGATGTCAGAGCGGCGGCAGCGGCAGCGGATTCCGGCGTTTCGGGGGCGGGTGCGAGCACGCCGGAGGAGGCCACAAGCGCGTGAGGCGGATCATCGGGGCGGTGCTCCTTGTGCTGCTCCTAATGGGAATGGCCGCCCTTGGCGCGTGGCAGTTGCTTGGCAGGAGCGGTGGGATAGCCCTATCTCGAGATGCTTCGCCTATCCGTCAGAGCGCGAGTACCCCCACCGACCTGACCACCGTGCGCGGCGTCGTCGGGTCTGAGAAAAAAGCCTTCTTCTCCGACCCGGAAGTGAAGCGGATCTTCGCCCTGTCGGGCCTATCGGTCGAGGTCGATACCGCTGGGTCTCGGGAAATCGCAACATCTACTGATCTCAAGGCCTACGACTTCGCCTTCCCGTCCTCGGCTCCTGCTGCGGAGAAGATCAAGCGCGGGCACAAGACACTCGGGGTGTATTCACCGTTCTACTCACCGATAGCGATCGCTTCCTTCCAGCCCATCGTTGACCTGCTGCAGAAGGCAGGTGTGGCTAAGAAGGCGCCGGCTGGCCACTGGACCTTCGACGTCAACGCCCACCTCAAGCTCGTCCCTAAAGGCACCCGCTGGGATCAGCTAGCCGGCAATACCGCCTATCCGGCAAGCAAAGTCATGCTGGTGACCACTACCGACGTACGGCGCTCCAACTCAGCTGCGATGTACCTCGCCCTGGCCAGCTATGCCGCCAACGGCAACAACATCGTGAGCACGCCCGATGAGGCGGCGGCAGTACTGCCCGAGATGCGTCGGCTGTTTCTTGGGCA
>DATFBI010000278.1:0-16186 GCA_035253925.1 Propionibacteriaceae bacterium
AGGTATGCAACCGGCGCGGCACCGATTTGCTTATCGATCACCTCTCCACGCTCCATGAGCAAGAGCGTGGGGATCGCTTGGACCTCAAACCGCTCACTCACCGCCGGGGAATCGTCGGCGTTGACCTTCACCAGCTTCATCCGCCCGGCAAACTCACCCGCCAGCTGCTCCAGCGCGGGACTCACCATCCGGCACGGCCCACACCAGGGCGCCCAGATATCCACCAGCACAGGGATAGTGGCCGCCTCGACCACCGATGCAAAGTCGGCATCAGTCGCGTTCACCACCCAGCGCAGCGGCTGGTGACACTTTCCGCAGCGAGGTACCCCATGCGCGACAGAAGGTACGCGGTTCTTGGCGTGGCAGTTTGAGCACTCAACGATCTGCGTCGCGGAATCCTCCGCATTTACACTCATGCAGCTGCCCTCGTCTCCGGCGGTTCACCCACCGGTACCACAGTAAGCTCGCCGTCCACAACGTCGACCGAGAAGAAGGTCCGGCCATCAGCCACTCCTGGTGGCCACCACCACGGCCGCAGGGCGCAGGATTTGATCGTCTCGCCCATACCCCGGACGTACCACCCGGGCAACGGTGCCGGGCACTAACTCTTTGTCGGTGATCGTGCCGACCGCCTCATGCAGCGCCGGGTCGAAGGCCCGGCCGGTGTCATCGCGACGCGGAAAGCCCAGATCGGTGAGCACCGAAAGAGCCTGCAAGTGCACGCCGCGTACGCCCTCGATGATCTGCCCGGGATCGGATGAGGCATGCTCCAGCGCCCGTTCCAAGTTGTCGAGGACCGGCAACCATCCGGCAGCCGTACGGGCCCTTTCTTGTTCCCTGGCCCGCACCAGGTCCTTGGCGCAGCGCTTGCGGAAGTTGTCCAGCTCGGCCGCGGCCCGCCGCCAGCCCTCCTCCAGCTTGGCAATTCGTGCCTTGGCCTTCTCAAGCGCCTCGGACTCGGCTTTGCTACGCCATGAGCTTGTCGACGCATCCTCAGGGGTCTGCTGCTCGGGCATGATCAGCGTGCGGTGAACTCGGCATCGATGACGTCATCGGAGTTGTCGCCCGGTTCGGTTCTCCGGCCTTGCGATGAACCTGCGCCAGCTCCAGCTGCAGATCCAGCACGAGCCGAAGCAGCCAAGGACTGCAGAAGCTGGTGCAGCTCTCCAGCGAGCGCCTGCAATCGATCGATGTCTGCTTGTTCCTCTAGCGCGGTGCGCGCGTCGTTGATCAACAACTCCGCGCGGGCGCGCTCATGATCGGGCACGGTTCCTGCGTTGTCGTCCAGGGTCCGGCGTACTTCATAAGCCACGGTGTCCAACTCGTTTCGGGCATCCACCTGAGCACGCAGCGCAGCGTCCTCGCTCCGGTGCGCCTCGGCATCGGCGACCATGCGTTCGATCTCGGACTGACTGAGATTCGATGTCTCGCTGATCGTGATCTGGTGCGCCGCGCCTGTGTCCTTGTCGCGGGCCGACACGTGCAGGATGCCGTTGGCGTCAATGTCGAACGTGACCTCGATTTGAGGCACACCGCGCGGCCCGGGCCGGATGTTCTCAAGACGGAACCGGCCCAGCACTCGGTTGTCACTGGAGCGTTCCCTTTCACCCTGGAGCACTACAACATCGACTGCGGACTGTTCCTCTTCGCCGGTGCTGAAGATCTCACTACGCCGAACTGGGATGGTCGTGTTTCGCTCGATGACCCTGGTCATCACGCCGCCAAGAGTTTCCAGGCCGAGGGAGAGCGGCGTGACGTCGAGCAACAGAACGTCCTTGACCTGACCGGAAATGATCGCTGCCTGGATGGCTGCGCCAATGGCCACGACCTCGTCGGGGTTGACGGTCATGTTGGGTTCACGTCCGCCGGTCAAGCGGCGTACCAGCGCCTGTACGGCAGGAATCCGGGTAGCGCCGCCAACCAGGATGACTTGATCAATGTCATCAGTGGTCACCTTGGCGTCTGCCATTGCCTGCTTCACCGGCCCCAGGCACCGCTCAACAAGATCGGCGGTGAGCTGATCGAACGTCGATCGCATGAGATTGACGTTTAGATGCTTGGGTCCTGATGCGTCTGCCGTAATGAAGGGCAGGTTCACCGCGGTCTGGGTGACGGCTGACAGCTCCACCTTCGCCTTCTCCGCGGCCTCGAAGAGCCGTTGCAGAGCTTGCGGATCGTCTCGAAGATCGATGCCATTGGCCTTCTTGAAATCGTCGGCCAGGTAGTCGACGATCCGGCGGTCGAAGTCGTCGCCTCCCAGATGGGTATCGCCGGCAGTTGCCATGACCTCGACGACTCCTTCGCCGACCGTCAAGATGCTGACGTCGAAGGTTCCGCCACCAAGATCGAAAACCAGAATGGTCTCGTTCTCCAGCTTGTCCATGCCGTACGCCAGGGCCGCCGCGGTCGGCTCATTGATGATCCTGAGGACTTCCACGCCGGCGATCCGTCCGGCGTCCTTGGTCGCTTGGCGTTGCCCATCGTTGAAGTACGCCGGCACGGTGATCACTGCCTCGGTGACCCTTTCACCGAGGTGCTTGCCGGCGTCGTCAACGAGCTTGCGCATCACCTGTGCCGAGATCTCCTCGGGAGCGTGTTGCTTCCCGTCCACCTCCAAACGTGCTGCGCCGTCTGGTCCGGGCATGACGTCGAAGGAGACAGCGTTCAGTTCGCTCGCCACCTCCTCATACTTGCGGCCAATGAACCGCTTGGCCGAGTAGATGGTGCCTTTCGGGTTCAAGATCGCTTGGCGTCTGGCCATTTGTCCTACCAGCCGCTCACCGGAATCCAGGAACGCCACTACCGACGGTGTAGTTCTGTCGCCCTCGGCGTTCGGGATGACTTCGGTCTGTCCTCCCTCCATCGCTGCTATAACCGAGTTCGTTGTTCCAAGATCAATGCCGACCGCCGTCGCCATGGCCTCAACTCCTGTCGCCTGGATTGCCTTACTTGATCATCTGCCACCACAGCTGGGGCCAGACATCCCGCAAATGGGGGAGGTCCTCTTTGGGTGCCTTACCCATCCGCCAACCGTCGCAACCCAAGGTCAAGCCATCCCGTGCGGACCTTCCAGTGGTGGCCGGCCCGCAGGTGGCTGACGACGGCGCGCTCGAGGCTGGTGCGCTGGGGTAGCTCATCTAGGACGGGCACGGCCCGGCGGAACACGAACATCAGCACGTCCGCGTCGCCGTCAACGCTGCTGGGTAAGAGGCTGAACCGGCGCTGAAACCGCACGATGTTGGAGTCGGGTTCGAGGTAGCTGGCGAGCTGATCATCAAGCAGCCACGAGGTGCAGGTGACGACCCGGTAGCGCTCGGCAGGAAAGTGCCGCTGGAAGAAATCACAGGCCCATTGCAGCGAGTGGTCGCACGCTGCGGACGTCAGCGGACCTTGCTCGGGGATGTGAAGGTCGAGTGCCGGGTCGCCGTGCCGGAACGGCACCGCGAGGCGCTCCAGCATGGCCGGCTGGTACGGAACACGCGAGCGGCAGAACTGTAGCCGCCCCAGCTGGTAAAGGGCCCCGCGGAAATGGTGTCGCAGCCACATTGGCGCATCCAAGCCACCTTCGCCGTAAACGCGCCGATACACGGCCAGGTGGCGGCCCAAGTCGGCCAGGGTGGCCCAGGAGACGTCGTCGGGAATGTTGTGCCGCTGATGCCAGCGGCGGGCGTCAGGGATCGCGGCCAGAAAGACATAGCCGTAGAAGAACCGCCCAAGCGCACCGAGGCTGCTTGGCAGGGCGGGCCACGGTGGCAGGTCCGAGGTTTGGCCCAGATCCGCCACGATGCGGCGGTGACAGCGCTCGAGCAGCCACCACACCTCAGGGGTGCGGTCGGACGACGGCCAGGCCTTGATGAGATCGGCTGCATCTGCGTCGGCGATGCGGAGCCGCTCGAAGAGGAAGGAGACATCGCCGGGAGTGGGGAGGAGTGGAGGTGTCGGCGGACCGGCGGCTTCCAGTTCTGCGAGCCACGCCCGGTGATCGTCTCCGAGACCGAGGCGCTGAACGACCGTTGCGGCGTCCAGTTGCGACATCGAGCTCTCCGAGGGTGATGCGGGCTCACCCTTGTGGGTCATATGGTGCCGCCAATGGTAGGCCGTTTGAAATTGATCTCGGGCGAGGCCTGCCATATGACTGACTCACCGTCGGTCAGGAACAAGGAGAAAACATGCAAGCGATCGTCCAGGATCAGTACGGCCCGGCTGAGGTTCTCGAACTCAGGGAGGTGGATGAGCCAGTGCCGGCTGACGACGAGGTGCTGGTCCGGGTGTACGCGGCTGCTGTCAACGCCCACGACTGGCATGTCATGCGGGGTGACCCGTACCTGACACGCTTGCTAGCTCGCGACGTATTCGGATTCACCGGGCCCAAGAGGAAGATCAGGGGCCGCGACTTCGCCGGCCGCGTGGAGGCGATCGGCCGCGGCGTAACCGGGCTACGTACCGGTGATGAGGTGTACGGCGACGTCGGCTTGGCCGACGGCGCCTTTGCGGAGTACCGGTGCGTTCCAGAGCAGAGGGTGGCGCTCAAACCAGCCAACCTGACCTTCGAGCAGGCAGCGGCGGTGCCACTGGCCGGCAGCACCGCCCTGCTCGGAGTTCGCGACCTCGGGCGGGTACAGCCAGGACAACAGCTGTTGATCAACGGAGCCTCAGGCGGCGTCGGCACCTTCGCCGTACAGATTGCCAAAGCGCTAGGCGCGGAGGTGACCGCCGTGTGCAGCACGAGAAACGTCGACCTGGTGCGCTCACTCGGGGTTGACCACGTAGTCGACTACACCAGGGAGGACTTCACGCAGCACTGGCAGCGTTACGACATGGTGTTCGACCTGGTAGGCAATCGGTCGCTGACTCATCTACGGCGTGCACTGACACCGACCGGAACACTCCTGCTGTCCGGCGGAGGCGTCTCCAAGGGCGGCAGCCTTTTTGGGCCATTCGGTCTCATGATCAAGGCCCAAGTGCTGGCTCGCTTCGCCTCGCAGCGGATCGTCGCGATGACCGGGCAGCCGCCGATCAAGGACAGCTTGGAAGCACTGAAAGAGCTGATCGAGTCCGGCAAGGTCACCCCGATCATCGACCGGACTTACCCGTTACGCGAAGCACCCGATGCGATCCGCTACCTGGAACTGGAGCACGCCCGCGCCAAGGTCGTCATCAGAATCGGTGATTCCTGAGTGCGCAGCAACTCCGACGCCAGCTCATAGCAGTCGGGAGTTAGTGCGCACTCGACGCCGACCTCGGCTCCTTGCCGACAAGCGACGGCGAGCGATGGAGCGCTACGCCGCACTTTGGTTTGCGAGCAGATTGCTCATTGACGCAAAGGTGGGGTCACAGCCCTGCCGGCATCGAGCAGGTGCAGAATCTCGGCCGTCGATTCCGGCGGCGAAATCAGACCGACGTGTAGCATCAGCGGGCTCCGCTGACTATCAGGTCCTTCATGCCTGAAACGTATCGACCTCGGCTCGGAGACCAGTCATACGCATCCCAACGAGGAGCTGCTCGTGGCAGCCCGACACCTGTCCCAGCGGATTCAGCCACGCCTTGACCGCTGCCGAAGCCGGGTATAGACGCAACATTGATGGGAGGCATTGCCATGAAGCTGCGCTGGATCGACCTAAAAGGTGTGAGCACTCACGATGTGTCGGAGCTCCCGGACTTACGCAAGCGGGCTGAGGGATTCCTGTGGCTCGATATTCCGGAATGGAGTGACGAAGCAGAAGCACTGCTCACCAATGAGTTCCACTTTCATTCGATGGCGATCGCGGAAAGCCGGAATCGCAACCACATTCCCCGCCTCCATGTGTATCCGCATCACGTGTTCATCGTCGTGCACGCACCCGAGATTGGTGCAGGCGGGCATGTGCACTATCTCGAGCTCGACCAATTCATTGGCGAAAATTTCCTCATAACGGTGCACGGGCCGATAAACCCAAAGGTGCCGCTGGAGGCTGCGCTCCGCGAGACCCAGACGGTGGCAGCCCGGTTGGAGAGCGGCCGGCTGCACCCGACATCGCCGTTCGGACTTACGTACGCGATTGTCTCCTCGCTCGCGCGCCGAGAAGCGGAAATGGTTGCCGAGATCGCACGCGAGGTTGGATTGCTGGAACAACGTGTCATGACTGAAGAGGAGGGGGATGATCCGCAGGCGTTTCTGAGTGAGTTATTCGCGGCTCGGCATGAACTGTTGACCATCAAGACCATGGCTGAGCAGGGAAGTGAGATCTATCGGCGCGCGATTAAGCTGACCACCTTTGCCCCAGCCGAGGGCCTGGCATTGATGAAGGACGTGCTCGACCAGTACGAGACCGTCGCCCATATCAGCGACTCACAGCTGCGGTTTCTGATAGGCGTTACGGAGTTCTATCGAGCGCGAACCGATACCAAGATGACAATCGCCGCCGAGCGCCTCGCGGTGATCGCGGTCCTGACCCTCCCCATTACGTCGCTGTCGTCCGTTGTAGGTATGAACGTCATCGTCAACGATTCCACGCGATGGATTCCGCTGATCATCTTCTTGCTGATCATGTTGGCAATTTCGTTGATCTTATTGCGCTGGGCCCGCAGACAGGGCTGGTGGTGATCATGTCGGGACACCGACCTTGTGACAATCGGCGGTGCCGCGTACGCAGCGGCGCGTTTGGCCCGTATGAACGCGGGTAAATTTGTTTGTCCGCGGCAAGGTCGCGGCTTCTATTTGTAGCCACTCCTGGAGGACGTATGAGCGAAAACCCGAATCCCGCGCCGGCGGCAACCCCACCGCCTGAGACCGCTCCCGCAGAGCCTCCGCCGAGTGACGCGGCCAGCACCGAATGGCCCGTAATGGAGGAGAGTGGACCGTCAGAGGCCGCCGCCCCAAGCGCACCGGCTTCAGATACATCCGACGCGGCCGCTCAGTCGAGCTTGGCAGCGCCGAGGGGTCTGAGTTATGCGGTCGACATCGTGTTCTGCATCGATTCGACGGGGAGCATGACGCCGATCATCGATCAGGTGAAGGCCAACGCGCTTCGCTTCTACGATGACGTGCAGTCGAATCTCACCGCCAAGGGCAAGAACGTTGATCAGCTTCGGGTACGTGTCATCGGCTTCCGCGACTTTGCGGCCGACGGTGCGGCCGCACTGGACGAGTCGCCATTCTTCGCTCTTCCCGATCAGCGGGATGACTTCTCGGCGTTTGTGAATGGTCTGGTAGCCGAAGGCGGTGGGGACGCTCCGGAGTCCGGTTTGGAGGCAGTCGCGTTAGCCATCGACTCGCCCTGGACGACGACCGGGGATCGGCGCCGGCAGGTGATTGTCGTGTGGACCGACCAGCCAGCCCAACCGCTCGACTCCTCGGTATTGCCTCCTGACATTGCGACGAGAGTGCCTACCGACTTCAGTGCCCTGACTGATGCCTGGGAAGACGAGCAGGGCCGAATGGGCTCTAGCTCAAAGCGACTCATCTTGTTCGCCCCGGACGGCCCGGGATGGAGCGACATCTCAGCTGTCTGGGAGAACGTGGTTCATCATCCGTCCCAGGCAGGTGGCGGCCTTTCCGAAGTCGACTACGGAACGATCATCGACTCGATCGGCAACTCGGTGTGAATGAAAGCCCGGGTGCCTGGTCGGCCTCGGCGCCTCTAGCAACGCCGGGGCCGACCCTCTCGTTTACCTTCAATCTCGGCAAGATCCCGGATCAGGGTGAGGACTCTGATCCGATTCTGCGCGACGGGCCCGATCTTGGTCTGGTCGGCGTCTTCGATGGCATGGGTGGCGCGGGCGGCACCGTCTACGAGACGCCGGAGGGACGGCGTACCGGGGCCTATCTCGCCTCCCGCCTGGCCCGAGATGTTGTTGAACAGCGAATGGTGGAGCTGTTGGAGCCTGATTGGCATCTCAATGGCAAGACTGCCGCCAGGGACCTTCAGCGTTCGGTTCAGCAAGCGCTGAAGCAGCGGCTGCAACAGCTCAACCCGGCGCCCAGCGGTTTGCGCTCCCGGCTGATCCGCGCTCTTCCCACCACAATGGCGCTCGTTGCCCTGCAGCGCAGCCAACCTGGCGGTCCCAACTGGGCGGGTCACGTGTTCTGGGCTGGTGACTCGCGCGCGTACGTTTTCCAACCCGGCGGGGCCCGCCAGCTGACCACCGATGACCTGCGCGATCCGGGTGACGCCCTGGCCAACTTGCGTCGTGACTCCGTCGTCAGCAATGCGATGTCGGCCGACACCCAGTTCCACATCAATTACCGCCGGGTGGAGCTCCGGGCACCTTTCCTGGTGATTTGCGCCACCGATGGCTGCTTTGGGTACGTACGCACGCCAATGCATTTCGAATACATGGTGCTGAGTCGATTGGTGGAGGCGCGCAATACAGAGGCGTGGTCGTCGGCGTTACAGGCCGAAATTGCGGCCATCACCGGTGATGATGCAGCGATGTCGACGCTTGGAGTTGGGGCCGAATTCAAAGAGTTCCAGAATCTGTTTGCGCCACGGGTTGCCGAGCTTGCGTCCGACTTCATCGAGCCGCTCAATGAGCTGATTGACGCCATCACTCGGGCAGAACAAGGACTCCAGGCACTTCGGTCACGCCAGCTCGATGAAATGACCGAAAGGTGGAACCAGTACAAACCGGAGTATGAGCGTTACCTGCGACCAGAGCCGCTCACCGAAGATGAATCATTCGCCGTTAACGACTCAGACCAGGAGCAGACTGCCGCTGCTGGTGCTGAAGGCAGCTCCGACGCTGCCGATCCGTCCGGGAGCGAGCCGACGCCCGCCTACGGGACGATAGACGAAGAGCCACAAAAGACAGTGGACCGCGGGCCGATTGGCGAATCCGCATCGGAGGAGGACACGGAGGAGGCGTCGTCATGAAGGCCGGCGATATCCTCAACGGCTACCGGATCCTTGAGGACTTCAAAGTTGTGGGTGCCGGCCTAAGCAAATGGACTTTCGCCGAGCGAGGCGGGCGGCAGTACTTCATCAAGGAGTTTCTAAGCCCAACATATCCGGATGAAAATGCACCGGGCAGTGAAAAGATCAAGGCGAAAAAGCGGGCCCGGTGTGCCGCCTTCGAAGCCCATCATCGAGGCGTCCAGCGCGCACTAGCGCCGCTTTCGGCGTACGGCGGCAACCTCATCGTCACACTGGATTTCTTTCGCTGGGGTGCCAAGTACTACAAGGTCACCGAGAAGGTTGACGCCGAAGGTATGAGTAGTGCCGACATTTCGGCCCTTGGTTTACGCGTGCAACTCGTGCTGATGAAGACCGTGGCGCACAGCCTCAAGATCCTTCATGATCTGAAAATCGTCCACGGTGATCTCAAGCCGAGCAACATCTTGATCAAGCGCACGGAGCTGGGCTACACCACGAAGCTGATCGACTTCGATAGCGCCTACATCGCTGGCCGACCGCCACCGCCTGAGGAGATCGTCGGCACTATTAACTACTACTCGCCGGAGTTGCTCGGCTATATCCAAGAAGCTGGGGTAACTCCGGGGGAACTGGGAGTAGCGTCCGATATCTTCGCCCTGGGCTTGATCTACACCGAGTACCTGACTGGAGCGCCGCCGCCGTTCGACGTGGCGAAATATCACGAGCCTGCCGTGGCGGTCAGGAGCGGGGAGACGCTGCGCGTTCCTAGGCGCAACCTCCCGACGGAGCTTGCCGATTTGATTGATGCCATGCTGTCGTCAGCCCCCGCGAGGCGGCCGATGGTCGGCCACGTGCACGCTACGTTAATGGCCCTCCGACCTACGACTGAGGAGGAGCGGGCACCAGGCCCGCCAAGCGCACTTCGCGGCAAGGGCCTTCGTACCGCACTTCGACGCTCCCCCGTTACCGAGTCCCGCCGAGGCGGCCGTCTGGTTGGGAAGCTAGTGCGCAAACGGACCGATCCTCCGCGATGAGCGCAATCTGGCGCTGCCCGGTATGCGAAGCCGTGAACCGCGGAGGCAGAACATGCGGAGCGTGCGGTACCGTCGTGCCGCACGGCGAAGCACTCAGGGCAGCGGTAAGGACGAGACTCCCGAGCACGGCGGAACCGGCACCTGCACCAGTGCCCCCGACTCCGACCCGGCGCGAGCTATGGGAACTGCCGACCCCTGAGGAGCTGGGCCATGTCGACTCTGACCACCTCTTGACGTCGCCGAGTGACTTCAAGGTGACGCCTCTCCCCGGCGGGTGTCTGGTCTCCGTCGTCCCGCGTCAGTACCGCCAGCGGTCGTGGGAGTGGGAGTAGCCAGATCATGCCGGCGCCGCGATTGTCACGATGTTGGACCGCCACGTCTTGCCGTCCCAATCGTCGCAGGTGATGAGCACCAGGCGGCCACCCCCCGATTGGGCGAAGATCTCTTCGGCATTGCGCGCTACTTCATCCTTCGACAACACATCGATGGACTGCACGCGGTAAGTCCAGGTCGAGCTCGAGCCGTCGACCTCGATGGCATCGCCACGGCTCAAATCCCCCATGTCGTCGAAAACACCTCCGCCTTCGTTGCGTACGGAGTGTCCGACCAGTACCGCCGACCCTTTCGGTTCGCCGGGGGCGGCGCCGTCACTCCACCATCCGACCAGGCTGCGGTCTCGTGGCGGCTCGAGTACCCGCTCCTCGTTGCTCTGGATAGGCACAACCCGGGCGTCCACGCCGATTCGGGGAATGCGCAAAGTCTGAGGGCGGCCCTCCATGTCATCGGTCTGACTCAGCGTTGGCGTCGGTTCAGGTGGCACCTCAGTTATCCGTGGCGACCTCGCCATCGCCGGCGGCGTCGGTGTCGAATCCACGAAAGGGAGAACGCTGTCGTCGCCGGAGCTGCAAGCAGTTGTGACGGCCACGAGGGCCAGCCCAGCAACGAACCAGGCCAGCCCTCGTAATGCCCGGCTAACCGGGCGAGACGTCGAATCAGGAATCATGCAGGAAACGGCGGCGGACAAGTACCGCAGTTCCGGCCACCGCGCCACCGGCGGTCAGCGCCAGACCAAAGAGCCCGGCTGCCGAACCACCGCCGGAGGAGGTATCCGCACCCGCGGGCACAGCTGTGGGCACCGGCTCCGGCTCTTCGCTGGGCTTGTCCGTTGGCTTATCGGTCGGCTTGTCCGTTGGCCTGTCGGTCGGCTTGTCCGTTGGCTCGTCCGTTGGCTTGTCGGTCGGCTTCTCCGTGGGCTTCGGCAGGCAACCCTCGACCCAGAAGACCTTGTGCTTGACGTCGGCTCCCTTCGAACCCTCGGCGTTGATCGTGAGCTTGACATGGAAGCCTTGCTGCGGGTGCGGTGCAATACCGGTGAAGTCCAGGGTGTAGGTCTCAGAGGCATCGAGCCCTGCTTCGCTACCCCCGCCGGAGTTGTCGTCCTCACCAATGAACACAGTGTCCGTCAGTAGGACCCGGCGGTCGCCGGTGGGCGGATGCAACCTGAAGGTCACTTCGGCGTCGAGGTCACCCTCGTCGTAGCCGTAGAAGTCGACCTGGAATTCGCAGCCGACGTGGGGCTCGTTGTTCGGGTGGTCGCCGAAGGCCACACCGTCGATCTTTATCGTGCCGTTGTTGCCGGGCGGGTCCGCGAAGGCTGGAGTCGCCAAGCCAGCGAGCGCCACGCCCCCGGCCAGCGCCACCGCCAGGCCGGTTCGGCGTACGAGTTGAGCAACACGCATGAATTCCCCCGAGAAAGTTCACTGTCAAAGGCCACCCCTTGGCCCTTGAGGCAGCAACGTAACAACCCCAGGAAGGCCACCAGACTGATATCGCGGAAGTGTCGGCTCCTGAAAATCAACCGTTATCCTGCTGTGATCTGCCGTACCGGACGTCACCCACCGCATACCAATTAGGACACACCCGGGTGAACCTCGGGGGCTACTGTGCGCCAGGCATTGCAGCCACACGGATCGTTTAAGCCCACGGATCGTTTAAGTCCACCCCGCTGGCTTTATGAACGAGCAAAGGGGCTAGCTCGCGCCCTTCGCAGGTTCAGGGCGCAAGGTTGCCGCGACTCGGGACATGCGTCACCGGCTTGTCATCGCTTCGCGTCCTCGAGCGTGCTCAGCGTCCGGTTCTTCCGGGACAACTTGCGCCACACCCAACTAGCTGGAACGTGCTGATCGAACAGTACGTACGCCGCAGTCGAGTCGACCACCATAGTGCTCTCGAGTTCTCGCCTCTCCGAGCCGTGCCCGGCGAACAACAACTCATCGTCGCGCGCCAGCACCGTCTCGCCGTCGGGTGTCAGGACGGCTCTGCCGGCGCGGAGCAGCAGCAACGGAACCACCAAGAGGTGCCGCTCCCGATCCTCAGGGCTCCGCAGCAGTTCACCGAGGGTGACTCTGCCTTCCGCGAGCCAGCCGTCGAGAGCCGGCGCCTGCTCGCGGTCCAGCTTGATCTTCCACAGGGCGGGGAGCTCGTAACCGCAGTTTTGTCGCAGCTGCTGGATGAGATCGGCGGCCCATTGTTCGCCCTTCGCCGGCATCTCCTGGATAAAGCGCCACAGCATCGGCGTGCTGATTTGGGCGTACACCTCATGCGCAACCACCTCAGTCGGCACCAGGAGGGCATCCACCTGCATGGCCTGGAACAAGGCTGCACTAGTCGGCTGATTCTGTCGCGCGGCGAGAAACAGTTGGGGGTTCAGACGCCGTGCGGTGGCGAGCATTGAGAGGTTGGTCGTGTCATTGTCCGTGCCGGCTATCAGTCCGACGGCGCTTCCAAGGTCGGCCTGTGCCAGCACCCCCGATTCAGAGGCGTCGCCAACGATCACTCCCGGTTCGGGTGCGCCCAACTCGGCCGGCTCGATGATGGTGACATCCAAGTCCGCCGCCCGGAGATCTGCGGTGACCTCGCGACCGAAGCGGCCGTACCCACACATCACCCATCGGCCGTGTGTGGGCGGATGCCCGCGCCGGGGCAGTTCCGCCCCTGGGCCAGCTTCGAGCCAGGTGAGGAGCTGGTAGGACGCCGGGGCATGCACCGCGAGCCGTAGATGCTCGCCGAATCGGTCAAATGGGTTGACCACCGCTGGCGTTCCGAAGGCACGCATCCGCTCCCCGATTGGGGTTGAGACGGTCCGCGAGACGACGGGTAGCTCGGGACGCAGCAACGCTGCCGTCATCGTGACGGCGAGATTGGTTTCGTCGTCGTTGGTGAGAGCGAGTACGCCGGCGCAGGCGGGATGCTCCAGACCTGCTGCGCTCAGGTGGTGCGGATTGCCGGCGTCGGCCACCAGGCCAGGGATGTCCGCGTGATAGGACCCGAGGTCTAGAGCATCGATCCGGTCGGAAGACTCGTCGATCACCACGAGCTGCTGGCCGAGGGCGTCAAAGTCCTTGGCGAGCAGCTCGCCCGCGCGTCCGTAACCCGCCATCAACAGAAAAGGCTCACGCAGTCGCGCCACCTTCCGAGTGAACCGCCGCAGCGCAAGCGCGTGCCGGAACGACCGGTCCTGGACAAGCGTCAGCAAAGAGCCGATGGCGTACGCCCAGCCGATCACCGAGAGGTAGATCGAGAAGGTGACCCAGAGTCGCTGCGCCGGTGTGAACGGCCACGGCAGCTCACCGAACCCGATCGTGGTCGCCGTGTAGCTCATGAAGTAGAACGCCTCAAACAGACTGATGCGCGCCGGCTGGCCATCCGGATCGATACCGGGAATCAGCGTGAGGCCGACCACGCTCACCGAAAAGATGACGATGAGGATGATCAGCGGCGCCCGCATTCGGCGCATGACCAAGAAGATGGTCGAGGATGCCTGGCTCCACGACTCGATGTGCGCGTGAGGCAGGCGCCGTCTGTCAGGCCCGCGACGGCCGAACAGCTGAGCCCAAAAGATCAAGAGCGGATTGCTCATTGGTACACCACTTTCATCCGCGGTGGAAGGTGACGGTCTCAATCACCAACAGCACGACCGAAACCAGGTTGGCCAGCAGCGCGCCGCCGGACAAGGAGACCACGCTGGCGGTATGGGCTGCGGTCATGCCTGCCGCCGAAATCTCGTGGGCCCAGACCCAGACGACGCCGGCCGCGACAAGCTGCAGATCCGCTACCAGGCTGGTCGCTAGGTGCACTGCGCCGATCTGCGTGCGGTCACCGAACTTCAGCACGGTCGCGATCAGGCTGACAGCGAGCGCAGCGACCAGCTCGTAGATGTTGTGCAGATCGGGATTAGCGATGTCTCCGATGAAGAATCCGAAGTTGAGCGTTGCCGCGAGCAGCACGAAGAAGCCGAAGATAACCTTCTCGAGATTCATGGCCCTCCTTCCCGGCCGGGTCGGCGGTACTTAGCCGCCGATGTTGGAAGTGCTCAAACTGTCTCACGCCTGGCTGGTATCTACCCGAGATCGGCCCCTGGGCTACAGCGTGCTGCGCGCGTGGGAACGTCGATCAGCTCAACGCCGAGACCGACGCCGCAACCTGGGCTGCTCCAGACGGGTGCAACATGATCGTGTAGTGGTTCAGCTCAGGTACTTCCTCGATGGTCAGTGAAGGGAGTCGGCTGCGCCAGCGCGTCAGCTGCTCCTCGGGATAGAGGCCGGGCGGCTGGCCGAGCAGCCCGCGTGACACGACCAACAGCCGCGCCGGACCGGAGAAGCCGCCCAGCACGTCAGCTGTATCCGGATCTCCGAATTGCTCCCGACCGTCCTGACGGACCGCCTCGGACGACACCGAGGACCGCAACTCCGGCGGGTCGCCCACTAAGTCGTAGTCCACGTAGTCAGCGACGGCTTCGCTCCAGGCATCCTGCAGCGCAGGGTGCGCTTGCCAGAATTGGCGGTAGGCATCCCGGCTGGGGAACGTTCTTTGCAGTCGCTCCAGGGCCGGTCCCAGGGTGTATGCGATGGCCTGGTCTGCATCGATTTTCACGGGTAGCGGAAAAGGCAGCCCTCCGTCGACGAGTACCAAACCCGAGACCAGATCCGGAAACCGCCGGGCCAGCGCGGCGACCACAAACCCGCCCATCGAGTGGCCGACCAGCACCACCGGGCCCTGGGCTGAGGTGGTGATCAACCGGGTGACGTCCGCTGCGTGCTGGTCGATTCCCCACGGTCCCGGCAAGGTACGACTGGCTCCCCGACCCCGAAGATCAGGGGCCAGCAGCCGGTGTTGGGGGAGCGCCTCGGCCAGCAATGCAAAGTTACGGTGGTTGGCCGTGATCCCGTGCACCGCGACGACTGTCGTACCACCCGACGGATTCCATTCGCCGCCATACAACTGACCATCGTCGACCGTCACACTGATTGACCGGTAAGGGCTGCTCACTGCGCTGTCCATCCGCCATCCATGGTGTAGGAGGCTCCGGTGACCATTGCCGCATCCGGGCCGACGAGCCATCCGACCAAGGCCGCAACTTCCTCTGGCTCGACCAAACGCTTAATGGCGTTGTGCGTCAGCATGATCGTTTCCAGCACCGCAGACTCCGCGATCTGGTGAACTTTGGCTTGATCGGCGACCTGCCTTTCCACCAGTGGCGTTCGGACGTAGCCGGGGTTGACGCAGTTGCTCGTCACACCATGCGGACCACCCTCCAGCGCAGTCACCTTGGATAAACCCTCGAGAGCGTGCTTGGCGGTTACGTACGCGGACTTGTACGGCGATGCCCGCAGGCCGTGCACCGAGGACACGTTCACGATCCGGCCGTACCCCTGTGCGTACATGTACGGCAGGGCCGACTGGATCAGTCGGAATGGTGCTTCCACCATGATCATCAGCATCCTGTGGAACGCCTCCGGCTCTAGTTCCTCAATAGGACTGACCCGCTGAACCCCGGCGTTGTTGATCAGAATGTCTACCTCAAGCTTGAGGTCGCTAAGGGATGCCGGGTCGCTGAGATCCAGCTGCCAAGCCTCACCGCGGGTTTCAGCGGCCACCGCCTGCGCCCCGGCCAGATCAAGATCAGCTATCTGCACCGACGCGCCCGCTCCGGCCAGCCGGCGCGCGATTGCGGCACCGATGCCGCTCGCCCCGCCGGTGATCAATGCAGCGCGGCCCTTCAGCCCTGATAACTCATCCATGATCGACATCCTCTCTTGGAAGGTCATCGAGGCGACTCGGCTGAGCTGGCCCGTCGGAGGACCTCAGCCATCTCTTCGTCGGAGGTCCAGTCAAATCCCGACGGCGGCTGCCGGCTCCACGGCAGGTCCGAGCGGTAGACCTCAACCAGATGAGATGTGCCATCCGCATCCTGGACTGGGAAGATCTGCCCAGCGTCCAGCTCGGCCACGACTTCCATTG